>PGXE01000007.1:0-5636 GCA_002838935.1 Thermoplasmata archaeon HGW-Thermoplasmata-1 | reverse complement strand
TCTGGGGCAAGGATGACACCTCCGAGGTTGTTGATTGATGTCGGAGATGTCATCCCCTTAAGAGATGATTAGTTTTAGCCAATCTTTGAACACGACCAATATTTCCGCAAAATGAAGCGTGGGCCGGGTCACGCAAACTATATACCCCCAAAAAAGTTACTCCCCCTCATGGCCAAGGTTTACCTCGCGGGTCCCCTTTTCACAAAACAGGACCGGGATCTGCTGGAACAGATAGCCGAGATAGTACCGAAAAGCGGCCACGAGGTCCACGTGCCGCACCTCCACAGCACGGATGCGGCGAGAAAGGACTCGGAATCGAGAAGGGCGGTCTACGAAGCCAACATAAGCGCCATAGACGGCTGCGACTGCATCGTGGCCCTGCTCGACGGCGTTGACGTGGACAGCGGGACGGCGTTCGAAGTTGGATACGCAAAGGCGCTCGACATACCTGTGATGGGCATCCGCACCGACTACCGGACGCTCGGGAGCGAGGGGACGGTAAACCTGATGATACAGGAGTCCTGCGACCGCTTTACATGGAGCCCGACTGCAGATCTCAAGATGGTCCGCCTTGATCTTGAAAAGTTCCTTTCGAGTGAAGCGATGCGGGTCGGCAGGCTCGTGCGGGACAATGTTCCAAAACTCGTCTCGAAGGCCGGATACGGCGACATAAGTTTCAGGGAAGCGTCTAAAGAAGAGATGCCGAAACTGCTCAAGAAGAAGATACTCGAAGAGGCGAAGGAGCTGATGCACGCAGACTGGAGCCATGAGCAGGAGGAGATAGGCGATCTGCTCGAAGTGCTCGAAACGCTCATCGAGACGAGGGGATTCGACCGCGAATCCCTGCGCATGGTGAAGCAGAAGAAGCTGCGCGAGCGCGGAGGCTTCAAGAAGTGCATGGTGCTGGAGGGTTAACCTGAGGTGCGGGTTGCCGGTTTTGCTCTTTTCAGTGTAGTTCACTACAACCAGTTAGGGACAGTCAAAATCTCGCACCCGTCCTTTTTAACGAGAACCGTATGCTCCGCCTGCGCCACCTGTCCGCCTCCCGCCTCAACGAGCTGCGCATAGGGTCTTATCAGCACCTCCTTTGTCAGCAGCTTCAGGGCAAAACCGAGTTTTATAGGGTCGCCCAGCATCGGCTCGCACCACCTCTCGGCGAACGGCAGGTTCGAAAACTCCTTTTGTATCGATTGCAGGAGCGTGCGCGACGACTGGTGGCGAAGGGGCCGCATCCTGACGAAGTGGTAGATGTTGCTTATCGGGCCGTTGTCCACGTGGCCCATGCCGTTTGTGGCAAAAGGCTCTATCGCTATGACGTCGCCGCTCTTTAGCCGCCTCCCGCCCTTGTATCCCGAGGTGTTTGGCACGGTAAGTCCGGCGTGCAGGTTATACTGCTGGAGCGAATGGCCGGTGAGGTTCTTTATCGACACAAAACCCCTCGAGCGTATCTCGTCCTCGATCGCCTCGCCCACTATCGAGAGGTCGACGCCCGGCTGTATAAGCTCGATTGCAAGCGCAAGCGCCCTCTCCGCGGCGGTCACGATTGAATCCCACCGCCCCCCGCAGCCGACTTCCACAGTTCTCGCGGTATCGCCTATGTAGCCGTCCACGTGTGCGCCGACGTCTATCTTTACGAGGTCGCCTTCCCGGAAGACGGTCTCGTCCCCTATCTTTGGCGTGTAGTGAGCTGCGACGTTGTTGATGCTCAGGTTTATCGGAAAAGCCACCCTTGCGCCGCTCTCGGTTATGCGCGCCTCGGCCGCCCGGGCAACGTCAAGAAGCCTTGCACCCGGCTTTATCAGCGATGCGGCATGGTCTCTCGCCTCGCCCGCCGACCTACCGGCAAGTAAATATTTTTCGTATATCCCTTCATCCATCATCGCAGCGCATCCTCCACTACGTTACGGGGGATGGCGCCTTCGCGCAGTATCGCAGGTTTTTTTGTAGTCAGATCGACTATCGTTGACGCGGTGCCGCCAAGATGCCCTGCGTTGAGGTAGACCTTAATCTTCGCACCCAATTGGTCGAACGCGATGTCGAGCGACGACGGATTTTTGCCGCCGTGTATGTTTGCGCTAGTTGCCGTAATCGGCCCGCCGAAACTCTCTATCAGGTCGATTGCAATGGAGTGGGAAGGCACCCTCACCATGACGGTGTCAAGGCCTCCCGCGGTCTCCTTTGGCAGATATTCCTTTCGCGGCAGAACCATCGAAAGAGGGCCTGGGAGAAAAAGGCCGTAGAGTTTTCTCGCAACTTCGCCAACCTCTGCGATGCGTTCCATCATCTTAAGATCGCAGACCGCAACCGGCAGAGCCATGCCGGACGGGCGTTCCTTTGCCTCAAAAACCTTCTTAACGGCATCCACGTTTTTCGCATCTGCGCCAAGGCCGTATAGCGTTTCGGTCGGGTATACAACCAGTTCGCCGTCGGACAGGGCTTCGACAGCCTGCTTGAAGAGCATTTTACCATCACTTCTTTCGCATCGCTTCTTTCAGGAGGTCACCAAGCGTAAGCCCCTTGGGCCCGCCGCCGCCGGTGGAATGAATCACGCCAACAGTTTCGAGCAGCTCTAAGTCAAGCTCCTTCTCGAGTTTTGCTATTACAGAGTCGGATGGCCTTAACTCCTCCTTTTCGTATTTAGCCACAGCATGCACGGGCTGGCCGACGCGGGAAGCGATGTCCTCCCACGTGAAGCCTTTGGACTCTCTGGCCTTCTTCAGTTTCTCCCCCCATCCTGGAAGCAGTTCCTTTGTTCCGGACATCTCGTCGTAGATGTCCTTTCTCTGCATCCTTACCGCCCGTTTCTCGAGCCCCTCCTGCACGGAACCTGTTATGCCTGCGTTCCGCTTCGCTTCAGAGGTAGCGGGGACTCCGAGGTTCACGCACTTCGGGCAGACCTGCAGTTCCACCTTTTCGATTATCACTCTTTTTAAAAAGGCCGCATCTATACCACAAAGTTCACACTGCATATACACTACTCCATCAACTGATGTTCAATAAATCATAAATAGGCTCGTTTAATATGAAGTTATCGCGCATCCAAAAAGCGGCGGGGATATCCGTTTAAATATTATCCCCCAATATTCAACATATTACCGTGGTAAAATGACAGATCAACAGGACGATTACGTGGCAGCGGGCGAGGATGCCGGTTCCGAGACCATCCCTTCTTTCGAGCAGGGTTATCGCGATTCCGGTTATCCCCCATGTGGCGGGGAGGCTAAGGAACGCCACTATTTCGACGAGATGAAGAACCTCCAGAGGGAGATCGCCATACTCCGTGCCGAGATGGAGAAGCTAAAGAGGCCGCCGCTTGTTGTCGGTGAGATAATGGAACTGCCGCACGGGGGTTCCGTGATCGTGAGAAGCAGCACTGGCCCCAAGTTCGTGGTGCCGGTGGCGAGTTTCGTCGATACGTCAAGGATTCTTCCCGGAACCATGGTCTCGATGAACCAGAATACTCTTGCGGTCGTAGGGATACTTCCCGATTCCAAAGATCCGCTTATCGCGGCATCCGAGATAGTGGAAAAACCAAGAGAATCCTATGCGGAGATAGGGGGACTTGACGAGCAGATCCGCGAGCTTCGCGAGAGTGTCGAGTTGCCGATGAAGAGGCCCGATCTTTTCAGGAAGATAGGGATAGACCCGCCAAAGGGAATCCTTCTTGCGGGGCCGCCCGGAACAGGAAAGACCCTTCTTGCAAAAGCGGTCGCCCATCACACGGATGCGACCTTCATACGGATCGTCGGCAGCGAACTCGTTCAGAAGTTCATAGGCGACGGCGCGAAGAGGGTGCAGGACCTATTCAAGCTCGCAAAGGAGAAGGCGCCTTCGATAATATTCATAGACGAACTCGACGCCATAGGCGCAAGGAGAACGGACGACGGCACTTCCGGGAACCGCGAGGTCGAGCGCACGCTCATGCAGCTTCTTTCCGAACTCGACGGGTTCAACCCGGTCGAGAACGTGAAGCTTATCGCAGCAACGAACCGCCCGGACATCCTCGACCCCGCGATAGTCCGCCCCGGCAGGTTCGACAGGGTGATTCAGGTTCCTTCGCCGACCGCAGAGGCAAGAGCGCACATATTCTCGATACATACCAAGAGGATGAGCCTCTCCGGCGACGTCGATATCTCCGGTCTCGCCATGCGTTGCGATGGCACAAGCGGCGCAGACATAAGGGCGATATGCACGGAGGCGGGAATGGCGGCGATACGCGAGGAGCGCACGAGCGTGAACGTGGCGGATTTCGTTACAGCCATATCAAAGATAATGGGCGGCAGGGAATTCGGGAAAAAGCAGGGGCTCGCTCTCGATGCGACCATGTTCGCGTGATGCACCCTATTTCCCACTTTCTGCTTCCCCTATTCTCACCCCATTCTCTCATCCCACATTCACCCCGTGCCTTCTCATTCCCTATAACTTTCTCACTTCCAGCTTCCTACAATTCCTCATCGTATCCGGCATATCCGCCTTGCGCCCGCCCGGCAACGCGAGGTTGTCAAAAGTTTTTAATACGGTAAAAAGATGGCACTCCACGAATCGCGGGAGTGAATAGTATGGAAGAACCGCTTTGCAGCATAGAGATTTCAAAGGAAGGGGACGAATTCGTAGGCATACTCTTCACCGAGAACGAAGCGGCCAAGGAATTCCGCAACGAGAACGTCGAGATACTCCTTCGCGACATAGTGATGGACATAGAGCTCACGTTCGAGGAATTAATGAAGCGCCCCTCGGGCCATATGCTTGATGAGACCGAAGAGGATACCTATCATTACCAGTGAATCTTTTCACGCTTAGCTCGCACGGCGGCATCCGCATACGACCGCCAACAACCTTTAATCCGTTTCGGGGATTCATTTTCAAAAGTGTTTTGCATGCACAAGATAATAGATGTCGAATTCGAGGCCGACGTTCTTGACGCCAACAGGCGCATAGCTGACGACGTGGGGGAGCATCTCGATTCTCATGGTATTCTTTCAGTAGAGTTCATGGGCTCGACAGGCTCGGGAAAAACCCTCATAATCGAGAAGCTCGTCGACCATCTTGCGAAGAATGGAAAACGGGCGGGCGTTATAGTCGGCGACGTTGCCGGAGACGACGACTACCGGAGGATAAAGGCGCACGGGGCAGAGGTCGTTAACGTGAACACGGGAAAGGAGTGCCATCTCGATGCGCACCTGGTGGAGCACGCATCCGAAAAAATCGACCTCGACGCGATAGATTGCCTCATAGTCGAGAACGTCGGAAACCTGATATGTCCTGCCGATTTTCCGCTGGGAACTAAAAAGCGTGTTGTTGTCATAAGCGTGACCGAAGGGGACGACATGGTGAGAAAGCATCCCGTCATATTCCAGATAGCGGATGCGATTGTAGTCAACAAGATAGACCTTGCGCCATACGTCGACGTAGACCTCAAGGTCATACAGACAGACCTAAAGCGCATAGCGCCGCACGTTCCCGCTTTCATGACGGATGCGAAGCACGGCGAAAACCTGGAAACCTTCATGGATGCGATTCTCGATGAATGATGCGAAGCTAAAGGCGGCGCAAAGCGCGGAAAATGCAATACGCGTGCAAGGTGTGACAAGTGAGGGAAGCGCGGAAACGAGGCAAAGCGATAAAGGCGCGGAAAC
>PGXE01000006.1 GCA_002838935.1 Thermoplasmata archaeon HGW-Thermoplasmata-1 | reverse complement strand
CGCTTCGCTCATTAGTCCTATTTCGGAATTTGTTTTGCAAATTCCTCAACACGCCCGCTTCTTCAGATGCGGGGAGCAACGTTACACGTTGCGACCAAGCCGAGCATCGGCGAGGGCGTGGATGAATGCACCGATAGCGAAATTCGGAAACGCCACCTCTTCTAAGAGGTGTGCAGTTTACTGATTCTGCTTCCGGCCTCCCTTCATTCTTATCCACCATTCCCCACCACCACACTCCCTCGCAAAACCCTTCCCCGTCAACCGCCCTTCTTACAGTTCCGTAGTATTCCCACACCATTCTATTCATCCTGCCCATAGTATCCCACACCACCCTATTCCCCCTGTCGCATGCTGCACAGGTTCGGGTTAATGCAACACAAGCTTTTGTTACGCCCCTTATCGCCCTTAGCCTTGATATGATTATTTCAAAAGCCACTTCCAAAGCGGAATAAAACATATCTCCTTTCCATTGGTTGTTTCGGATCCTTCGTGATCCTCGGTGATTATCGTGCCGCCACGCAGCCCAAGCGACTCCATCGCCGAAAGCAGGGAAGAGGTTTCGCGTTCGCGCGTCCCCGCATCTTCAACGCTTGCGCATACCTGCATCAGTTCAAGCTCACCGCCATCCCTGACAACGAAATCGACCTCTTTTTGCTTTTCCCCTTTCCAGTAGTATATCTCCCTGCCGCGCCTTTTCAGTTCTAAAAACACGGCAAGCTCCATCTGCCTGCCGGTTTCACGGCCACACTTGAAGGCAACGCTGTTCATCAGCCCCGTGTCTATGCAGTAGGCTTTTTTGTTATGCCGAAACTGCATGGAAAGCTTGTGGGAAAAAAGCCCCGTCTCGAAGGTCATAAACGATTCATTCAAGTATGAAATGTATTTTGAAACAGTGCCTACGGCTATGCCAAGAGAATCGGCAATCCGGCGAAGCGAGAATTCTTTGCCTGAATTGGATATGATATAATATGCCACTTTTTTGGCTATGTCCGGGTCAGCGCCCTGTCTGGATACGACGTCTCTTGCTATAATGTCGTTAAAAAGGTTCGTAAGCACCTCTTTTCGCTCCGCATCGCTTCTGCCGAGCGTTTCAGGAAATCCTCCATCTTCAAGGTATTTTTTCTGGTAATGCAGGATTTTTGCCTTGTTTGCCGCAAGGAAATCGCGGTCAAACCTGATCCAGCCGTGATATCGAAGGTATTCCGCGAACGAAAACGGATATGTTTCAAAACTGATGTGCCTGCCGGTGAGAACGCGGGACATGTCGGAAGAGAGAACGGAAGACGACGACCCGGAAACGAATATCTGCCGGAATTTCATGGTGTCATACAGGGTCCGGACCCATTGTTCCCAGCTATTTTTCTGCTGTATCTCATCTAGAAAAATATATTGCATATCCGGGTTTATCTTGTATATCTCCTTCAATATCTGTTCAAACGATGCGTTATTTATCTCGAAGTCGTCGAAGTTTAAAAGGATTATATCCTTTGCCGAAATCCCATCGCATATCAACTCATCCATTATCTGGTGCATTACCGTCGTCTTTCCGCATCTGCGCACCCCTATTATGTCTTTTATATGCCGAAGATCAAGACTCTTGAACAGTTTCTTGGTTCCTGCCCTCTTGATGCCCTTGAGCATGTCCGGCACCCCATTCTCCGCCCACCATGGGTTCCACGCACGAATACTGTCTTCAAGCATAATATCAAGTTATAATCTGAGTATTGTTTATAAAGGTGTCGACAAGCGTGGACAGTAAACGGCAATTAGTGTCTATCAACGTCGACAGAAATCACCAAATGTTGGGAATGTGATCCCGGAAATGTAATTCTAATAGTCCACCTCTGCTTCTCTCACGCATCCGCCTCCCGCTTCCCTCCGCCATCCCCAAAAACATCCCGTCTGCATAAAAACTAAAAATTCCCCACACCCACGGATAGCGCCCCCCGCTCATTACATTCGCCCCCATACCCTAAAGGCGACCCGAACCGTCGTCATACCCGGCGTCAGATAAAATTATAAACATAATAATTATATTCATAATTATGGAATTCTTCGGCAGGGAAGAGGAACTCAGGTCGCTTTGCGCAATGAAACAGGGGATCGCGGTCATATACGGCCGGCGCAGGGTCGGGAAGACAGAACTCATACGCCAGTTCATTAAAGCGCGCGATAGCGTATATTTCTTCGTCAATCCAAAGAAGGTCGATCTTCTGGACGAATTCGTTGAAACGCTTCGGGAAAAAGCCGGTCTGCCGGAATACATAAGGCCGGAAAACTGGAAAAGCTTCATTCGCCTTGTTTTGGATGTAGCCGCCCAAAAGAATATCGTGGTGGCGTTCGACGAGTTCCAGCGTTTTATCGACATGGACGAATCCATAATACCCGATTTTCAGGATGCATGGGACAGCGCGGAAAGAAAGCCGATACTTATTTTTTCAGGCTCGTCCGTCGGGATGATGAAACGGATATTCGTGGAGAGCAAGGCCCCGCTTTTCAAGAGGGCAAGCGTAGTGATGGAGTTGAAACCTTTCAACTTTCGCGATGTTTCGCGCATATTGGACGCGATGGGGGTAAAGAATGCAGGGGAGAAGGCGAAGCTCTATTTCGTTTTTGGGGGGGTTATCTATTACTACGTTCTTATGAGCGAGTTCGGATGCAAGAGCCTCGACGACTGCATAGACCGCCTCATCCTGCACCCCCACTCCCCCATAAGGAACGAGGTCCGCGATATACTCGTAGAGGAATTCGGAAAGAATTACCAGACGTATCAGGCCATAATCTCTGCGATAAGCATGGGAAAGAACAAGAGGAACGAGATCGCGGCGCATGCCGGCGTGAAGGAGACCTCGCTTTCGTCTTATCTTTACGACCTTATGGATATCCTATCTCTCATCGGGCGCACCGTAAAGGTGACCGATGACTGGAAATCGAGGGACGTTCGCTACGAGATCACCGACAACTTCGTGAATTTCTGGACGCGCTTTGTTTTACGCAACGAAAGCCTTGCAGAGATAGGGGATTTCGATTCCGTGAAGCAAAAAATCCGCGAAGGCGAGGGTGCGTTCTTCGGGCGCAGGTTTGAGAAACTGTGCGGCGAATATCTTGAGCGCGCAAAGATTCACGGCAAAGCCGATCTCGGGCGGATAGGTACGTGGTGGGGCAGTTTAAGGGATAAGGACGGCGCGAGGACCAATACCGATATCGATGTCATTTCGCTTCGCGAATCGCAGGCCGAAGCGGCATTTTTCGAATGCAAATGGTCGGAGATTGACGAGGAACGGGCGCGTAAGATCCTTATCGACCTCAGGGAACGTGCAAAGGCCGTTGAATGGTTAAGCGGCAAAAGGAAGGAAACATACGGAATATTCGCAAAGGGGATTTCCGGCAAGGACAAGCTTTTGGCAGAAGGTTTTTGGGCGTTCGACCTCGACGACCTGGTTAAATGAACCCCCGCTCGGCGGATGATGCGCTCCGGATTACCCAAGCCGCAAGCGCTCTCTACAATTACATCCATAATTATTATGAACCTAATTCAATCTTTGCCCTTCTTCAACCCCGCCATCCCCAAAAACCCCCCGTCTGCATAAAAACTAAAAACTCCCCACACCCCCCATACGCAAAAACCCCGCCAATAAACTACACACCTCCTAACTGCGACGCATCAGTAGATGCGTCTGAGCCTCGAGAAACTAAGTTTCTCTTCGGAGGAGGTGGCGTTTCCGAATTTCGCAATCTGAGTATTCATCCCACTTTTGAAGAAGTGGGCGTTGAGGAATTGCAAGGCAATTCCGAAATAGAACTAATCCAAGCAAAGCGAGGATTAGTGCGCGTTCCTGCGAAATTCGTAAAAACACCCGTGCCTTCCGGCCCCCTCTTTTTCGCTAAAAGCCGTTTTTCCATAAAAAGTTAAATTCCTCATCGGCATATCAACCATAAAACACCCCCAGGTCGTTCCCATGTCAATTGAAATTCAAACCGGCAGGACGGGCAAACCCGCAAAATCCGAAATTCCCGAACCAACGGAAATTCCCAAAATCAAGAAAATCGTAGTCGTAGGCATGGGCTACGTGGGAATTCCCGTTGCCGCCCTCTTTGCAAAGAAAGGCTTTGACGTGGTGGGCCTTGACGTGAACCCGGGGAAGATCGAATCCCTGAACAACGGGATGTACCCGATACACGGCGACGAGCCCGGAATGGCCGGACTCGTCGCGGAAACGGTCCATGGCGGCAAGTTCAGCGCCTCACCCGACTTCTCGCACTGCCGGGATGCGAACGCGATCCTCGTAGCTGTCGAAACCCCGTTTGACACCGAAAAGATGGAACCGGATTATTCCTCCCTGAAGTCGGCTCTTTCCGACATCGCCCGCAATCTCTCCAAAGGCGCGCTCGTCGTGATAGAATCCACCATAGCGCCAACCACGATGGATCTGGTCGTAAGGCCGATTCTCGAAAAAATCTCGGGCATGAAAGCGGGAGCGGATTTTCTTCTTGGCAACTGCCCTGAGCGCGTAATGCCCGGAAAGCTCATACACAACCTGACGAAGCTTGACCGCGTCGTCGGCGGCATAGACGACAAAACGCGCGAACGCATGATCGGGCTGTACTCCAGCGTAGTCGAAGGCCGCCTCCACAAAACGGACATGATAACGGCGGAGATCGTGAAGACCGCGGAGAACGCGTACCGCGACGTGGAGATAGCGTTTGCGAACGAGCTGGGGATCATCTGCGAAAAACTGGGCGCGAACGCGTTCGAGGTAAGGGAGCTTGTCAACCGCTCCCCCTACCGCAACGTCCACGTCCCGGGCGCCGGCGTAGGCGGCCACTGCATACCGAAGGACACGCTTCTGCTCGCCTACGGGACAAAGGGGAGCTACCGCCCCCTGACCATGCTTACCGCAAGGGCCGCCAACGATTCCATGCCTCTTCACGTCGCGGAACTCGCGCTGGACGCAATGAAAAATGCGAACGTACGCGAACCCGCGCAAGAGGATGCGAAAGTAAAAAGCCCTGTTCAGAACACGGACGATAAAAAAACCAAGGTCGCCATACTCGGCCTCGCATACATCCCCAACAGCGACGACGCGAGGAACTCGCCGACCGAGACCCTCTATTTCGAACTCCAAAAAAACGGATACGACGTAACGGTCCACGACCCGTTCGTGACAGAACCCCACGTCGGCAAACTCGGCCCCGTACCATACACGAAAGATCTCGAAAAGGCGCTGTCGGGCGCGGACTGCGCGGTATTGATGACAGCCCACGACGAATACAAAAAGCTCACGCCCGCCAACCTGAAGACGACGATGCGCAAACCCGCCATGGTCGACGGGAGAAACTTTTTCGATAAAGCCGGTTTCGAGAAAGCGGGCTTCGTCTTTAGGGGAGTGGGGAAGTAAGATGCCGTTTGGATGATTTTCTGGTTTTGCATCAAATACGCGAGCGTGGGGGAGGCCGAAAGGCCGATGCCTATACTGCGACACCGGTGGCCAGCGCTTCGCTGACTATCGAGAATCTGTTTTTACGCTCGTTGAACTCTTCGGGAGTGAAGCAGATGAAGTCGACAGGGCACATGAATGTCCAGTAATCGTACATCTTCGCGACCCTGTCCAGGACATTGACGCCCTTGAATCCTTCGGATACGATCATAAGGTCGATATCGCTGTCGTTTCGGTAGTGGTCAGTAGTCCTGCTGCCGAAAAAGAGCAGCATATCCAGAGGTATATCTTCTTCAACCTCTGTTTTGAATTCTTTTATTTTCACAAATGCTTCTTTATCCATGCCACCACCGAGGCTGCGCCATGCAGGAGTTCTTCCGATATCTCCTCGATATCGTCTATATCGGGCGTATCCGGGTATCTGTCATGATACACACCGGTAAGTCTTTTGCAATGCTTGAGATATTCTTCGGGCAGGTTCAATTCTCGTCCGAGAAGAACCAGGTCGTGCGTTCTTTCCCGCCTGCCGTATTTTTTTAGCTGGAACGCCTTCAACGCTCTTTCGATCGCTTGTTGGCTGTGATATAACACCTGCTCGTAATACCTGTCCCGCAAAAGACTCTCCGCCGCCCCCAATTCGGACTCGGCACTGTTGATCCAACTTACCGACGGGTCGGATTCGTTTTTTATTTCATCGGTTCTCCTGCATGCCGACATGATCGATCTCATTTTTTCATATACTGGGTCGGTATATAACTTTACTCTCACGGTGGTGCCTGATGCGCTGTGCCGATTGGAATCATACCTACTGTTTTTCCGCCCACTCCCTTATCGTCCCCGCTATCTTCGAGAGATCCTCTTCTGTCAGCGACGGGTGGACAGGCAGCGACAGCGCCTCCCGCCCTGCGTGTTCGGCCTCTTTAAGATCGTCGTGCCCATACTGCGTGAGGTGGACGTATTCGTGCACGGCCTTGGGATAGTAGACCCCGAAACCGATGCCGTTCTCCCTGAGGCGCGCCTGCAGCGATGCGCGGTCTTCGACCCTTATGGTGTATTGGTGGTACACGTGCTCCGCCCCGCCTAGCACGAACGGGACCTCGACCCCCTTGACGCCCTCAAGCGCGTCGTCGAGGTAAGCCGCGTTCTCGCGCCTCCTCTTGTTGAAACCCCCGAGCTTCTTTAGCTGTTCGAGCCCGATGGCGGCCGCGATGTCCGTGGTCCTGTAGTTGTAGCCGAGCCTGACGTGGTCGTAGGTCCCGAGCGCAAGCTGCCCCCTGCCGTGGTTTATGACGGATCTCGCCATATCCGCAAGACCGCCGTCGTCCGTCGTTATCATGCCGCCCTCGCTTGAGGTCATGTTCTTTGTCGGGTACATCGAGAAGCACTCGGCGTGAGAGAGGCCGCCCACCTTTTTCCCCTTGTATGCCGAACCGTGCGCCTGGCACGCGTCGCCTATGACTTTGAGGCCGTGCCTATCCGCAATTTTAAGGATCGCATCCATGTCCGCGGGCTGGCCGTAGAGGTGGACTGGAAGTATCGCCCCGGTCTTTGGCGTTATCCGGGCCTCTATCTTCAAAGGGTCCATGTTGAACGTGCGCGGGTCTATGTCCGCAAGGACGGGCTTTGCGCCGCACATCAGTATGCTGTTTGGCGTCGCTATGAAAGTGAACGCGGTCGTTATGACCTCGTCCCCCCGGCCTACGCCGGCGCAGAGCATCGCGGCGTGGAGCGCCGTAGTGCCGGACGCGGTCGCTATCGCGTGCTTCACCCCGTTCGCGGCCGCAAATGCCTCTTCGAACTCTCTTACCTTCGGCCCGGACGCCATCATGCCCGAATCGAGGACCTTCATCACCGCATCCTTCTCTTCCTGCCCAATGAGCGGTTTTGCTATCGGTATCATCTCATCACTCCATCAAATCGTATATCTTCCTGTCAATCGAGGTCTTCTCGCCGCACGGGCATCTGTAGATCACGGCGTCATCCGTCTTCTTTGCGATCTCCTTTAGCGCAAAGCCGCACCTGCAGACAAAGCCGCGTATGCGGGCCGGATTGCCGAAAACGAGCGCGTGGTCGGGCACGTCCCTTGTCACTACGGCTCCCGCCCCCACGGTGGCATACTCCCCTATGGTCGTCCCGCAGACTATCGTCGAGTTCGTGCAGATGGACGCGCCGTCCTTTACGACCGTTTTCACAAGCCGCGCCTCGCTCCATATCTCGGCTCTCGGGTAAAGGTCGTTGGTGAACGCCGCGTGCGGCCCTATGAAGACGTTGTTGCCGACAGTGAGGCCGTGGTAGAGGGTGGCGAAGTTCTGCACCTTGCAGCCGTCGCCAAGCGTTACGCCCTCGTCTATGTAAACGTCCTTGCCTATGTTGCACCGCTCGCCAAGACGCGCGCCGCGCCTGACGTGGGCAAAGTGCCATACGCTCGTCCCGTCCCCTATCTCGGCGCCGTCCTCCACTATCGCGGTCTCGTGTATTTTTACAGCCATCTTACCGTCTCCCTGCGCTCAAAGTTCGATTATCTTTCCGGTCTTGTATGATTCGACGGCGGCGTTCGCTATCCTCAGCGCCGCAAGCCCGTCCTCGCCCGTCACAAGGGGCTTTCTTTTCTCTTTTATCGCGCCTATGAAATCCTCGATCTCGTTCATGAGCGGCTCCTGTTTCTTGAGCATTATGTCCTGATTCTGGTATTCGACCTGCGGCATGTAGGCGCTCTTGTTCTCGGTATCGAGATAAGCGGAGGACGATATGCGCGCGGCCTGGTTCATATAGTCCAGTTCGACGAACGCCCCGCTGCAGGTCAGAAACATCTTGCGCACGCGCATCGGGGTCATCCAGTTCACCTCGAGCACGCCGGTCTTGCCGTTCTCGAATCCGAGCATTATGTTCGCGTGGTCCTCTACGCCGTCCGCCTTATGGCGGCCTGCGGACGCATGGACCGACTTCACCTCGCTGCCGACGACGTAGCGTATCGCGTCGATGTCGTGTATGCCTATGTCGAGTATGCAGCCGACGTCGCGTATCCTTCCCGGGAAGTTCGAAACCCTGCGCGTTGCGACCGTCAGAAGTTCGCCGAACTTGCCGGATGCGAGGGACTCCCTTGCGAAGCGGACCACGGGGTTGTATCTCTCTATCTGCCCGACCTCGAACACGATGCCCGCATCCTTCGCCAGCCGTATGAGCCTCTTCGCCTCATCCTCGCTTGCGCATACCGGCTTTTCCAAAAGCACGTGCTTTCCCGAAAGCATCGCCTTCGATGCGATGTCGTAGTGATGCGACGTCGGCGTCGCTATGATGACGCCGTCGATATCCTTGTCGTTCATTATCTCGTCGACCGTGCCGTATGACCTGCATCCGTATGACGAAGCGACGCGCTTTGCGGAATTCTCATCCGCATCGAATACGCCCGCAAGAACGCCGAGCGCGCTGCATACCCTTGCGTGGTTCTTGCCCATCGAGCCGGTTCCTATTACCACTATGTTCATGTCGTTTCTCCTTTCAATCGAATTTCCTGTATGCATCGAGCGATGAGAATATCCGCGTCTCGCCCCCGCAAACGACCCGCCCGTTGGCCTTTATGCGGGTCGTGAAGCTGTCTTTGCCCGAAACGAATGCTTCCGTGTCCCAGAAGAGGACATCTGCAAAAAAGCCGTGGCGCGAAGCGTTTTTTCGCATCTCTTCCAAAAGCCGTTCCTTTATGGGGTCGTCCCACGCCTTGCGCAGGATCAAAAGATGTAGCTTTCGCTTCAAAACCGACTCTTCGCAATTTATCAGTATCGCCATGGTTCCGTCGTGGCCGGAAAGCGGGTGGCAAACGCTCTCCGAAAGCGGCACCCTCAGTTCAGGGGGGAACTGCCCCAAAAGCGGGTTTGCGATATCGGTTGCGCCGCCGCCGTAGAACGAAACGCACCAGCCCTCGGCCGGAGAAACAAAGAACCCCATGTTCGCCGGCAGAAGCGAATAACGCCGCTCCCGCCCGCAGTCATTTTTCACTATGCGCGATGCCAGCAGCCCGGCATTTTCAAGGACGGCAAGACACTTCGAAACCGCGGGCTTGCTGATGCCTATGTTTTCCGAGACGCATGTCAGGCTGGCCGAGTTGCCGCAGGAGAGTAGCAACGATATTATATCGCCCGTTCTTGGGAGGGAGAGCGCTTTTAGGCATTCGCTGAAAGATGGCATCAACAACATATTAACTTATCAGTTAAAAAGATTTTTATCCGCGCCCCAAGACTCATTCAGGCAATAAGCGCGAATTCCCTCTTGAATCGCATTACGTGAAAATCAGTCGAACGCCATCAGGCATTCAACGATTTTCCTCGAACTGCCGCCTTCACCGAAAACATTGCGCTGCCCACTCGCAGGATTGAAACCGGTTGCGGCTTCCACTATCCGTTTCTTGTCCGTTCCGACCAGTATGTTCCAGCCGTCTTCCACTGTCTCGACCCACTCGGTGTTATCCCTCAGCGTGATGCAGGGCACTTTTAGCATATACGCCTCTTTTTGTATCCCGCCGGAATCCGTAAGTATCTTTTTCGCGTTCTTCTCAAGAGCCAGAAAATCGAGATACCCCAGAGGCTCCACGAGGGAAACGTTTTTTCCGCATCGCCGCTCAAGCCCGTTCTGTCTTATGAATTTCATCGTCCGCGGGTGGACGGGAAATACGATATTCCCGCCTATTTCGGCGAACGCTTCGAGTATCGAGGCAAGGTTTTTCGCATCGTCGGTGTTGGACTGCCGGTGCACGGTCGCAAGCAGGTAATCCTTTTCCCGCAGGCCGAGCTTTCGCAGTACCGATGATTTTTCTGCCGCGACGAGGTTTTGCATGAGCGCATCGAGCATCACGTCGCCAACAAGGCGGACCCCTTCTTTTATCCCCTCGGCGCCAAGATTCGTCACCGCGGTCTTTGTCGGGGCAAGCAGCAGGTCGGAACAGTGATCCGTAAGTATGCGGTTTATCTCCTCAGGCATCGTCTTGTCAAAACTGCGAAGGCCCGCCTCCACGTGGGCAAGCTTGATATGGAGCTTCGATGCGGCGAGCGCGCCCGCAAGCGTGGAGTTCGTGTCCCCGTAAACCAAAACCGCGTCAGGTGATTCCTTGAGCAGAACCTTTTCTATTTCTGCAATCATCCGCCCCGTCTGTTCCCCCTGATTACCGGAACCTATGCCAAGGTTGTAATCCGGTTTTGGAATGCCGAGCTCTTCGAAGAACAGGCTGGACATGTTGTGGTCGTAGTGCTGCCCGGTGTGGACTAGTATCTCGTCGTGCTCGCGCGAAAGTTCTTTTGAGAGCGGCGCGCATTTTATGAACTGGGGTCTTGCACCCACGACGGTGACTATCTTCATTTCATCCCTCGGGATATCGGCGTCGGCGTTGCCGGCAGCCAAGTTATATTTTTTGGAATATATAAAGTGTAAACTTTCGCGGTCAGGAAAAAATTCGTTCGGTTTCCATCGTCTTGTCAAGGGCGGGCGGTCAATTCGCGCCGCTCCATCAACACCCGTTCTAAAAGATATTCCCCACACTCTCGATCGTCTTCCCGATTCCCTCTTCAAGCGGCGTATCTACTGCAAATCCAAGCGCTTCCCCCGCCCTTGTCACATCCGCATAAGAGAACTTGACGTCCCCCGCCCTCGCGTCCCTGTAAACCACCCTCGAGCGGCTTTCGCTCTTCTCGATCACGGCCCTCGCAAGCTCGTTCACAGATATTCCCTTCCCGCACCCGATGTTGAAAACTCCGGATGCACTGCAATTTGCGGAGAGGATGAGCGCCCTCGCAAGGTCCTTCACGTATACGAAATCCCGCGTCTGGCGTCCGTCGCCGTATATGACAAGGTCCCCGCCCGATAACGCCCTGCTTATGAATGCGGGCACGACCGCCGCATACTGCGACTCCGGGTCCTGCCGCGGCCCGTAGACGTTGAAGAAGCGCAAGGAGACGCAACCCATGCCATAGAGCGAAAAGAACGCGTTGCAGTAGTATTCGCCCGTGACCTTCGATACGGCATACGGCGACTCCGGGCGCGGCATCATATCCTCGCGTTTTGGAAGCGCGGGATCGTTTCCGTAGACCGCGGCGGACGACGCGAAGACCACTTTTTTGACGCCCGCACCCCTCGCTTCGAGAAGCACGTTCAGCGTCCCGTTCACGTTCACATCGTTCGTAAAGGCCGGATTCTTCACAGACCCTGCGACGCTGATGTCCGCGGCAAGGTGGAACACCACGTCCGCGCCAAAGAAAGCCTCTTTCAATGCAGCGCGGTCTCGCACGTCCCCGTTAATAAAGCGAATTCTATCCGCAACTCCTTTTAGATTCTCCGGCTTTCCGGTATGGAGGTTGTCGAAGACCGTGACCTTCCAGCCGTCAATAAGAAGTTCCTCAACCAGATTCGACCCTATGAAACCGGCTCCGCCCGTCACCACCGCGTTTTTAGTCATATCCAACAATCAGATAATCGGACAGCGATATATAAATTGCCGGAAAAACGAGATGAAAATCGATCTTTAACGCGAAAACCGTTAAATGCAGCTACGGGCATTAACCACCATGGAGATAGTATACGACAAAACCGCATCAGGATAGACGGCAAGGAGGTCACCGAGCCAGACCGTTTCGTTCTGGATTGTGCCGCCATAATAGAGCGTACTACGCCATACGTGATTGTAAGCGGATATGTCGCGATATTCTTCGGTAGGGCAAGAGGCACAGAAGACGCGGATATGCTGATTCCGCAGATAACCGAAACCGCATTTTTGGAAATGCACGAAAATCTATCCAAAGCAGGATATTACTTTCTAAATCCCGAAGATGCGGCAGGGTTGTACGATATGCCCGCAAACGACAAACTTGGCGTGAGGATAGCAGAGAACGATTCGATAATCCCCAACATGGAACTTAAGTTCGTAAAGGACGATTTCGACAATTTCTCCTTTAACTCTGGGAGGGAGGTCGTCTTCGGGGAAAATCGTCTTTACTTTCCGCCGCTCGAAATACAAATCTCCTATAAGTTGCGGCTTGGAAGCGAAAAGGATATCGAGGATGCGATATATCTCCACGAAATGGCAAAAGGCCCGCTTGACAGCGAGCTGATGAAAAAATTCTTTAAGAAACTGGGTGTAAGGGGCAATCGTTATGGAATTCAAGTTTGACAGAAAAGCCAATTTCCGCGAACGCCCCGCTTTCACCCGCAGATACGCCGCTTGGGTAAAATCAGTCCCTAACGAGGTCTGGAGCAAAGAACAGGCAAAACTGATAAACAGCTTCATGGAATCGGCAAAGAACTTCGCGTTATCAAAAGAGCAGTATCTGGAAATGGTCGGACGCGAACGGCGATAAATCCCGCTCATCCGATTTTTATAGCCGTCCACAACAATCGACAATAAATGCAATTTTTCGTCCACGTTCGTCGACGAATATATAAATAAAACAAAAAACGGACAAAACTCATGCGGCTTGCCGCATCGTCAGGCCGACCCGGCCTTTGCATTCCTCTTCGCCCTGACCGCAATTGCAAGGAACCTTGCGACCACGTATGCGCAAAATGCCGCATAAACCATCAGATACGCAAAGCCGACAGAGATTATCCCCAGATTGGTCAGCGAGAGAAGCGCTACCGGGATCCCTATGAGGCCTATGCAGGTCAGGAGGCTCACGACCACCATCTCGCGTATCCGTATCTTTATTCTCAGGTATGTCCCGTAGAACGAGGTCGCGCCCATGAAGAGGCCCGAGAGCGAGAGCAGCGCAAGCAGGATATGACCGCTCTCCGAATACTCCGCGCCAAATAGGCGGAGCGCCCACTTGCCGAAGATCGCAACGACTGCGACCGCGGGAATAAGAAGCAGGTAGGTGTGCTTCATGGCCTTTTTGAGATTCTGCAAAAACCGCTCCTCCCTTGCCGCGCCCTCGGCGAAGAGCGAGGTCGAGAACGCGCCCGGTATTATGAATATCATTCCCGCAACGGCAAAAGCGACGTAGTAATAGGCGTTCTCGGCAGGCGTCAGGAAGTGCAGGATTATCAGCGGCAGCGCGAGCGCGGGCGCACCCGCAAGCAGGCTTGCAACGTAGTTTCCGGCAGAGAAACCAAAGACGTCCCTTGCCATCTCCTTCTTGAATGTCGGGTATGGGACGTAGCCTGGCACCACCTTTCTCGTGAAGACAAAAAGCCCGACCAGCACCGCAGCCGTAAGCGCTATGCCCCACGAGCCGAATATGCCGAATATGGAAAAGAGGGGCGCCATTATTATCGGCAGCGGTATTTTGCCTGCTGAAAATATCGTGTTCTGCAGGAAGGTGTATTTCGTGTCGCGCATCGCGACGTAGACGTTGTTCAGTATCGGCAGCACGCCGTAGATGCCTGTGAATACGATGAAGGCGACAACGTAGAGCGGATTCTCGCGGACGAAGAGCAGCTTGCTTCCCCAGATGTTTAGCCCCAGCAGATAGATGCAGGCGAGCAGCAGCGTCGCAGCCCCGACCACGGTGAGGCAGGTGTTGATGAATCCCTTCTTGTCCCTCTCCTTGTCGAGGAACCTTACGATGGACGCGTCAAGGCCAAGGCGGGAGACGCTCGTCAAAAGCCCTGCTGCGGATATGAGCCCAATCGCAAGGCCCATGTCGCCGGAATCGTAATATCTTGCGGCCACCATCCAGAACAAAAAGCCCATTCCGGCCCCGACCACGCTGTTGCCCATCAGGTAATACGAGTTGCGGTAGAGCGGCTTTTGCCAGTGGTCTTTTAGCTTTTCGAGAATGGCCATTCGTAAAACCTGATTTAATTATAAAGCGAGAATCGGCCGATTTTATTTAAAAGGTGTTATCCGTTCGTTTTTCGAATACATGTTCGTTTTTCGAATACATGTTCGTTTTTTCGAACCATACTCTATAATATCATATTTAGAAAAGATTCGCCAAAATCGAGACCTACGGGGAAGAGGAAATAATTTCAGGAAAAGACACCAAAATCGAGACATATCGCAAGACTTGACACTTTCCCCTACTTCTTCTTTCTCACCGACTGCACCGTGAGCGCGATTGCGGTTATGACCAGAAAGAGCGCGGCGGCGGCGAGCAGCGAACTGCCAAGGTCTCCCCAGCCGTATATCCCGGTTTCCGCGTCCGCGTCAGCACTTTTGGCATCGGCATGCGCGCCTCCGCCAATGAACGATGCCGTTTCGTAGGAATCGCTCACCCGTATTTCGGAGACGTCCCCCTCTTCGCCAGTTATCATACCTCTCATGCGCGAGTATTCCATCTCGAGGGTCGGGTTCTCCGACGGGGAGTAGAACGAAACGGTGGCGCTTTCCCCGGCAGACATGTTGCCCAAATATATCTCCTCGCCAGTTTCGGCAAGGCGAAGCGTGCAGCCGCCGGCAGTGCCAAAGACGTCGTTTACGACCGTGAACGACGCGCCGTATCCCTTGCCATCGGCCGCGACATCGATATTCTCAAGCGAAAGCCGCCCGCACATGCGGTCCGCGTTTTCGGCAAGCAGGAGGCAGACCTTCACAGGGTCCCATAGCGCCGTCCTGACGTCGTCGACCGACACCGGCGCATATTGTTCCGTGCTGACCTCCATCAAAATCGAGAATACGCTCTTAACGCCGTACGCCCATGCGATGCTCTCGCCGGTGCCCGAGGACCCGCGGTAACCCATGCCTATGAGTTCCTCTATCTTTGCGCAGACGTTGTCGTAAAGCTCGGCGTCCGGCTCGGGCCTGAATCCCCTGTATTCCCCGCCCACGTCGCAAAGCGGCCGCACGAGATCGTAGCTGCCGGTATGCAGCGAGAGGTAGCAATCGGGATTGCGGTTGGTCATGAACTTCATGTTAGCCCTGGTTTCGGCTTCGGAGCCCGCCGCCGAACCCGGGTTCGATGCGGAAAGCCCCCATTCGTGGGGATAGTTCCTGTTGAGGTCCACCGCTTGCGCGTTGTATCGCAGGTCGAGAATGTTCCCGTCGGGATTGATTATCGGGACTATCAGCACCTGCCTGCCGTCCACTATGCGCGTAGCCTGCCCGTCCTTTCCGTAATTCTCAAGCAGGTGGCGCGCCGTAAGCATCGTGACCTCGGTGCTGCACTGCTCGTTGCCGTGGTGCGTGCCGTCGAGATAGAAACAGGGCATCTCGCCGTAACCGGGATCGGAGAAGTTTCCTATCTCTATCCCCCACATCTCGTTGCCAAGCGTACTCTTGCCTATCGAGAAGACCTTCGCGTGGCCGGGATATGACGCGGCAAGCGAATCGAGGTCGCTTTTCAGCGTCAGGTAATTGGTATATACCGAAACCGGGCCGGGTTCCAGCGACTGCGCGTCTGCGAGAGGCGAAAACAGGCAGGCGGCAAAGAGGCACGCGGCTAATACGGCAGAGATAACTACGGGAGTTCTTTTCATAACATCACCCTTTTCCTTTTGCGATTGGAATATCCCTATAAAAGATTTTATGCACGCCATTTGAAAAAAGGTATAAATGGACTTTGCCTTTACCGTCCGATGAACATATTGAAGGCCTACCGCCGCTTTCCGCTCGTCTACAAGATATTAATCGGCTTTGCGGCAGGCATAATCGCGGGGCTGGTATTCGGAGAGTCCATATCGTCGGTCGCGCTTCTCGGCGACCTGTTCCTTCGCGCCCTCAAGATGATAACGATGCCGCTCGTTTTCTTCACCCTCGTTCTCGGCGTCGCGAGCATCGAGCCCGCGAAGATGGGGCGCATATTCGGCAAGACCCTGTTCTGGTATCTTTTCACGACCCTCGTCGCCGCCATAATCGGCGTTTCGATAGCGCTCGCAATCAATCCGGGCGCAGGTTTTTCCTATACCGGCGTGGACTACACCCCGGCAGAGCAGACGAGCTTTGTCGACAACCTCGTAAGCTGGATACCGACAAACCCGTTCAAGGCGATAGTCGAATTCCAGCTGATACCGACGATAATATTCGCGCTCCTCTTTGGCATCTGCCTCTCGATACTGCGCGGCGCTGCCGCAAAGGCAGAAGCGCCGGACGCACAGGCGCGGCTCAAAAGGGTGGGCGACAGCGTCTACGACTTCTTTGCAGGGGCGTCGGAAGTGATGTACAAAATGGTGGGGATCGTTCTCGAGTTCTCGCCGTACGGGACGTTCGCCCTGACTGCGACAGTCGTAGGCGAGACAGGCATAAGCATCCTGTTGCCCTACGGCAAGTTCATACTCTCCATGTTCGTCTCGCTCGTCATAATACTCGCAGTTTTCTATTCCCTGCTGCTGCGGTTGTACGGCCTCTCGCCGTTCAGGTTCTACCGTGGCGCGAAGGAGGCGATGCTTGCGGCTTTCGTGACGAGAAGCAGTTCGGGCACGCTTCCGGTAACGATGACCTGCGCGGGCGAGAACCTTTCGATAGACCGCGACCTCTACGCCTTCACGCTCCCGCTTGGCGCCACAATAAACATGAACGGCAGCGTGGTGACCCACATGACGACGGCGATCTTCGCGGCGACCATATTCGGCGTAAACCTCGGAATCGGGCAGATAGCGACGCTCATCCTCGTCGCAGTGATGGCGGCGGTCGGGACCGCGGGCGTGCCGATGGGCTCGCTTATCACCATGTCGATAACGCTCGGCGCGGTCGGGTTGCCTCTCGAAGCGATCGGGCTGATAATAGGAATCTACGTCATAATAGACATGATGATAACCTGCGTGAACGTGACAGGCGACATAATGTGCACCTCCATCATAGCGAAGAGCGAGGGGATGATGGATTTGGGCAAAGGGGTGTGGAATCCAAGGCGCGAGCCGCAGCTCGAGGAGTTCGCAAATCCGGAAGATGAAAAGGCGGATGAGGCGATATAGGCGAATTATGGAAACCAGGCAAAGCCGTTGCCGCAGATGGTGCCGCAGAGGATGCCGCAGAGGATGCCGCAGAGGATGCCGCAGAGGATGCCCCCTAATAAGTGACAACTCATTTCAAGAAACATTCTTCTTAAATTAGAAAAGTTTTTAATAGTATAATCCATTATAGGAAATTGGTTTCCGAAATGATGTACGAAAAATACGCTAAACTCATTCCCACCTATCCCGTGTTCCACAAACGGAAGGTCCCGTTTTCGCCTTCGATAAAACTGCCGGGGAGATTCAGGGAGAGAATCGACGCCATACGTGCGCTTGAGGGCAAGCTCGACGGTTTTCTGCTCTCGCTGCGCGACTATTTCGACATCGTCGTAGACGCCTATGCCGCAAACGTCCACTACAGCACCGCACTGGAGGGCAACCCGCTCGCGCTCGAGGAGGTAAGGCGCATGACCCGCAACAGCTTCGAAGGCATAAGCATGATGAAGCCCGACGCCTCGCGCCAGGAGATAATAAACCACCTCTCCGCCATCGTGCATCCGGAGGCCTTCGCAACGCCCTGGTCGCAGGAGGCGATACGGAAGGTCCATTACCTGCTCACAAAAAACGTCGAGCCGGATCCGATACCTGGAAGATACAGAACCGACCCCGGACCGGTTTACCCGACCGAGAACGGAACGGACGTGGTTTTCGTGGGGGCAGGCTCCGAGAGCGTGCCAGATGAGATGCAGTCGCTTCTCGACTGGCTTAACGGGGCAGGCGAGGCTATCGAGCCGCTCGTTTCGGCTGCAGTGTTCTTTCACGAATTCGCAAGCATACACCCCTTCACTGAAGGAAACGGCAGGGCCGGCCGGACGCTGTTCAATATATATCTCCAGACGCACGGATTCCCCAATGCGCGGTTGTGCAAGATCGATTACGAGATTACGAAGGATGCATCCCGTGACACTTACTACACCCTTTTGAGCTGGACAGACGAGAGCGGCGACTACTCGGCGCTTCTCGATTTCTTCCTCGATGCCGTTCTTGCTGCGTACGAGGTGGCCAATGCGGCTTTCGACAGCAAGCGCCGGCACATTTCGGCGCTGGAGGAGAATTCGATAAAGGTGCTCTTTGGGGCAAGGAATGCAAAAGGGGGCTGGTTCAGGGTGAAGGATGCGGTAGGATGGGTCGGCGGCGCAAGCGAGAGGACGGTCAGCAAGACGCTAAACGGCCTTTGCGCGAAAGGGCTTCTGGAGGACGAAGGCTTGACGCGGGCAAGGCGTTTCCGGCTGCCGGATCCCATATCGAACATAAAGGAACTCGTAGGCTAGGGATTACGTTTTAACATTAAAGGGAGATACGAGGTCGATGAAGCAGGAACTCTCGTCGTTCGACGTTTACGCGATAGTCCGGGAATCCGGGCGCTACGCCGGCGCGTATATCGACAAGTTCTACCAGCCCGCGCAGGACGAGCTGCTGATAAGGCTGCGCCTGCCCGGCGAGGCGCGTTGCGACCTTCACATAAAGCTGGGAAAGTTCTTTTTCTTCACCAAGAACCCGCCGACGAATCCAGAGCGGCCGTCCACCTTTGCGATGACCTGCAGAAAATACCTTTCGGGCGGCAGGGTCGAGAGCGTAACGCAGCACGATTTCGACCGGGTGGCGGAGATAGGCATCTCGCGCAAGGATGGGACATACCGCCTGATAATCGAGATGTTCGGCGACGGCAACGCGATCGTGGTCGGGCCGCAAGGCAAGATACTCCAGCCGCTTAGAAGCGAGTCCTGGGCGCACAGGCAGGTCCGGGCGGGCAGGGAATACGTGCCGCCGCCGGAGCGCACGAACCCCTTCGCTCTAAATCGCGGGGATTTTTTGGCAAGGGTGGCGGATGCGGCGGCGCAGGGGCGCGACGCAGTGCGTTTCCTCGCGCTCGACCTCAATCTCGGCGGGCAATACGCCGAAGAGGTCGCATTAAGGGCGGCGGTGGAGAGGGGCGCGCAGCTTTCGTCGCTCGACCCCGTCGTGCGGGAACGGATGTTCGATGCGCTCTCGTCCCTCCTGTCGGAATTCAGGGAAGGGAAAAACCGCCCGTGCGTCGTTTACAGGATAGCGGGGGAGGAGCGGGATGGCTTCGATGCGCTGCCCTGCAGGCTTGCGCTCTACGATGCGCCCGGATTTCTGGTGGAGGAAAATGAGAGCTTTTTGCTTGCGCAGGCGTCCCTGTTCGCTTCGCTCGCGGGCGGCTGTGAAAAAGGGGGGGGTGGCGATGCGGCGCAGGAGGCCGCCGACCCAAGGCAGAAGAGGTTCGACGATGCGAAAGGAAAGCTAGAGCGGCAACTCGCGCAGCAGGACCGCGCCGTCGAGAAGTTCCTTGCCGCGCAAGTCGAGGGAATGAGGCTTGGAGAGCTGATATACGCCCACTACTCCGAATGCGAGAACATACTTGCGACGATAAACTCCGCGCGCGAGACGAGGAGCTGGGACGAGATAAAGAGCACCATAAAGAGCGGCGCATCGGCCGGAAACCCGCTTGCCCGCATGATCTCCGGGATACGGGAACACGACGGCATAGTGGCCGTGGCGCTCGACGGCAGGACGATAGAGCTTGACGTGAGGAGGTCGGTGAACGAGAATGCGGAAGCGGCGTACTCGCGCGCAAAGAAGATGCGCGACAAGATAGAGGGTGCGAAAAGGGCGAAAGAGGCGTCGATGCAGAGGATGAGGGAGCTTTTGAAGGGCGGCCTTGACGCGTTTGGAAAAGCGGCGGAAAAAAAGGAGAACGTGCAGAAGCACTACTGGTTCGAGGCCTACCGCTGGTTCATATCGTCGGGCGGAAACGTCGTGGTCGCAGGGCGCGACGCGGCGACCAACGACCGCGTGGTGAAAAAATACCTTACGGAGCGCGACAGGTACATCCACGCGGATTTCAACGGCGCGCCTTCGTGCATCGCAAAGGGGGAGGACCACACGGGGCGGCCGCTTGGGATTTCGGATGCGACGCTCGACGAGGCGAGGGATTTCGGCGCTGCATTTTCACGCGCATGGGGGCAGTTCGGCTCGGCGCAGGCCTACTGGGTGATGCCGGAGCAGGTCTCGAAGACCCCGGGGTCCGGCGAGTTCATCTCTCGCGGGAGCTTCATAATCCGGGGCGAGCGCAACTACAGGCGTTGCCCGATGGAGGCCGCGATAGGGATAACCGAACTCGACGGCAGAAAAAAAGTCATGGGCGGCCCGCTCTCCGCGGTCGCGTCGATGTGCGGCCGTTACGTTGTGATAACGCCGGGCAAAGAGGATAAGAACGAATTTGCGAACAGGCTAGCGAGGGTTTTTGGCGTAACCGTGACCGAGGTGCAGCAGGCGCTGCCGCCCGGCGGCGTCCGGGTGACCGGCGTTCACGGCGCGGGAATGGAAGGCGCGGGGGGATCCGCGTGAGGCTTTTGAACAGGGACGACCGTATGCGGTCGGTCAAGCTCCTTTGCGAGAACATGGACGACCTCTGGCACCTGCACAACCTCATAGAGCCAGAAGATCTCGTCTACGGCGTCACCTACCGCACGCCCGAGCAGGCGGGCGACAAGCTGCGCCAGAAGAAGATCGAGAAGGTGAGGATGTACCTCGGCCTGAGGGTGGAGTGGTCCGAGTTCCAGGATTTTTCCGACAGGCTCCGGATACACGGCACGATAGAGGACGGGCCGCAGGATCTCGGCAGCCACCACACGATAAATGTGGACGCATCCGACCCGGCCGACCTGACGATAGTTAAGGACCGAAACGAGTGGAGGGCGCACCACTTCGAACGCATACGCGAGGCGGAAGACGCGGCAAAGAGGCCGCTTGTCGTGTTCGTCGCGATGGACGACGACGATGCGACGATAGCGGTGCTGCGGCAGTACGGCGTGCAGCACATTGCAACGATGGAGTCGGGGCGCAGCGGAAAGCAGTACGGCGAGTGCCGCTTCGACAAGAAGGCGTATTACGGCGAGATTGCGGCAAAGGTCGCGCAGCTAAAGCAGCGGGATGCGCCCGTGGTCATCGTAGGGCCGGGGTTTGCGCGCGAGGAGTTCGTCTCGTTTCTAAAGGAGAGGATGCCGCAGGTCGCGGCGGATTGCATCACCGAGGGCATAGGGCAGACCGGGATGACGGGCGTGCAGGAGGCGATGAAGCGCGGGATAGTCGAGAGGGTGCAGAAAGGTTCGCGCGTGTCGTTCGAGACTGCGCTGGTCGAGCGTTTCCTGACCGAGATCGCAAAGGACGCGTTTGCGGCGTACGGGCCAAAAGAGATACGTGCGGCGATCGAAGGCGGCGCTGTCGCGGTTCTTCTTGTCACTGACGTTCTTGTGAGAAAACCGGAAACGGAGCAGCTCATGGGCGCGGCAGGCGCGAGCGGCGCGGAGGTGCACATCATAAGCACGCACCACGAGGCGGGCAAGAAGCTCGAGGCGATTGGAGGGGTTGGTGCGATTCTTAGATATAAATTTCCGTAAGAATAGTCACGGGAGCACTAATCGAAGATTAGTGCGGATTGCCGCATAACTTTTGGTACGGATAAAATAAAGTAAAAA
The DNA here is from genome assembly GCA_002838935.1 of Thermoplasmata archaeon HGW-Thermoplasmata-1. Lineage (GTDB taxonomy): Archaea > Thermoplasmatota > E2. The sequence goes on along the minus strand of PGXE01000006.1, from coordinate 5,224 downwards.
ACGGGTTTGTTTTTATAAGAAATTATAGGAAAGAGTCGTTTAACCCTTTATGCCCTTTTCGGCAACCGGGTCGAAGTAGGCGTAGGAGGTCTTGAGCGTCCAGTCGTTGCCGGTGTCTATCGGTAACATGGGCAGGGCCGAATTTACGTTCACGGTGACCTCTATCGTCCAGATTCCCGAGCCGTTGTCGCCGCCCGCCTTCGCCTTCGCGTCAGCCTCGGATTCGGCCTCCAGGATTACATTTTCCGGCATCTCGTTGAGGTTCGCAGTCACGGTGAGCGGGCTGGAGGTGCCGCTTGCGCTCTGTCCCGGGGTGTAGGTCGCGGTCGCGCCGGAGGGGGCGGTCACCTTTATTACAAGTTCGTCGGAACCTGACATCGCGGATTCGTCGTCGGTCCAGGAGAGTTCGAAAGTCACGCTCTTGAGGTTCCTGACCTCTATTGCCCTCGTGACCGCGGTCGCGGTTCCGTCAGCGCCCGTTTTCGTCTCGTCCGCCATGCTTCCGCTCGCCTCTTTCCAGGTTATGGCGTATGCGTCCGCCGGATTTTCGTAGGGAGTGCCTTCGAAGGTCGAGTTTTCATAATACATTATTCCTGCAAGAGCCCCGGTCAGTATGACAGCACCGACGATGCCGACGATAGTGTTCTTTGAAACCATACAGTCACCTCGTTTTCAAGAACGAAACAGCTTTTTACTTATTAATGTTTGTGAACTCTTTATGCCGACGATGGGGAAAAATTGGCGGCAAACGCCGCAAAGGCGCCGGAAGGTCCGCTTTCAGAAATCACTTATCCAAAATTCCTGCCGCGTCGTCCTCCACCCGCGATGCCTGCGGCTCGTAGTGGAACACCGTCATTTCTAGCGAGTAGGCGTTGCCTGTGTCTGCCGGAAGCAGGGGAACGCTTCCGCCTGACGCGACCTGCAGTTCCGCGAGCCATTCGCCTATGCCGTTATCCGACGCAAGCCCGTCGCCGAATGCGGCGTTCGCAGCCTCGTTTGCGGATTGCGCGGCCACCACTTTTTTCGCATCGGGCAGGTTGCTTAGCGCAGCGGTTATAGTGATGTCGCCGGAATCGGAGGAGACCGACTGGGACGGCGAGAAAGACACGCTTGCACCGGAAGGCGCCGTCACCTTCATCGTGAACGTGTCTTCGCCTGTGAGCGTCGTCTCGTCGTCCTGCCACGCAAGCCTGAAAACGATCCGCGTCACGTTGCGTATGGCTATCGTGTTGTTCCCGGTATGCGGCGCGCCGCTCTCGACAGTGCCCGGATATGTGAAAGTCTCGCTTTTCTCCACGAATCCGACGCTGTAGAGCGTTCCGCCCGCAGGTCCGCCGGACCCGTCGGCGAACGTCGCGCTTTCGTATACGATTATGCCTATCATGGCGCCCGCGAGCACGACCGCGCCCGCTATCCCGATTATCATGTCCTTCGAGAGCATCCTGCCACCTTCTATCAATACGCCTTTTTTACGTTTAGTCCATTTCCGAGTAACCCTTGAGCCTTTGCCCGATGAGGACGAAATGCGCGAGGAGCGCCTCTATCTGTATCCTTTCGTTCGACCCCTCCACGAGCCGGAATTCGGCCTCGCCTATCCTGTCTAGAAGCCGCACCTTGAATTCGTCGGCTATCGTCAGATCGAAGAGCGAGCGGTGTATCTGCCTTATAACGTCCTCGCCAGAAAGCCCGTAGGTTATGAGCAGGGTGTCAAGAAACTCCCTTGCGGCGAGAAGGTTGCCCGAGAGCGCGGTCTCAAGAAGCTTTTTCACATCTTCGGGTCTTGCGGTGGAGGTCGTCTTATACAGTGCGTCGCCGTCTATGGTCGCGCCCATCGTTGCGCTGACCTGCAGGGAGTTCGTTATCTTGCGCAGGTCGCCGCGGCCGATGTAGAGCAGGGCGTCAAGCCCGTCCTGCGTCACGTCGAGTTCCTCGGAAGCCGCCACCCTCCGTATATACTTCTTCACGTCGTCGTCGTTTAGCGGATGGAAGCGGAAGACGGCGCACCTCGACTGTATCGGCTCTATTATCTTCGACGAGTAGTTGCAGCTCATTATGAAGCGGCAGGTGTGGGTAAAACGTTCCATGGTGCGGCGCATCGCGGCCTGCGCGTCCGTCGTGAGCGAGTCCGCCTCGTCGAGGAATATGACCTTGTATGTGGCGTTCCCTATCGGCGCCGTCCTTGCGAAGTCCTTTATCTTTCCCCTCACGATTCCGATGCCGCGCTCGTCGCTGGCGTTCAACTCCTGGAAGTTCTGCCTCCAGTCCTCGCCGAAAAGCTCCTTTACGAGCGCTATCGCGCAGGTGGTCTTGCCTGTTCCCGGCGGACCTGCGAAAAGGAGGTGTGGAAGGTTCTTTGTCCTCACGTAGGCCTTCAGCCTCTCGACGACCTCGCGCTGCCCCACGACCTCGTCAAGCTTCTTCGGCCTGTATTTCTCTACCCAGACGTCGTTCATCTAATCGCATCCATAATGACGTCCCCAATTAAGTTTTTATCGGAGGCTCGCCAAAAAGGTGTGGTATTTGTTCCTGTGTCGATTTGAATATTTTCGTTTTTTTTCGTACCACGCAAGGGTCGGATGCAGATAGGCCAGGGTTTCAAGAGTGATCAGGGGCGGACGTGATTTGCGAAACATTCCCGACGGAAACGACGGCGTTGGCACGATGGCCGAAACTACGACCTGCACGGACACTGGCGCGGATGCCGGCACGATTGCCGAAACTACGACCTGCACGGACACTGGCGCGGATGCCGGCACGATGGCCGAAACTACGACCGGCATGCGGGCGGCGAAGTCCGTTTATTTCAAGTTTCGTCAAACGCAGTAAACCTGTATGAAAGGTTTTTCTACGGGGCGGACATATCCCGAAACGTTGACCGAAATGGAACGCGAAGAGAGCGGGCCCGACGAGTACCAAATGCGGATGGCGGCCGAGCTTGCGGGCATGCGGCGGCGCGGCGAGCGCGAGAGTGCGAGAGGGCGGCGAAAGGAGGGCGCGACCGCTAGCCGTAAGCGGTTCGCACGCGACCTCGACGACAATTTGCACAAGATGTCGCACATAAGAGGATGGATAGCGCTAGGCAGGTTCTTAGGCCCGCTTCTGCTTGCGGCGGCATACATCTACTCGATAACGCTTCTGTATCCGGATAACTTCGCGACCGTCTACACCTTCATGGCGACGTTCGCATTCACGCCCGCGGGGAAGTTCACGGCGAGCGCGATGGCGCCGATGTTCGGCACGTGGCAGAGCGCGCTGCTGCTCGGAACGATAGACATGCTGACCGGGCTTTTCCTTATATACAATTACGACCTGACGCACAAGATACCGGGGGTGGGGCGCCAGCTCATAAAGATAGAGAAGAAGGGGGCGACAGAGCTGCAGAAACGCAACTGGATACGCAACGTGGCGTTTTTCGGGGTAGTGGTATTCGTGGCCTTCCCGTTCTACGGCACGGGTTCGATAGGCGGCTCGGTCGTGGCGCGCATAATCGGGATGAAGAGGTGGCGGGCGTTCCTTGCGGTGCTCGTCGGCGCATACGGCGGGACAGCCGTGATGGCGATATTCGGCGCCAGCGTGGCGCAGGCGTTCAGGACGAATCTCGCGCTTGGCGTGGGGGTATCCATCGCGGTCGTGGGAATTCTCACGGCGGCGGCGCTCCTCTGGCGGCGCAGCAGGATAAAGAAGAGGGCGACAGAGCCGTCCGCGGAACCGGGTTTGGCGCATGACGCCGACGGAAAAACCTGCGGCGATGCACCCGCGCAGCCGTTCGAGCAGCCGGCCGGGAAGTGAGAAACGAAAGAGGGCGCGAAAAACCGTTTCTCCCCATAGTGTCTTTTTATAGTCATCCGGCGCGCGTGCGCACTCCGCCGAAATGCGTATATCCGCCGGCTGCATTCCGGGTCTGATAGCATGATCAATCTCAAGGGCAAGAAAACGGTAGTGACGGGCGGCGCAGGCTTCATAGGCAGCCACCTCGTGGACAGGCTGCTGTCGATGGGCTGTTCTGTCGTCTGCGTGGACAACTTCAGTTCCGGCAGGCGCGGGTTCATAGGGCATAACGCAGAAAACCGCAGGTTCACGTTGATAGAGGGCGACATACTCGACAGGGAACTAATAGATGGCGCGGTTCGCGACGCCGAGGTGATGTTCCACCTTGCGGCAAACCCCGACGTGAAGCTAGGGGCAAGCGACACCTACATCCACCTCGAGCAGAACGTGATTGCGACCTACAACGTGCTTGAGGCGATGCGCAAGTCGAAGAGGTGCAGGACGATGGCGTTCACCTCGACCTCGACGGTATACGGCGAGGCTGCGGAGATACCGACCACGGAGGGCTACGGGCCATTGCTGCCGATAAGCCTCTACGGCGCAAGCAAGCTCTCGTGCGAGGCGCTTGTGTCCGCCTACTGCGACAACTACGGCATGACCTCGGTCTTGTACAGGTTCGCAAACGTGGTCGGGCCGCGCTCCACGCACGGCGTGATATACGACTTCGTCGGCAAGCTCAATGCGAACCCGCAGGAACTGACGATACTCGGCGACGGGCGGCAGCGCAAGTCCTACACTTATGTGGACGACGTCGTGGACGCGATCATATTCGCGCTCGAAAAGAGCGAATGCCGCGTTCTGCCGATAAACGTCGGCTCTAAGGATGCGCTTGACGTGACCGCCCTTGCGGACATGGTCTGCGCAGAGATGGGTCTTTCCGCAGTATATAAATACACGGGCGGGGTCGACGGCGGGCGCGGCTGGAAGGGGGACGTGAAGAACATGCTCCTTTCGATAGACGCGCTCGAAAAGATGGGTTTTGTCCCGGCATACGACAGCGCGGCTTCCATTGCCGCGACAGTGAGGACGCTGATGACCGATTGAGCGAAGGGAAGGCCCTTTTATGTGGACCGCCCCCGCAAATCATAGAAAAGAAAAGCCCCGATATCCGCAAGCACCCCGACCGATACAGGCCCTTAAAAAATGCCATGAAGGGGCGTCAAAGGTGCATATCGGCCACTTCGTTTTGATATTCCGGTTCAAGAAGAACCCGGATACGCTAGAGTTGCTGGACTACGCGCACCACGATAAGGCATACCGTCACCAACTCAACTGCAACCAAATCGGGGGCAACTCGATTTTCTTAACATAATCTCCGAGCGAGAAATCTCCGACCTTTAGGTCGGGGATGAATCGCCCGGATTGGCCTTCTTTTTGGAAAAAGTTCTTTTTCTCT
>PGXE01000101.1 GCA_002838935.1 Thermoplasmata archaeon HGW-Thermoplasmata-1 | reverse complement strand
CCGCAGGATGTTTTGCGAATGAGAAAAGGATGGAATAGACCGGCATAGGGCGGATGCGTGAGCATGCGCCTGGTGTGCCGGGCTGGGCCATCCCCGCAGAACGTTGAGCAAAGCGAAACGTCCGAGGACGCTGCGAAGCGCGTAAATGATTTGTAAAGCGTTGCGGCTTTCGTGTGAAAGCCGCAATCTCTCTGAATTATATCCATGGATACTTCATAGCTTGCGAGAGTAGGGAATATCAGTTTCTATTAAAAACGTTACTCTTGCGTTCCAATGGCGGCAAAAGATAGTAGCATATGAGCATAGGTTTACTGTCAAACGCATCTTATAATCGCCTGACAGGCCATGGTATGAGATGACAGGCAATAAATAAAAACAGTCATCACATTCAGGGACGCGACCAGAGGGATATTTTTATGAGGAAAGCAACGAGGGATCTTCTGGAAGGCAGGTCGGCACTGGCCGAAAACGAGGTCAAGGACCTCCTTAGGGAATACCATATACCGACCACCAATTACAAAATCGTTTCCGGTCATGGGGGCATCGCCGGTATCGGGCTGAACTATCCGCTGGTGATGAAGGTATGCAGCGAGAAGATACTGCACAAGACCGACGTCGGCGGCGTGGTTCTCGGCATACGCGACGAGACTGAACTTGCAACGCGCATAGCGGAGTTCAACGCAAAATTCCCTGGCGAGAACATCCTCGTCGAAGAGATGATGCCAAGGGGCACGGAACTCATAATGGGGCTCATACGCGATCCGACGTTCGGCCTTTCGATAATGGTCGGCGTCGGCGGGATATTCACCGAACTCTACAAAGACGTTACATTCAGGATGGTTCCTATAACGAGGCAGGATGCCGTGGAGATGCTCGAAGAGCTGAAAGGAAGAAAGCTTCTCGAGGGATTCAGGAACATCAAGACCGACCGCGAGGCGGTCATCGACCTCCTGTTTCAGATCTCAAAAATGGGCGAAGAGATGGGCGACAAACTCGCATCCATGGACCTCAATCCGGTCTTCGTCTACGAGAAAGGGCTATCTGTGGTAGACGCGAAGCTGTTGCTAAACGGCGGCGCGTAATAAAACAAGGTGAGGAAATGGACGTAACCCTAGACAAAACCGGCGAAAAAGTGCTTCTGCTCGGCAACGAGGCCATAGTGAGGGGCGCGCTTGAGGCAGGCATCGGCATAGCGACCACCTATCCGGGAACGCCCTCTTCGGAGATTGCGGACACCTTCAGCAAGATAGCGAAGCTCGCAAAGGCGGAAGGAAGGGACCCCGGATACTACATGGAATATTCCACGAACGAGAAGGTGGCCCTCGAAGTGGCGGCGGCGGGCGCTGCAGTCGGTGTGCGCGCGCTCACCTGCATGAAGCACGTGGGCCTGAACGTCGCCGCCGATACGTTCATGACCTATGCTTACGTAGGCACGAACGGCGGGCATATAATAGTCTCCGCCGACGACCCGGGCTGCCACTCGTCGCAAAACGAGCAGGACAACCGCTACTACGCGCTCTTTGGCATGATACCCATGCTTGAGCCGGCAACGCCCGAGGAGGCGAAGGAGATGACGCGCCTTGGCATGGAGCTATCGGAAACCCTCAAGTCGCCGTTGCTCCTTCGGACCACTACACGGTTAAACCACGTGCGCGGTCCTGTCAAACTAGGGCACATCATAAGGGGAAAGACGAAGGGAGTGTTCGAGAAGGACCCGATGCTCGTGACAGTCCCGTCCGTCGCACGCGTGCGCCACCCGCAGCTTCTTGCGAAGATGGAAAAGGCGGCAGATATCGGCGAGACCTCGCCATTCAACTTCGTCGAAACCTTCGGCGACGGCTGCAAGGCGGGCATAGTCACTTCCGGCGTTTCATACAACTACGTGAGAGAGGCCGTTGCGGACCTCGGCCTAAGCTGCAGGATACTCAAGCTCGGCATGACGAATCCCCTGCCGCCGAAGCTGTGCGCAGACTTCATATGTTCGGTCGATACCCTAGTCGTAGTCGAGGAGGGCGAGCCGTTCCTCGAGAACCAGTTCAAGGAGATGGCAAAGGACCTGAACCGCTGCGACGTGAAGATACTCGGCAAGGGCGCGGGCAGCATGAGCCGTCTCTACGAATACACGCCATCCATAGTGACCGAAACGCTTGCGGGCATATTCGGAAAAGAAAACCCCTACCACAGCGAGAACACGGTCGAGTTGAAGATGCCCTCAAGGCCGCCGACGCTCTGCGCAGGCTGCCCCCACCGCGCGACCTACTACGCCGCGAAGCTGGCCGCCCCCAAGGGGACCATCTATCCCACGGATATCGGTTGCTACACACTCGGGCGCGCAAAGCCGCTCGAGATGGCCGACTATCTGCTCTGCATGGGCTCTAACGGCGGCACCGCCTGCGGCTTCTCCAAGACGACCGACCAGAAAGTCATCTCGTTCATGGGCGACTCGACGTTCTTCCACTCGGGCATACCCCCGATGGTGAACGCCGTGCACCACAGCCACGACGTCACGATGACTGTTCTGGACAACAGGACGACGGCGATGACGGGGCACCAGCCGCACCCCGGAAGCGAGGTCGACGGCATGGGAAACCCGGCTGTCGCGATAGCTGTCGAGGAAGTGGCAAGGGGCTGCGGGGTAAAGCACGTCGAGGTCGTGGATTCGAGGGACATAAAGGGCGCAAGGGAAGCGTTCAAGAGGGCTCTCGACTACAAGGGGCCGTCTGTAATCGTGTCTAAATCTCCATGCATACTTCTTGAGATAAGGGACAAAAGGCGGGCCGGGGAACCGATAATACCCTACGTCGTCGACCAGGAGAAATGCCGCAAGTGCGGCGTGTGCATCGCCAAATTCGGCTGTCCTGCGTTCTACTACGACGAGGTGGGCGACGTCTGCATAAACAAGACGATGTGCAACTCCTGCGGGGTCTGCGCATCAATCTGCGCCTTTGGCGCGATATCGCCTGAAGAACAGAAGCCCGCGAAGGAGGTCAAAGAATGAACGGCGGCAGGAAGGTCGGCATAGTCATATCCGGCGTCGGCGGTCAGGGAATACTGCTTGCGGCTGAAATCATGGGCAAGGCTGCATTGCGTGCCGGCATGAACGCGCTCGTTTCCGAGGTCCACGGCATGGCGCAGCGCGGCGGCTCGGTCGTATGCACTGTGCGGATAGGCGACGTCTACAGCCCGCTCATAGCCGACGGGTCCGCGGACGCGATACTCAGCCTCGAGCCGATCGAAGCGCTGCGAAATCTCGGCTGCCTGAAGAAGGAGGGCATCATCGTCACCGACATAAGCCAGATAATTCCTTTCACGGTGTCAAGCGGTCTTGAGCGCTACCCGCCGCTTCCCGAGGTTTACGCAGAGATGAAAAAGAAGTGCGGGCGGCTCCTGAAGATAGACGCGCTTACTCTTGCGACCGATGCCGGCGCGAAGATAGCAAGGAACATAACCATGCTCGGCGCGCTTTGCGGAAGCGGAGTTCTGCCGTTTAGCAAGGAATGCCTGCTTGAGACGATACGCGAGACCGTGCCTGCGAAGTTCGTAGAGGCGAACGAACGGGCTTTCGAGAGCGGGTATGAGGCAGCGAAGAACGAGTAATCTTTTTTACGTAATCTCTGCAATTTGAATTTTTACAAAATCATTTTAGGTGAACTACCTCCACCAATCATAGATTGGAAGAGGCTTCCTGCTTCGACAGAAAGACTTGTCCAGTCACTATCTCGATAAACGAGATGTGTCTGGATAGAGGTCTCTCCTCCACAGGCGCTACGGGCAGTCCCTGCCCTGGTTTCGATGCTTTTTCCTTTGGTGCGTTGAATGCCCTGTTTCTTATGTTCAGTGCCGCATTGTAATCCCTTGACGTCGTGAACCCACAATTCAGGCATCTGTGGATTCTGACGTTCAGCCTTTTTGGGACATTCTCTCCGCACCTTGCACATAACTGGCTTGTTCCCTTTGGGTTGACCTTTATTACCTTTCCACCGGCTCTCTCGGCCTTGTAGGAAAGCATCTGGAAAAAGCTGTTCCATGAGGTGTCCAGTATGTGCCTTCTCAAAGTGCTTTCATATCTGTTCTTGTCGTTCTTTCTTATCATCCTCGTTATGTTCAAATCTTCGAATCCTATCGTTTTGTAGTTGTTTATATAGTATTTTGAAACCTTGTGCAGGAAATCATTTCGTTGGTTTGTCAGTCTTTCATGTGCTATTGCGAGTTTTTGCTTTGCTTTTGCCCTATTCGCTGAACCTTTCTTTTTCCGTGAAAGTGCTTTCTGACTTTGTGCTATCTTATCCAATGATCTATCGATGTGTTTCGGGTTCTCTATCACTGTTCCATCGCTGTCTGTCGTGAAGTTCTCCACTCCTACGTCTATGCCAACAAGATTTGAATGGGGTTTGGTCAATGGTTTTTCATCGTTTCCTTCAACACAGATGCAGGCAAACCACTTTCCAGATGGATATCTCTTGACCGTTATCTGCCTTATCTCTCCATCGACAGCCCGGTGGGTGCGTATCGGGATATCGCCTATCTTTGAGAGATGTAGATTGTCAAGCCTTTTTCCTGTTTCGACGAGCTTAAATCCCGACTGGTTGTAGGTGAACGTCTTGAACCATCCTTTGCCTTTGAACCTCAAACGTCCGGCCTTCCTGCCCTTTTTCTTTAGCTCTGACAACGCCTTGAGATTTGAAAAAAGACGATAGGTTTCCATCTGTAAAACCTTCGAGTGAACCTTTTTGAGTTCGGGATGCTCTTCTTTGAGCTTCGGAAGCCTTGCCTGAAGTTCCAGTCTGTTAGGTTTTTCTTGTCTGTTCAGCCATTCAAGCATCTTGTTGTATGTGAATCTGCAGAGTTCCAGCGTCTTTTCGAGTTTTGATTCCTGCTCTTTGTTTGGATACAACCTGAACTTGAAGGTTTGTTGCATTATTTTTCTCCTTGATTTATATGTATTACACGCATTTATAATATTTGTGGTAGGGGTGCTGTGTGGCACGATTCCTAAAAATCAACCTTGCTCTCGCTAATCCGACTCGTTTTTGTCCTAATTTACGTCCCTTAACTGTTGGTATGCCCAGAA
>PGXE01000100.1:1512-6654 GCA_002838935.1 Thermoplasmata archaeon HGW-Thermoplasmata-1 | reverse complement strand
CCAGTTCAACCATCAATAGTTAATTCGTAATGTGGTTTAACTGCTTTTGCTACGAGTCCTCCCCACAGCAAGCTGTGGGGTATCCGGATAAAATGAAGCAAAACCCTGTGCCACCTCATCCCAAGTTTTAATCCGCTTATTAAGCATAGAAACTATTGCTACTAATTTCCCGAAGAAAAGACCCAAAATTATCAAAAGATAGACTATTTGCTGTGGGAGAGGTCACTAATTTGGGGTAGAGGATTGAAAAGAGTTATTATTCACTCAATATTCACCCTGAAACCCTCGCCCTCGCCCTTCTTTTTGGGCTCTTTTCTCTGTATGACCACGTCGAGTATTCCGTTCTTGTAGGTCGCCTTCGTGGTCTTGGGATTTACCTCGCAGGGCATGGGAAGCCGCTTTCTGTATTTCCTTTGGGGCGTATCCACCTTTATCTCGATGCCGTCCTCGGTCACCTTGAGGTCTATGTCGCTTCGCTCCACGCCCGGAAGCTCGACAGTCACAGAAACCTCCTTGTCACCCTCGATGATGTCTGTGAGGGGCTCGCGCTCGTCAAGTTCTATCTCGCCGGTCGGCGCGGTGCGCGTCCTGTTGCCGAATTCCTCCATGCGCGGCTTGCCGTCGGGCCCCACCTTCAGCGAGAAGCCGTGGACGAAGGGTTTTCCGGGTTGGATCTTACCGAGGTCTATTCCGCTGAAGGCGTCGGCGAAGTATTTTTGCATCTCCTCGAACATCTTCTCGAATTCCCTGTTGTCGAAGAGTCCGTCGAAGATGTCGTCGAACGGGCCGCGCCTCTTCCTTCGCTTTTCATCACCGTGTTCTTCCATGCGATTTTCACCTCTTATAAATGTCTGCTTGATCAGGTATTGTATCTTTATCCGAATAACCTTTTCGGTTTCACGTCGACGTTCATCGTGTCGGCAAGCGATTTCAACAGCTCGCGCTGCTCTTTTGTCACTTTGTCCGGCACGTCCACGTTGACCTGAACGTGAAGATCCCCCTTGAAGCCCGAATTCAGGCGCGGCATGCCCTTGCCGGAGAGCGTGAGAACGGTTCCGGTTTTGGTGCCCTGCGGTATCTTGAGCTTCTCCGCCCCGTCGATGGTCGGAACCTCGACCTCAGCGCCAAGCGCCATCTGTGGAAAAGGCACGTCGATTTGCGTGTAGAGGCCGGTGCCGTCCCTTTTGAACATCGGGTGCGGCTTGACCGCGATTATTACGTAAAGATGACCGGACGAGCCGCCTTTGACGCCGGCCTCGCCTTCGCCCGCAAGCCGCAGGTGCATGCCGCTCTCGACGCCCGGCGGTATCTTGACCTCTATCGTGCGCCGCTTCGTCACGCTTCCCCTGCCGCGGCATCCTTCGCAGGGCTGTTCGATTATCTTCCCTTCGCCGCGGCATTTGGGGCATGTGCCTATCTGCGCCATCTGCCCGAACATCGTCTGCCGTACGTGCTGCACCTGCCCTCTTCCGTTGCAGGTCGTGCAGGTCACTGGCTTGCTTCCCGGCTTTGCCCCGCTTCCTCCGCACGCATCGCACCTCTCGTTGCGGGAGACGTGTATCTCGGTTTCAAGGCCCTTGTATGCGTCCTCCAGCGTTATCGTGATGTCGTGCCTTATGTCCCTGCCGCGCTCCGGGCCGGAAGACCCGCTTGACCGCCCCCCGCCAAAGAATGCGTTGAAAATGTCCCCGAATCCGCCGCCGCCAAAACCGAAGTTGATGCCAAGGTCGCGGAATATGTCGCCGAAGTTGGCGCTTCTAAAGATGTCCTCCGTGCTGTATTGCCCGTCTATGCCGGCGTGGCCGAACCTGTCGTATTGGGCGCGTTTTTCACTGTCGGATAGAACGGCGTAGGCCTCGCTTATCTCCTTGAACTTATCCTCTGCGTCCGCATCCTTGTTGCGGTCGGGATGATACTTCAGTGCGAGTTTCCGGTAGGCTTTCTTTATTTCGTCGACGTTTGACTCCTTGCCTACGCCCAGTATCTCGTAGTAGTCGCGCTTGGTGCTCATCGGTTCATCTCGCGTGAAATCAGGTTATCATAAGTTGAGAAAATAGAAAGTTGGGAAGGTGACGAATTATTCCTTCTTATCGTCCTTGACCTTGTATTCGGCGTCGGCGGCACCCGCATCGCCCGGGTGCCCCTGCCAGCTTTCGCCGCCTTGCTCCGCGCCCGCGCCTTGCTCCGCGCCGGCTCCACCTTGCGCCGCCTGCTCCTGCGCCATCTTCTGGTAAACCTTCGTGGAGGCTTCCTGTATGGCGTTCATGAGCGATTCGGTCTTCGACTTTATCTTGCCGGTGTCGTCGCCTGCGAGCGCCTCGCGAAGCTCCTTTAGCTCGGCCTCGATTTTCTCCTTGTCGCCCGCCTCGAGCTTGTCGCCAAGGTCCTTCATGGTCTTTTCGGCGGTGTAGGCGAGCTGGTCGCCCTCGTTTCTTATCTCGACCTTCTCCTTTCTCGAAGCGTCCTCTGCCGCGTGCGCCTCGGCCTCCTTTCTCATGCGCTCTATCTCGGCGTCGTCAAGGCGCGTCGAGCCGGAGATGGTTATCTTCTGCTCTTTGCCCGTGCCAAGGTCCTTTGCGGAGACGTTCACGATGCCGTTCGCGTCGATGTCGAAGGTGACCTCTATCTGGGGGATGCCGCGCGGCGCCGGAGGTATTCCGGTAAGCTGGAACCGCCCGAGGCTCTTGTTGTCGGCAGCCATGGGCCGCTCGCCCTGAACCACGTGGATGTCCACCTGCGTCTGCATGTCGGCGGCGGTGGAGAATATCTTGCTCTTGCGGGTCGGTATCGTGGTGTTGCGCTCGATCAACGGAGTCGCCACGCCGCCAAGCGTCTCGATGCCTAGCGTAAGAGGGGTGACGTCGAGCAGCACTATGTCGTTCACCTCGCCTGAGAGGACGCCCGCCTGTATCGCGGCGCCTATCGCCACGCACTCCATCGGATCGACGCCGCGTTCGGGCTTCTTGCCGAATACCTCTTCGACCTTCTTTTGCACGAGCGGTATGCGCGTGGTTCCGCCGACGAGGATGACCGCGTCGATGTCCTTTTTCGAGAGCTTCGCATCCTTCAATGCCTGTTCGCAGGGTGCGACGGTCTTGTTCACGAGCGGGGTTATGAGGTCGTCGTATTTCGCGCGGGTAAGCTCCATCGTGAGGTGCTTGGGGCCGTCCGCGGTCGCGGTTATGAAGGGGAGGTTTATCGTGGTCTTGAGAGTCGAGGAAAGCTCTATCTTCGCGCTCTCCGCGGCCTCGATGAGCCTCTGCTTGCCCGTCGGGTCCTTTCTCAGATCGACGCCGTTCTTCGCCTTGAAATCGTCCGCAAGATAGTTCACGATTATCATGTCGATGTCGGAACCGCCAAGGTGCGTGTCGCCGTTTGTGGAGAGAACCTCGAAAACGCCTTCGCCCACTTCCATTATCGTTATGTCGAACGTGCCGCCGCCAAGGTCATAGACAGCGACCTTGTGGTCGCCTTCCTTGTCCTGCCCGTAGGCGAGCGCCGCAGCCGTCGGCTCATTGAGTATGCGCAGCACTTCGAGGCCCGCGATCTCGCCCGCGTCCTTCGTCGCCTGTCTTTGGTTGTCGTCGAAGTATGCGGGGACGGTTATGACCGCCTGCTTGACCGCTTCGCCAAGGTATGATTCGGCGTCCTGCTTTATCTTCTGGAGTATGAATGCGGAGATCTGTTCGGGTGAGTAATCTTTGCCCTGAAGCTTGACGCGGTGGTTGCGCTCGCCCATGTGCCTCTTTATCCACGCGACCGTGTTCTCCGGGTTTACGACGGCCTGCCTCTTTGCGGGCTCGCCCACGAGTTTTTCGCCGTCCTTTGTGAATGCGACGATGGACGGCACGTAGCGGTTCCCCTCGTTGCTCGGTATTATGACCGGTTTTCCGCCTTCCATTACCGCGACTTCGCTGTTCGTCGTTCCAAGGTCTATCCCTATTATTTTAGCCATTTTGCTTGCCTCCATTAATTTAGTTTTAGTTGTTCATTTTATTTGGGAAATTACGCCGCAAGCAGGATTTTTCATCCCGCCCGGGTTTGCACCCCCGGTTTTATCGTTCGTCAGTCGTTTTATTCTTCTTATTCGTCAGATTCGCATTCGTCTGCGCCGCCGGTGCCGGATTCGGCACGTGCATCTTCTGCTTTAGGTTTAACGGCGACAACCACGAGCGCGGGCTGCACGACCTTGTCGCCCACCCGGTATCCCTTTTTTATCTCGGCTACAACGGTATCCTCCTCGTGATCGGGAGTTTCCGTGCGCATTATCGCATGGTGCCTGTTGTGGTCGAACTTCTCACCGATGGTCGAAATCGGTTCGAGCCCTTCCGACCTTAGGATGGATTCGAGGGACGACGCGACGAGCCTTACACCGGATGCGAGCGATTCGGTCTTGCCAGAACCGCCGAAGCCGTCTTTGCTGTCTGCACCATTCGCGCCGCAAGCGCAAGTCCCGGCACAGCTTTCGGCGCCTTCGCCTTTCGCAGCATCGAGTTCCGCAAGTGCCCTTTCCAGATTTTCGAGCGGTTCTGTAAAACGTAGCAGGATCTTTTCTTTTATGGCCGCTTTTTCCTTTTCCACTTCCCGCCTGCTACGCGATAGAAGGTTCTGATAGTCGGCCTGGGTGCGAAGGAGCGTGTCCTTTGTCGAAGCGAGTTCGGATTCGAGTTCCAAAACTCTCTTCTCAAGTTCCTTTGCAGAAGGTTTTTTTTTCGTGTGCGCCTCTGCGCCATCGTCCGTGTCCTTGCCTTTGCCCTTCTGCGGGTGGACGGGCGGATGGATAGAAGCGTCTTTCACTGTTTTCTCGCTTTCCGTTATAAGACAAACCTCCCGTTAGTCAACCTGTTGTTGGAAGGCGAGTATGTTAAGGCTTCTATATAAAAGTAACGATTTTAGTCCCAGTGCTGTGGCAAAAGGTGTAGATGAGATTAAGATTATATCTTGAGTAAATCCATTGATTTCCACCCTACTACAATTTTATATCGGTGTCGTGAAAGTAAGTTCCGAACCCTCCAGTTCCGTGGTCCCGTACAACAGCCTGGAGACCACAGTGTAGTTCGAACCCGGCGTAAGACCCTTTACCGCAAGCGGATAGGATCCGGAATTGGACTTCGCGACCCAGTTGGTGAAAGTCCACTCGGA
>PGXE01000100.1:0-1308 GCA_002838935.1 Thermoplasmata archaeon HGW-Thermoplasmata-1 | reverse complement strand
AGTTCGAACCCGGCGTAAGACCCTTTACCGCAAGCGGATAGGATCCGGAATTGGACTTCGCGACCCAGTTGGTGAAAGTCCACTCGGAATCTGAATCCGTCTTATATTTGAACTGGACTTTTCCGCCTGTTATTCCGACGAAGTCGTAACCCATGTTTAGCGTAGCGGTGCTTGCTTTAATCAATGTCGGGTCCCTGGTGGTGACAGTCGGGAGGGGCGTTGTGAACGTCAGAACCGAGCCTTCGAATTCATTTCCTCCCTGTTTCAGCATTGCCGCGAATTCATAGTCGGTGTTGACCTCAAGATTCTTTATCGCCAGAAGATATGATCCCGCTCCGGTCTTTGCCACCCATATGGTGAAAGTCCATTCCGTATCTGCGGCCTTCTTATACTTGAACTGGACGTTTGCTCCGGTGAGTCCCTGCATGTCGTAATTCATGTTCAGGGCCGCGGTGTTAGCCTTGACCAGTGTCGCGGCATTCGTTATAACAACGAGCGGACTTACCTCAATTACTTTTTCGCAATATCCGCTTGCTCCGTCATTATCAGTGACCGTCAATTTCACATTGTGTGTGCCTTCAGTTGTGTACTGATGTGTCGGATTTTGTTCAGTCGAATCTACGATCCCATCATTCTCAAAGTCCCATGCCCAAGATGTAATTGAACCGTCCGGATCTGTGGATTTATCTGCGAATTGAACGGTATCTGATGTCATTGGATTTGCTGGAGAGTATGTGAAATCTGCGACTGGAGGAACGTTTGCAACTGCGATGTCCTTTGACACCGTATGGGTTCCTCCAACATCATCTGTAACTTTAAGAGCAACTGTGTATGTTCCTGCCTTTGCGTACTTGTGGGTCAGGTTCTGCTGGGCTGAAGTATTACCGTCGTCGAAATCCCATGTCCACGATACAATGGTTCCATCACTGTCGGTTGATTTATCTGTAAACTGGACGGTATTCGCGGTTGTTGGATTCGACGGCGAATATTCGAAATCTGCAATTGGCGGAACGTTTGCAACTGCAATGGCCTTTGACACCGTATCGGTTCCTCCAGCATCATCTGTAACTTTAAGAGTAACTGTGTATGTTCCTGTCTTTGCGTACTTGTGGGTTGGACTCTGCTGGGCTGAAGTTGAGCCGTCACCGAAATTCCATGCCCATGCAGTTATTGTCCCATCAATATCAGTTGAGGCATCTGTGAACTGAACGGTATCTGACGTTGTTGGGTTTACTGGGGAATACATGAAATCTGCGACTGGCGGAACGTTTAAAGTCGTGAATGACAACTGCGAACCATTTATTTCAG
>PGXE01000099.1 GCA_002838935.1 Thermoplasmata archaeon HGW-Thermoplasmata-1 | reverse complement strand
CGACTATGCGCACGTCAAAACCGGCGGCCACAAGCTCCCGCAGGATAAGCTCCTGCTCCTTGTGCCAGAGCGGAGTGAATGATTTGAGGCCAAGCTCGTGGCAGACCTTTTCTATCCTGACCCGCTGGTACTCTGATGCGAGTGCGCCGGAGATTACGCCCTCTATCTTGTCCTCCCCCTTGACGTATGAGAGCGCCGCCTTCATGTCTCCAAGCTCTGATTCCTTCTCGCCCGCGGTCGGCTGCATCAGTATCGGGATTCCCATGCAATCGGCAAGCGCGGGCGCAAGCTCGACGTTTGGCTTGTGGAACATCCAGGAGTCGGAAGCGTCCGAAACGAGCGTGACGAGCCTGACGACGTCCCACCCGTGCATTGATGCCACGTAGGTCGCATAGACCGAATCCTTGCCGCCTGAAAAAAGCGATGCAACCCGCAATCAGAGCCTCTCCATCAACGTCCGTATCATCAGAGTCTCTCCAAAAGCGCACCTATCATCAACGGCAAATTTATCGTCGCGTCGCCCTCGATAGTTACGTATTTCGCGTCCTCTTTCACTTTTCCCCAAGAGACCGCTTCTCTCACAGGCGCGCCGCTCAGCGAGCCGTCCCACTCCGGCGCGGACGTAAGGTAAACCGCGTAGTCGAGACCGTCGCGGAACTGCGACCACCATATCGTGTGGTGCTTCGAGATTCCGCCGCCTATCATGAGCGCGCCGAGGGACTGCGCAGTCCACATGAGGTCTGAAAGCTCCTGCTCGTCCGCAAGCAGGTCTATCACGAAATCGCGGTGTTCCTGATAGAACATCCAGAGCTGGCAGCCGAAAGCGCCGTCGGTCGGGCCTGGGATATATACAGGTATCTCGTTCTTCGCCGCCCAGTAAAGAACGGACTCCTCGCAATTGGATTCGCCCCTAAGTCGCAGCCCCACCTCGCGCATGAGTTCCCTTGTGGACCACTTCGTCTTGCCTGTCCCCCACATCTCCGCGAACATCGGCTGGAGTTTTCCTTCGAGCAGTTCGCCGTACGCCTCGTTCGGAATGAGCACGTTCCCTAGACGGTTCACGCCGTGGCGGTGCAACTCGGCGTCGTCAAGCAGAAAATCCCCGTGGTAGTAATGCTTCCATAGCTGGCAGAGATCGTGCGCCACGGTTCCGCAGGTCGTTATTATGACGTCGACCATCTTGTTCTTCACAAGTTCTTTTACGACCCCGCGCGTGCCCGTCGCCATGATGCTCGATGGAAACGAGAGTATCTTCTTGCACGCATCGTCCTTCTGCATCGCTTCGAGGATATTCACGCCGACCGCAAGCTTCTTTGCCGTAAAGCCGCCGGATTCGTGCATCTCGCGCACAAGCGAGTCGAGACTCATTCCCGCTTCTAGCTTTATGTCTTTTACAACAGCCCGCTTCGCAGGTTCCATTGAATCACCTTGATATAAATGGAATGGCTAAAGGTTACTTAAAATTAGAATATATAATATAAATGTAAAAAATGTAAAGAGATATTTACTGTTTTCCACTGCGTTTCTTTTTGGCGGCCATGATGAATATTATACCAACCGTCAGGATAATTCCCAACGAGATGACGATTATGAGGATTAGCCACCATTTTTCGGATATCCACGACTCTTCTTTGTACGCTGTGAGGACTCCGGATTCGGAATCGTATATATAATCCCACTCGCCGTCGCCGTCGGAATCAATCAGGTAGTTGCCGTCAGCGTCCCGGCCAACCTTTGTCGTGGTGCCGTCGGTCGTGTCATAGTATGTGTCGAAGTCGCCGTCGTTGTTGGTGTCGATCAGGTAGGCATCGTTGCCTTCCACTTTGACCTTGTCGTTTTTGTTCTTCACTTTGGTGTCGGACTTTACGCCTGCGGCGTTCTCAACCCTGTCCGGGATACCGTCGCCGTCGTCATCGGTATCTGCGTTATCCCCGATGCCGTCGCCGTCGGTGTCTACGCTCTCATTCGGGTCTAGGGGGAAGGCATCTCCAGTATCCGGGACTCCGTCGTTGTCGTCATCGGTATCTGCGTTGTCCCCGATGCCATCGCCATCGGTATCTACGCTCTCATCCGCGTCTGTGGGGAACGCATCCTCGGTGTCGGGAATTCCGTCGTTGTCGCTGTCGCCGCCGGTTCCGCCACCGTCACCACCGCCACCGCCGCCTCCGGTGCGCAGGATAAAGGTATTATCATCAGACTGGAATAACTTTCCAGGAGTGCCGCTGTCACTCATCACTACCGCAGTTACAGTATATGTGCCGGTGCTATGTTCAAGGCGAAGCAGAAGTGTGTTGATATTAATCGTATAACTTAGGGTGCCAACACCGTAGCCGTAGCCGTAGGCTGCCGGGGTGCCGGGATAAACATAACCATATCCATTCGGGCCGTTGTCATATCCTGTAAACAAGGCATAGCCGCCATAGGCAGAAGTGAAGGCTGAACGAACGACCGACGTTACATACTGCTGTATCGAAGGAGTCACCGAAGGAGATAGAGTACCGCCCACGGGAAATTGCAATGTGTCGGTTTTTCCGTCAGGGCACGCGAAAATCACTTTTATATATTGTATAGGGATGTATTCACCTGAAGCTATATTTATATTTAGATTTAAGGCCAAAGCACCGCCTACCACCACGTTGGCTGTAGATGGAGCGATGGTAACCGTTACCGCAGCCGCAGGCGTTGCCAGCATCAATACCAGTCCCACGACCAATCCCGTAAATGCGAAGCCGGATGCCGCCTTGACGAATGTCATCTTCTTCATATTATATCTCCCATTCAGTCTTTTCAGATGAGTAAGTATATTCAAGATAAAGTATTTATTCTTTTACCCCCATCCGCCAACTATTCTTTTATTTCCATCCGCCAACTGGTTGAAAAAGCCACCGCCCGCAAATCGAACAAAATCTTTTTATATTGTTTGTTGCATACTTATTTTGCTGAGGGACGACCGAATGATAACGACAGTTACCACCACAACCACCACCACGACCACTACTGCAGTAGCGGCTATGGGCAGTGTAGGATATGCGCTTGGTGCGATAGCTGTAGTGTTCCTCATCGGCCTTCTGATTATGAAGGAACTTCTTTCGGCCCACTGCGAATCGACTGGCTCCGCGAAGGGCGGGTTCCTCGCGTCTGCGCTTGCGGTGCCGATACTTCCGCTTCTCGTAGTCTTCACGATGATCGTGATAAACAAGATTGCGGCGGTCCTTTAATCGCTTTTAACATCATCTATTTGTCAGATTTGTTTTTAGAATTTTTATCGAATTTAGAATCTTATTATAATTTTATAGTAGTATGGTATAGTAGTATAATATGGGGGATATGTGGGATATGCAGGATACAAAGTAGTATATGCTGGTTTGAGTTTCGGAATATGATTCAACCCAACCCGATATCTACTTTATACCGCCTCAAATGTTCTATGTCAGAGACTCTCCGGCGTATTGTTTACCAGGACATTTTACAATCTCGTTATCGTGAATGTGCAACTCCGCCGTATCTCAACCGAGCAACAACGGTGCAAATACGAATAGCGTCGCATTCGTGAGCGCGTGGGAGATGGAAACCCCGATGATCGAGCTCGTCTTCTTGACCGTGAAACCGTAAAGCAGTGACACGAGCGATGCGAACGCCACGTCGAGAAGGCCAATCCGGTAATCGAGCATCCCGTTGCCGATGTGCAGAAAACCGAAAAGAAGGCTTATGCCGGCTATCGCGAGATTCGGATTGACGATCTTTGAGGCCGCATTCTGCATGAAGCCGCGGAAAAGCAGTTCCTCGAAAAGCCCGGTCCCGACGAACAGAACCACTATTGTTATCACTACCGATACCGCGTTGATGTCGGTTATTATGAGATTGGGTTTCAATATGAAGTATTCGAGCGTCCCAAAGCCGAAACTTAATATTATTACGCCGATTTCTATTGGCAGGTGCTTTAATTTCGGGAGCTTTAACCCGACTTCGCCAAGAGGTATCTTCAGTATCCAGCCAAACGCGATTATGCTTACGAATATGATTATGCTGCTGACAAGAAAAAGCTGCAGGTGCGCGAACTGCATGAGCGGCGTGGTGAGGCTCACTATCCGTATTATCGACCCGAAGCAGAGAACTGCGAGCATGTTAGAAAGGGGGACAGACCTGTCGCGGACCCATGCGGACGAGCCGAGCGCGGAGAGCAGTATCGCCCCGTGGAGGATGAGCCCCGGCCTCATATCCACAAGCCCTTCCCTCGTGCGGTAGAACGTGGTGAGCGCCTCCGCCGCCCCGACGAGTATCACGTAGCCAAATAACCAGATGGTTCCTTCATAGCGCGTCTTTGCCGATATCCGTTCATCCATTTATATCCCTGTCTCATTTGGCAGCGCGACCAAACGCGCAGAATCGAATATAGAATATAGCAATCATTAAAAAAAGATAGCCATTTCATCCATTGAATCCCATGAAGTTCGAATTCAAGTCTTTTCCTGCGGACCTCGCGCTTTGCATCGTTTTCTCGCTGGCACTCGTGCCTCTGGTGGCACTCGACGTATCGGGCGCGGCAAGGATAGCTCTCGGCCTGCCGTTCGTGCTTTTCATCCCCGGCTACCTGCTCATCTTCGCGCTTTTTCCCGAAGCGCCGGATAAAATCGACGATGCGAAATCCATAGGCAAAACACGGGGCGATGCCTGCGCCGAAATCAAGCAATGCGTAGGCAAGTCGCACAAGGTTGTAGCTGCTGCGGATGGCGGCGGCGGAAAGACGAAAAATAAGCCGAATTCTGTCGCAGGCGGCACTGTCGGCAAGAGTAAACATAAAACTGTTGCGGCAGCGGAAGACGACGGTGAAACCCAAAAGAAGAAAGGGATAGACACGATAGAGAGGATAGCCCTCTCATTCGGGCTCTCGATTGCGGTCGTGCCGCTCATAGGGCTTATGCTGAACTATACCCCTTGGGGCATAAGGCTCACGCCGATACTCGTTTCGCTTCTCATCTTCAACGCGCTCATGGTGGCTATCGGGCTTTTCCGGTGGCTGCGGCTTCCGGCGGACAAGAGGCTCGTCATAAGGTTCGAAATAAAAAAGCCGGTGATGCCGAAGTCGAAGCTCGATGCCGCGCTGACGGTCATACTCGTTATTGCGATACTGGCATCAGTGGTCACGCTGGTCTACGTCATAGCGACGCCGAAGCAGGGCGAGAAGTTCACTGAGTTCTACATTCTCGGCACCGGCGGCAAGGCGGAT
>PGXE01000098.1 GCA_002838935.1 Thermoplasmata archaeon HGW-Thermoplasmata-1 | reverse complement strand
CTGGGCATACCAACAGTTAAGGGACGTAAATTAGGACAAAAACGAGTCGGATTAGCGAGAGCAAGGTTGATTTTTAGGAATCGTGCCACACAGCATATATCAGCGCAATCGGCGCACAAAAGAAAAACTGGAAAATAATGAATAATGAACGCCGTCGGCAGGACATGCGCTAATCGCTCACTCATACTCGCGATTGGCCCTATCCTTCCGACGTTTTGGAGTTGGGACAATTTGAAAATTGGCGCCGTCGGCAGGATTCGAACCTGCGGCCACCTGATTAACAGTCAGACGCTCTAACCGGACTGAGCCACGACGGCATTTGGTTTTGTTCCCATAGGGGGCAAAAGTGGGAATATGATTGCCGTATTTAACGTTTTTTAGATAATTGCAAGCAGTTTCATGCGACCATTTACGGCTCTTTTCCAGAGATGGCGCAATCTGGGGCAAAGGCCTTAGCGGTGCCTGCAACAGGCGCATCACTTTTTCACGCGCAGGTTCTTGCCGCACCTTAGGCAGGTGACCTTTCTCGCTTCGGGATTGACGGCAAGCCGATGCCCGCAATTACAAAGTATAAGCATAACGCTCCCCAAATCAGTATTGTCGCCCACATAATATAAAACTTCTGATTTTTTGAGGATTTTGCGGCGGCTTGCGATTTTGCCTTTTTCGTAAAAATGCCATTTGGCAACCTGAAAGACGGGCAAGCCCTAAAATGGTTATGATAAAAAGGCCATGATAAAAAGAAGGAATCTTGCACTTACCGGTCGATAATCTCGCAAGATTCATATCGGAACCAGTGCAAGGTCGTCGAACCAAACGTTGCCTGTTCCGGTGAGTGTTCCCCTGACCAATATTTCGGATGCGTTTTTCGGAATATCCACGGTTTTGGAATAGTGCATCCAGCCGGTTGTACCTTTGATATGCTCCGTATTGATTATCGATATCTGATTCCCTTGCGAATCCCAGCAATCTACGCAGAATGTGGCTATACCGTCGACGTTCTCGGTCTTCATCCACCCGGTAAACTGCATTTTCGTCCCTGCAACCTTGTTTATGCCGGTTATCTTTTGAACCCAGTTGTTGCATACCTCCGTGCCGCCATAGGTTTCGGTGTTCGATATGCAAACAGACCTCTTGCCGCCGTGCACCTCGGACCGTTCCCAATACATGGCAAGATCATGATCCGACCAGCAGTATTTTTCCCATTCATAGGGCGTGCTGCTACCTTCCGGGCCGTTTTCGAAACCCGAATTTTTAATGATATTTTTCTCATCAGCGATTGCCGAGCTATCAGATGCGGCTTCAGCCACGATGGCCTCTTTGTCGTTCAATGAAGATACATTAAGTCCCACAACGACTCCCACGGCCGCAATGACGAGCACTATCGCCGCAACCAACGCCAGGGGCACCCACTTTTTCATCGTTTCGCCATTCATGGTTTTTCCTCCGATTCGACATTACAAGAGGAGTTTAAAAAGTTTTTTTACTTAACACATAAACAAAATGCGGCTTTTTGTTTATCTGTTTACAGACCCGCCGACCCGGCCAGCGGTTGATTTTTATGGCTATTTGGGTAAATTTGGGCAATCGCGTCAATTTTGCCGAAATCTAAATCATTGATACAACACTTATATAAGGAGTGAATTCAATCCGCCCGCCGTCACCTGAAAGACAACAAATCATATAAATCGATAGACAGTGACACCTTTCAGGACTTTCTGCAAAAGCAGGCAAGAGATAAAAGACGATGAACAAGAGATAAAAGACGATGAACAAGAGATAAAAGACGATGAACAAGAGATAAAAGACGATGAATCAAAAAATGGGAGGAATAAGATGAGAAAGACAGTGGTAATAGCAATGATAATCGGCGCGGCGATGCTTTTCGCGGCACCGGCCGGCGCGTTTGTCGCAAAAACCGGCGACATGGCAGACAAAACAAACCGCAACATTTCGGTTGATGAGGGCGTTTTGACTCTGCATGGTCTGCTCAGCGAGCCGCAGGCGGGGGCACCGGAAGAGATAGCGATCAGGTTCATGCGCGAGAATCTCGGCATACTGAACCTCGATGAAACGATTCTATCCGGACTGCGCCATCTCCAGACAAAGGAGAGCCTGACCGCGTTCCACGTCCGCTACCAGCAGACCTGCGGCGGCTACGACGTCATCGGCGGGCAGATATCGGCCCACATACGCAAGGACGGTGTCGTGCAGGTGGTCCACAACGGGATAAAAAGCATCGTGAACACGTTCGAAGCTCCGCTTGTGCATAAAAGCGCGGCGTTCTCGATTGCAAAGCTCGCGGTCGGTTTTGCGGTTCCGCTGGGATACGTTCCGCAGAATATACGCCCTGTGGTGCTGCCGATTGATGGCGGTGTTCTCGCCTGGCAGACGTTTGTGCCCGCGCTTGAACCTCTGGGCGCGTGGACCGTTTACATAGACACGAAGCTCGGCACGATTCTCGGCATAGGGGATATGGCATCGTATATGGAAATTCCGGCCACGCTCTTTAGGGCAAATCCGGTGGTGCTTTCAAAGGACCCCAACTTCAAGGACAACCAGCTTGGAATCAACGACGAAAGCTTCGATGGCATGTATACCGACGTTTTGGTCAAAAACCTTGACGACACGCTGGTTGCGATAGGCATGCTCTCCGGACCGCATGCATTCATAATCGACAACATCGAATTCGCCGTCGACGGCGTGACCGACTTCGTCTGCACCCGCGAGGACCCGCGTTTTGAGGGGCTCATGTGCTACTTCGGCATTGACGAATCCCAGCTCTACATACAGTCATTCGGCTTTACGGACCTGTTCAACAAGCCGATGTCCATCGCTGCAAGAGGGCTGCCCGGCGTGCAGAACGCGATGTGCGTCCACGGCGGCGTTCTGGGCCTGCCCGACCCGTTCACCGAGGTTCTCATACTCGGATGGCATGCGCTTGCCAGCACCATGCTGCCCGCAGAAGTGCCGGTAGCGGGATGGGGCGGCGATGAGACCGACGGCTTCATAGACACCGCCGAAGACCCGATTGTCGTCCTCCACGAGTACGGCCACGCCATACTTGGCGATGCGGGATTCACTTCCGGCGGTGCCGAAGGCGGCGCGGTCCACGAGGGGTTTGCCGACTGGTGGGGCTCGATATGCCTTGCCCCCTATAGCGACGGGCTTTGGGACAACTACATCGGCGAGTGGTTCTCAAGCTACATCAAGAAGTCGGAAGCAGAGGGCGTGCCCCCTGCGCTCAGGAACATGGTCGGCAACAAGACCTACGACGACATGGAAGGCGAGGTTCACGTAGACGGCGAGATATGGTCGAGCCCGCTTTGGGACATCTGGATGGAGCTTGGACGCGAGAACGCCAGCCGCCTTGTGCTTGAATCCATCCACTTCCTGCCGGCTAGCGGCGGCTTCGAGGACGCGGCCTTTGCGGTCCTGCAGGCCGATGTCAACCTCAACAACGGCGAGAACGGCTACTTCCTGCTAAAGACCTTCGAGGCCAGATTATTCGAACCCGCGATACCTGAGGGCCTCAACACCCTGCCGCCGGTCGTTGACAGCGGCGCAAGTGCGCAGGAAACGGAAACTAAGGGAACGCCCGGATTCGAGGCGGTCTCGCTCATCGGGGTGCTCTTCGCAGGCCTTGTCGCGCTTGTCCGCAGAAGGCAAAAGTAATCTTTTTCACTCTTTTTCTTTTCTAATTTCGATTCAATCTCCCCTTCTTCCGCGCACGACCGCGAGATACACGCCCGCAAGCACCGCTGCGGCTCCGGCAAGCGTTGCCGGCTTTGGGTATTCGGACAGTATCAGCATCGCAAGCAGGGTGGAGCCGGCAGGTTCGAGGAGCAGGCTTGCGGAAACCGTGTGCGCGGGCAGGTATTTTAGCACCCAGTTGAAGACCGTATGGCCAAGCAGCATGGGTATGACCGCGAGCGCCGCAATCCATCCGAAAGATTCGGCAGGGTAGGGGTAGAGCGGGGTTCTTGCCGCAAGCAGGAAAACACCGAGAAAAAGAGGCGTGTAGAAGTATGCGGTCGTGGCGTAGGCGATTATCCCCATGTGCCGGCGAAGCCTCCTGCCCGCAAGGATGTATACTGCCGCAGACATGGCGCCAAGCAGCGCGAGAAGGTCGCCGAACAGGGCGCTGCCTCCGAAGTCGAGAATGCTTGCGGGAGAGTCCGAAACCGCGATGACCGCGCCGCCGGCAAGCGCGATTGCGACCCCTGCCGCCACAAACCGGTTCACCCTTTCCCTGAATACGTAATGCGAGCCGATCGTGACAAAAACGGCTTCCGTAGAGACTATCGTCACGGATGCGGCGACCGAGGTGTAGGAAAGAGAGGCGATCCAGGTGGCAAAATGAACCGCGAGCGCAAGCCCGACGCCGGCAAGAACGAGGTGCTGCTTTGACGAGAGCGCGGCTATCTCGTTTCTGCTTTTTATGACGGCGACCGGCGCAAGGAGTAGCGTTGCGAACAGCAGCCTGTAGAAAGAGACCACAAGCGGCGGCGCATCTGCAAGCCTTATGAATATGGCCGCAAACGATACCGCGGCGACGGATACCGCCATTGCGGCGTAGGGCATAAGGTTCGCCCGCTTATCGGCAGGTTCGTCTTCCACAATAGCGGTATTGCGGCGCAGGTAAAAAACATAGCACTATAAGACACCGATATTCCGGCTTGCGCCGCTCTCGTTACGGCGCCAGTCGCCCTCCTCAAACCTGCGGTCACCTCACACGACCATGACCGGCTTGCGCCGCTTTCATCACCGTGTGCGTCAGGCCTCTGCCAATCACCCCTCACCTCACGACCATGACTGGTTTTGCCGCGTAGTGCACCACCTTGTCGGCGACGCTTCCCATGAGGTAGGCGCCTATCAGGCTCTTTCCGCGGCACCCCATCACTATGAGGTCGCATTCGATGTCGTTCGCAAACCGTATTATCTCGGCCGCCACGTCGCCGCTGCAGACTACGCCGTCCGCCGCAATGCCGTGGTTCCTGAGAAGCGCGATCGTTTCGTTTATCATCCGCATCGCCCGCTTTCTCGCGTTGCGATACGCAGCCTTGTCTATGAAGGTGCGCTGCGATATTTCAGGGACTACGGCCATGAGGGTTATTCTTCCGTTCGGATTTTCCGCTATGAGAACTTCTGCCCTGAGCAGCGCAAGCTCGCTCCCTTGCGAGCCGTCGTAGGCGACGAGGATTTTTTCCATGAGATAAAATTGCGTAAAGAGGTTTTTAATACTTGCCTAACCTCGCCACTTAGCCCTTTTTCACTCTGATTATTGGCATCTGCATCATTTGACAGTTGAGTTTTACCAACGCAATTTCAGTGATTTATCACGG
>PGXE01000005.1 GCA_002838935.1 Thermoplasmata archaeon HGW-Thermoplasmata-1 | reverse complement strand
CAAGATTTCCTATACTGAAGGTTGTGTTTTCTTTCATGGTTCATCAAACTTGCAAGAAAACACAGCCTTTAAACTTTTTCAACTGGCGAAGTTAGGATAAGAAACTCAACAGAGGTGTAAAGATGAAAGCAAAAATCATAGTAGCGATAATGGCAACGACCTTCATTGCGGCAGCGTTTGCGGGCTGCATAGGCGGAGAAGAGGCAGTAGAGACCGGAGACGTTGACGCAGCCGCGTGGACATCTGTTCGAAAGGCGCCCGCGGGCGACCACGTGCTCGTGCCAAACGACCCCTTCGCAATCGTTGCGGCGGTACCCTTCGCGATGGGCGGCGATGCAAAGCTCTCCATTCTCTTTAGTGAACTGAGCAAACCGGGCGTACTTTCGACACCCATACCGCTTGGCCCTGACGCAAATGGCGTGGCGACGGAAGCGGCACTCGCATGCTGGGAGAGTTCCACAGGCGCGGTTATGGTCTCGACCTACGAGGAAGCTCTCGTTGCGGCACCGTTCGCAACACTCCTTGACGTTCCCATGCTGATAGAGGGCGGCGATGTCGAGTCCACTCTCTTTGCGCTTGGCGTGACCGAAGTTCTCTGCATCGGTTCCGCATCCGAGATAGCTGGTATTGCCTGCGCAAAGATTTCGCTTCCGGAGGTCAACACACTCATAGCGGATCTGGCTTACGACAAGGGCAAGGTCATCGACTACATCGCCCTTACCGCAGCAGACGACATCGAGGCAGACTATCCCGGCGTCGCGGGGCTTAGCGCGATGGCTGCGGTTCTCGCAGGATTCCACGGTGGAATAGTGATAGCGAGCGACGAGTTCAGCCTTGAGTCCAAGGCATCTTATACGTCCGAAGGGATGGACCTTGGAACGGCCGCCGGAGAGAATTTCATAAAACCCGCCATCAGGTCAAGTGTCGCCATGCTTGAAAACAAGGGTCACGTTCCACTGTACCTCGCGCTCGTCGGCTGCCCCACCACTGTCGCACCGATATTCGAGTCCGGTTATGCCATCGATTCGTTTTACGGCGACCTGGATGACGACCCCGACGTGATAGAACTCGCAGTAGGCCGTTACGTTACAATAGACCTAAACGACGGCCTTGACCTCTTCGCCAGAACCGCGCATTATCAAAAATTCGTTGAAACGCACGTTTCCTCGTCGCAGTTATCTGATGTTTATGGCGAGTGGAGGGACGTTGCCGGATTCATCTATGGCCATGGTCTTCTTGAGACCGCTTGGCCCAACACGCTCGTCCAGACCGAACTCATGATGAGGCAGGACGGCGGTTTTAGCACTATGACCATGGCGGGAGCCCACCCCGATGCGCCCGGCGTGGACCAGGCGATATGGGAAGCTTCCAACATGGTCTATTTACTAGTCCACGGTTCGCCCTCCGGCTACTCCTGCACTGAAGGGGCGCTTGGCCCGACCGGTAAGGATATCAGGGAATGGAACCTTGGTCCGGGTCTCGTTTATGCTTCCACCTGCCTGACCACAAGGTTGGCCGGAGAGAAGCTGGCCGAGAGCTTTTCGCTTAACTTCCTCCACGCGGGTGGGGTTTGCTACGTCGGCGCAAACGAGGTTTCGGCAGACGGCATAGTGATAATTCCGGGCGTAGTCGACGCCACAGGCTGCGACAGGCTTGGAGAGATATTCCTTCGCCACGTGGTGATAGGGAACAAACCGGTCGGACTGGCATTCAGGGACGCAAAGAACGAGTTCCTCACCATATCGGACGACTACCACACCTGGAACGAGTACGTCCTCTACGGCGACCCGGCGCTAAACACCTACGAACCCGTCAACGGGTTCTGATATCTTCAAATACTTTTTTCGCTTTTTCCTCTCCACAATATTTAAAACCAACCAGTTTATTTCCCTACCTCGCAGAAGACAGAAAAATATAAATTTGCATGTTTGCAATTTGATAAGATATTTCTGGTAGCATGCGTGGCGTTAAAGGAGGTAAAATATGATGCAGCCCAATATGGCCTATGACCGGGCCATCACGGTTTTCTCGCCGGATGGAAGACTTTTTCAGGTAGAATACGCAAGGGAAGCGGTAAAGCGCGGAACCACGACCGTCGGGCTCAAATTCGATGGGGGCGTGGTTTTGATTGTCGACAAGCGCATAACGAGCAGACTCGTCGAACCGGAATCGATAGAGAAGATATTCCAGCTGGACGAGCACATCGGCTGTGCGACATCAGGCCTCGTCGCCGACGCAAGGGCACTTGTAGATCGGGCGAGAATCGATGCCCAGATGAACAAGGTGACCTATAACGAGCGCATACCTATCAAAACCCTCGTCAAGAAGATATGCGACTTCAAGCAGAGCTATACCCAGTACGGCGGCGTAAGGCCGTTTGGCACGGCGCTTCTTGTCGGCGGCGTCGACGAGACCGGCGCGAGGCTTTTCTCGACCGACCCCTCCGGCGCACTCATGGAGTACAAGGCATCAAGCGAGGGTGCCGGACGGACGGAAGCGGTGGAATATTTCGAGAAGAACTACACGGAAGGACTCTCCATAGACGCGGCCGTCGATATGGGCTTAAACGCGCTTGCGGCGGCAACCGACGGCAAGCTCAATCCGGAAGCTGTCGAGATAGGCATAATAAACGGCAACGAGCGATTCCGCAAACTTGCCAACGACGAGGTCAGGGACTACGTCGGCAACGCAATGAAGTAAGGATATGGATACGGTGGTTACGTGGTAAGTCTTGACGATGCGGTGGTCGCCCGGTTCAGCAAGGGTGGACACCATTTCGAGATTCTCGTCGACCCTAATGCGGCAGTCCGGATAAAGGACGGCGAAGAGATCGATATCATCGAGAATCTCGCAATCGAAGCGGTCTTCAAGGATGCCGCAAAAGGCGACCACGCCGGCGAGGAAACCATAAAGGAGATATTCAAGACCTCGGACGTGGCGGCAATCGCGCGCAGGATAATAACCGAAGGCGAGATACAGCTAACCGCAGATCAGCGCCGCAAGATGGTCGAATCCAAGAGGCGGCAGATAATAGACCACATCGTCAGGAACTCCATGAACCCCCAGACGAAGACGCCCCATCCGAGAACGCGCATAGAACTCGCTCTCGAGGAGGCAAGGATACACGTCGATCCGTTCAAATCGACGGAGAAGCAGGTCGAGGAGATACTAAAAGTCCTGCGAACCATGATACCCATAAGGATGGATCAGGTCCAGGTCGCGGTCAGGATACCTGCCGAATACAGCGGCAAGAGCTACGGCGCGGTCAAGGAGTTCGGCGAACTCGTGAAGGAGCAGTGGCAGCCGGATGGTTCATGGGTCGGGGTAATAAAGATACCGGCCGGGATGCAGATCGAGTTCTACGACCACCTGAACGCGGCCACGAAGGGAAACGTCGAGACAAAACTGTTAGGTTGATATTCCAGGAGAAATGATAATGAACGAAGAAACATCTGAAAGGCGAATCGTCTTGCCCGGAGAACTCATCGGAGAGGGGGCATCTCTTCGGCCCGGGCAGGGCGCATACAGGGACCGCGCGGACGGCAGAATATACGCCTCCCGCGTCGGCGTGATGGGTAAGCATTCGGGATACGTCAACGTAGTCCCGCTGTCCGGAGTATACGACCCGCAGAAGGACGATCTCGTCATAGGCATCATATCCGAGGTCGGGCAGTCCAACTGGCTCGTCAATATAAACGGCATCTACCCGGCGCCGCTGCACGTCAACGAAGTGCCGTGGAGAGTCGAGTTCGGAGAAACCTCCAAGTACCTGAACCACGGCGACGCGGTGTTAGTCAAGGTATTTTCGGTAGACGAGACGAAGAACGTGCAGGTTTCCATGAAGGACCGCAATTTGAGAAAGCTCTCAGGCGGCCAGATAATAACCGTGGACCCCACCAAGGTTCCGCGCGTCATCGGCAAGAGCGGTTCGATGATAAACCTGGTAAAAAGCTATACTGACGTATGGATTTTCGTCGGGCAGAACGGGCGGATATGGATAAGCGGCGGCGACGCTTCGATGCAGGTTGCAATCGCCGCCATAGCGAAGATAGAGAGCGAGGCGCACACCACCGGTCTTACCGACCGGATGAAGCAGTGGCTCGAGGAGCACGGCACGGTCAAGCCGGCCGGCGACGCAAAACCGGACGAATTCGCGGCTCCGCGCGGAAACAGCGGAAATGCCGAAGAGAACAAGGATGCGAGCGAGGAAACAAGCGAGTGAATTTATGATTTGTATATTTAATATGGATGTGATTTAATGGGCGGAAAATGTGATATCGAACTCATCGACAAGAAAGGAAAAAGGGTCGATGGGCGTACACCTGAGCAATTGCGCGATGTGAAAATCGAGGTCGGCGTCCTTCACGGTGCCGACGGATCCTGCTACCTGGAATGGGGCGGCAACAAGGTCATGGCCGGCGTATACGGCCCCCGGGAAGCGGTTCCGCGCAGGGTGCAGAATGCAAGAAGGGCGATAGTGCAGTGCAAATACAACATGGCTGCGTTCAGCGTCGACGAGCGTAAGCGCCCCGGCCCGGACCGCAGGAGCAGGGAGATAAGCAAGGTCATAAGCGAGGCGCTCGAAGCGGTCGTCCTTACCGAGATGTTCCCGCGCGCTTCGATAGACGTAAACATCGAGATACTGCAGGCGGAAGCGGGCACGAGGTGCGCCGGACTGACTGCAGCCGCGGTCGCGATGGCGGACGCAGGCATACCGATGCGCGACATACCGGTCGCATGCGCGGCTGGCAAGGCCGGCGGCCACGTGGTTATGGACCTTGGCAAGCTTGAGGACAACTTCGGCGAGGCGGACCTTCCGATAGCTATAGCGCCCCGCACTGGCGAGATACTGCTCATGCAGATGGATGGACACCTGACACCCGAAGAGTTCGAGCGCGCGTTCCAGCTTGCGTTCGACGGCTGCATCAAGGTCGGCGAGTTGCAGAAAAAAGCGCTGATGGAAAAATACGCAAAGGCCGTTCCTGAAGGCAACGGGAACGAAGCCGCAAAGGAGGAATAATCATGTCCGCCACCACAGTTTCAGTAATACTCAAGGACTATCTCTACAAGCTCGCAAAGGAGGGCAAGCGCCAGGACGGCAGGACCCTTGACAGCTATCGCGAGATAGAGATAACCCCCGGAGTCATAGACAGCGCCGAAGGAAGCGCAAAGGTCAAGATAGGCAACACCCTCGTGTATGCAGGGATAAAGATGCAGATAGGGACACCCTATCCAGACACACCTGCATCCGGAGTCATATCCACGAGCGCCGAACTTTTGCCGATAGCCCACCCCGATTTCGAGGCAGGCCCGCCGGACGAGTCCGCAATTGAGCTTGCCCGCGTAGTCGACCGCGGCATCCGGGAATCCGGCATAGTGCAACTCGACAAGCTCTGCATAACCCCCAACGAGAAGGTCTGGATGTGCTACATAGACCTGCACATAATCGACCACGACGGCAACCTGTTTGACGCCTGCTCGCTCGCGGCGCTCGCGGCCATATACAACACCACAGTGCCAAACGCGAGGTTCGAGCTTGGAGAGGACTGCCCGCTTCCGCTGCTTCCGGAGCCGCCGATAAGCTGTACCTTCGTCAAGTACGGCGGCATCATAGTGGCTGACCCGGCGATAGAGGAGGAGCAGGTGGCTGAAGCGAGGATCACAGTCGCTACGGACGAAAAAGGCGACATACGGGCCATGCAGAAGGGGCTTAACGGCACTTTCACCTTTTCAGAGATAAAAGAAGTTATAAAGATGACGCAGGATAAGGGTGCGCAAATTCGCAAGATGCTGAAGAAGGCATAGAACGAAAACGGTGATTTGGAAATGTCAAGAGGAACCAAGAAAGCAGGATCCACTGGTCGCTACGGCACCCGTTACGGCGTAAAAGCGCGCAAGCAGATAAAGCTTATAGAGGACAAGCAGAAGGCTGCCCACACCTGCCCCGAATGCGGCGCGCCCAAGGTAAAGCGCGTCTCCACCGGAATATGGGAGTGCGCCAAGTGCGGTTATAAGTTTGCAGGCGGGGCATACGTGCCGCAGACCGGCCCCGGAATTGGCGCGAAGAAGGCGCTAAAAGGTATCATAGACAAGCTCCAGAGCTGGAAAGAGGAGTGAGCATGATAGGCTACAAGTGCGGGAACTGCAAG
Organism: Thermoplasmata archaeon HGW-Thermoplasmata-1; assembly: GCA_002838935.1. Classification (GTDB taxonomy): domain Archaea; phylum Thermoplasmatota; class E2. Next base: position 22,448 of record PGXE01000005.1, on the reverse strand, counting down.
AAGACGGTGGAGTTCGATGCCCAGAACATAGGCATAAAATGTCCACACTGCGGCTCGAAACTCTTCTACAAGGAACGCCCGACGAAGGCAAAGCAGCTTCTTGCAAGGTAAGGCAGGGTCTTTTCGATGCCGACAGCCCGCTTCGAGCTGGAGTTCTGTTCCTTCGAAGAGGCAAAGGTCATCTACGAGACCATCCTGCCCGAGGTGCAGCAGAAGATACCCCGCGCCAAGGCCGCAATCTCTCTTCAAAACAATCTTCTGATTCTTGAAATTTCTGCGAGGGACACCCCCGCCCTTCGCGCCGCATCCAACTCTTATCTGAAGTGGATAAAGACGGCACGGGACGTGGAGCGGGTGGCGAGAAAGTAGTTTTTTGTTTTTATGATGGGATAGAATACATGCACTTACGCACCCGCATTTTTCAACTATTGTATTTTGATGGGGTAAGGGGTTATTTAGAGGACTCCGCACAACCGCACCATTATCGCCATCTGGGCCCACATCCTGTTCTCGGCCTCATCGAATATGACTGACTGCGGTCCGTGCGCAACCTCTTTACTCACCTCGTAGCCGTAGTATGCGGGAAGGCAGTGCATGAAGATCGCTTTCTTGTTCGCTTCAGCCATCCTCTTGCCGTTGACGGTGTAGCCGACAAATTCTTTTAGCCGCTTTTCCTTCTGCGTCTCGTCACCCATAGATACCCACGTGTCTGTGCAGACGACGTCAGCGCCCTTTGCGGCGCCTTCGACGACGTCGGTTATCTCCACCTTCGCGCCGGTTTTTTTGCCTATCTCGCGCGCCTTGTCCACGTAGTGCTGCTTTGGCCAGTACTGCTTGGGGGCGACGAGCTTAACGTTCATGCCGACAAGCGCCATGCCGAGAAGGTATGAGTTAGCCATGTTGTTTGCGGCGTCGCCGAAATAGACGAAGTCGAGTCCTGCGAGCTTGCCGAAATTCTCCTTTATCGTCATGAGGTCGGTGATTATCTGGCAGGGGTGCTCCTCGTTGTCGAGGCCGTTGATGAGCGGAACGCGTGACGCCCTTGCGAGTTCGAGGACGTTTTCGTTCTTGAACGCGCGATACATGATGAGATCAACATATCTGCCAAGAACGAGCCCTGTGTCCTCTATCGTTTCGCCGCGCCCCATCTGTATGTCGTTTGGGGAAAGGAAGAGCGCGTGGCCGCCAAGCTTCGTCATGCCCACTTCGAAAGACGCGCGGGTGCGGGTGGACGATTTTTCGAATATCATGGCAAGCGACCTGCCCTTGAGGTATTCGACGTTCCTGCCGTCCTTGGAATCCTTCTTTATCTTTATGCCGAGGTCTATTATCTCTTCGAGGTCGTCTGCAACGTCAAGCATCGATATCAGGTCGCGTTTCATAATTACTCACCAAAACGAGAATACGGGGGTCGTTTAAAAGATTGCCCAAAAACGCGGTTTAAAGAAAGACGGGCAAGATCAGATGTGGCGTTCCAGAACGGCGCCAAGGCGCTTTATGCCTTCCTTTATCTGCTCTTTTGACGAATAGCTGAAGTTCAGTCTCATTGTGTTCGCCCCGTCGCCGTCCACGTAGAATGCCTTGCCGTTCACGTAGGCAACCTTCGCCTCCACGGCTTCAGGGAACATCCTTACAGTGTCGACTTTTTCGGGCAGCGTAACCCACGTGAACATGCCGCCCTGCGAGCGGGTCCACTTGCAACCATCTTTCGGGAAGTGCTCGTCCATCGCCTTGAGCATGATATCGCGCTTCTCGCCGTAACTCTTTATTATCTTCGGCAGGTGGTTCTCTATCACGCCGCGCTTTACGCACTCGTAGGCTATCGTCTGCGCCAGCATGTTCGTGCAGAGGTCCACGGCCTGCTTAGCTATAGCGAACTTGCGTATGACGTCGGCGTCCCCTATCATCCACGCCAGCCTGAAGCCGGGCGCGAGTATCTTCGAGAAGGTGCCGAGGTATATCACGTACCCCTCGTCGTCGAATGCCTTAATCGGCTTTACGTGTTCGCCGTCAAAACGCAGCTTGCCGTAGGGGTCGTCCTCTATAACCACAAGGTCGTGTTCGGCTGCGATATCCACCATCTTCTTCCTTCTGGATTCGGACATCACGACGCCGGACGGATTTTGGAAGTTAGGAATAGTGTAGATGAACTTCGGGGTTATCCCCATCTTCTTGAGTTCGGTTACGCGCTCTTCGAGAAAATCGGTGTTCATACCGTTCTCGTCTAGCGCCACGGATTTGAGTATCGCCTGATAGCTACGAAAAGCATTTATTCCTCCAAGGTAGGTCGGGCTTCCGACGAGCGCCACGTCGCCCGGGTCGCAGAACACCTTTCCTATGAGGTCGAGACCCTGCTGCGAGCCAGCCGTTATCAGGACGTTGTCCGGACCTATGTTCGATACGCCGTCCTTCATGAGGGATTTTGCGAGATGCTCGCGCAGGTCCTTTAGCCCTTCCGTAGAACCGTATTGCAACGCCGAGACGCAGTGATGCCTCATCACGTGGTCCGTCGCCTCCCGTATCTCGTCTACGGGGAACATACTGGGATCCGGAAGCCCCCCTGCAAACGATATGATGTCCGGTTTCTCTGTGAGCTTGAGCAGTTCGCGTATCTCGGATGCCTTAAAATTCTTCGCCCTCTGGGAGTAAAGTCTCTCTATATCCTGCATGCGTTCCCCGGATTTTGAATCTATTGCGGACTTATATGGGTGTCGGTTGCTTCAAATACAAAACGAAAAATGGCACGATATTGGTGCCGGTAAAAAGGCGACTAACGTAGAGATAGGAAAAAATCGCGCATCAGTCGTTGACCATTATAAGCGGTATCTCTCCCTGGGCGATTATGTCCCTTTCGAGTTTTCCAAGGGCAAGACGATGGGCGAAAATGCGGAACTTATAGGCCACACCCCGCCGGCCCCTGCTGCAGATAAGAAGGTCGTTCTTCTTCGTTTCCTCTATTATGCACCGCTCTGGCACGGAATCGCAGACCATCTCATTTAACTTAACGCCAAGCGATTTAGTCCCTCCAATGACGTAGTCGAACGATTCTGCCATTTTCTCTTCAGGACCAATGAACAGGTTCGTCAGGATCGCACCGAAATGTTCTGCGAGCAGGGCGGCGAGTTCGCTTGCGCCCTTTGAATATTTGCTTCCGCTTGTGGGGTTGAGTATCCTTGACGGGCGAACGGGCCTCGGCGGCTTGTTTATTATCATCACCGGGCAGTGCACCCTTCGGAGGCAGCGGCGGCAGGTTTTGCCTATGTGGAGCCGCTGTGTGCCGCTCTTCGCATGCGTGGCCATGACGAGCAGTTCTATTTCGTGTTTTCGTATCGCGCTCAGTATCTCATGCGACGGTTTTCCTTGCGGAGTCATTTTGACGACCCCGTCTATTCCCATGTCTTGCAACCTCTTTTTGGCGTTGTCCACCGCCTCCCGGCTTATTTTCGACAGGGTTTCGTGCAGAAGGTAGGTCATTGGGACAGGGCCGGAACTGGTGTCTATTACGTTTATCACATAATACTGCGAATAGGGAAAAAGCGTGGCCGTATATTCTATTATATTATCCATCAACGCAGAGTTGTCTGTCGCGATTAGTATTTTCCTGAACATTTTACCACCTCATTAATAACATCCGAGGTTTAAATATTATGTTAATGCGAAATCGATCAGATAAAGCATCCCGGTCGATATCGCAAGCGATATGAACAGTGTGGGGAGGCTAACGCTCGCGAATTTCCTAAACGAAATCGGCATACCCATGCGCTCGCTTATTCCTGCCACTATGACGTTAGCCGGCGCACTGAATATGAACCCGTTCCCTCCCATGCACGCTCCAAGCGAAAGGGCCCACCAGATAGGGTTCACCACGCCTGCCGCAACCGAGAGTCCGGGTGTTGCGACCATGATCTTCACAAGCGGTATCAGGGCTATCGTGAGCGGTATGTTCCCTATGAAGGTTGCCGCAATTCCCGAGAACCAGAGCATTATGACGGACGCCGTAAGCAGGTTGCCGCCGCTCAGGTTTGCGAACCATCCGCCAAGCGTCGTTATTATTCCCGCCCCGTTTAGCCCTTCCACTACCACGAATAGCGCCGCAAAGAACATCAGCGTAGTCCACTCGACGTGTTTCATCGCCCTGTCGGGATGCCAGTAACTCATGACAAGAAAAGCGGTCGCGCCGGCAAGGGCGACTAGCGAGAGAGGCAGTTCGAGCAGATCGTGGAGCACGAAAAGCACGACTACGACCCCGAAGACGGCCATTCCTTTTACCATCAGCGGGCGATCCTTTATCGCCTGCCGCTCGTCCATATCCATGACTTCGCCTATGTTCGAGGGTTTTACGCCGAGGTCGCGCCGGAAATAGATCCTGAAGAATATGAGGGAAAATACCAGTATGACGACGACTATCGGTGCGAGATAGACCAGGAAAGCGTTGAACGGTATTCCCGCAGCCGAGCCTATGAGTATGTTCGGCGGGTCGCCTATCAACGTCGCGGTGCCGCCTATGTTGGATGCGAGGACTTCCGTGACTATGAACGGCACGGGATTGACGTTTAGCGTCTTGGCGATGCTTATCGTGACAGGCGCCATAAGCAGAACGGTGGTGACGTTGTCGAGGAACGCCGAGACTAACGCCGTGACTATGACAAAGAACATCATTATGCGCCAGAGATTTCCTTTTGCGAGTTTGGCGGTCTTTATGGCCACGTATTCGAAAGCGCCGGTCTCGCCCAATATGCCGACTATGATCATCATTCCGAGCAGAAGTCCTAGGGTGTTCCAGTCTATGGACTTGACGACGGTTTCGAACTGCATGAATCCCATAAAGTGGCCGACCGTCACCATGGTTATCGCGCCGACGATGGCTGCGAGCGCACGGTGGATTTTCTCAGAAATAATCAAGCCGAAGGTCACAAGAAATATCGCAGCAGCGACCGTCATTTGCCAGTTCATTATATCAGGACCATTAAAGTAATTCGGAACGCATATGCTGGAAGCTTTTAAACCTTGCCTTATAAAAAACCAGCTGCAAGAAAAACATTTAAGAGATGTTTTGCCATTTCGGCCTCTGCGCAGTTGCTACCAATATACTGCCTGCGGTCGTGGTCTAGAGGTTATGACCGTGGCTTCCCAAGCCACTTGCCCGGGTTCGAATCCCGGCGACCGCATTCGCTCGCTTTTTATTATTGGTTATGCTCGCGAATGCGCTCGCCTGTAGGCTTGAACAGCGACTTCGTCGCTTCGGTTCAAGCCATAGTCGCAAAATTGCTATTGCAATTTTGCTCCTCCCGGCGACCGCACTCACTTCGTTCCTGCGTTCGCCTGTTGACGCAAACAGTCGTTCGCTTCGCTCACTCCTTCGGTTTGCGTCATAGTCGCAAATTTTGTTCCAAATTTTGCTCCTCCCGGCGACCGCACCAACGAACCAATTTTACCGACTAACCAACGGTTGTCGGGATGTGGCCAAGTCGAGGAAGCTTTGCTTCCGAGATAGAACGAATCGCAAAAGCGATTCTGTTCGTTTTCTGAACAAAGTGAAGAAATTAGACACTAATCCCGGCAGCCGCACTCACTTCGTTCGTTTGGCTACCTGTTGACGCAAACAGTCGTTCGCTTCGCTCACTCCTTCGGTTTGCGTCATAGTCGAAGAATCTTTGATTTCGAGATAGGGCCAATCCGACCAAAGGGAGGATTAGCCCGTGTCGCAAATTTTGTTCCAAATTTTGCTCCTCCCGGCGACCGCACTAATTAATCAATCTTATAGACTAATCTGGCGACCGCAAGACAAATTTTCATTTATTATTGTGGCTGCAAAAATAGGTTTAGTTTTTGGGAAAGATTGTTACTTCTTCCCTGCTGTAGAACGGCTTTAGCAAGGGGTGCAGGATCTCTTCCCTGAACCAGTCGCCGAAGACGTTGCTTGCCTTCGCATATTTTCTTGTTGTGGCATTTTCTGCGGGATTTTTTATGGTCTCGTTGTGTTCGCCGACTGTATGGTTGAAGAGTATCGTAGGGTGAAAATAGCTCTTGTTGGTAAAGTAGTCGTTCAGGCTCGGGTTCTGGTCTTCGTATGACTCGACAGGCCATCCGAGGGTTTCGTTCTCGTAACGTATCCACCAGCCGAGAAGGTCGAAATCCTGCCATTCCCCGCTTTCGTTGTCGTAGATGGAGTTGAACGCGTGGCCGTATAGCGAGAACCAGACCGAGATGTTTACCGGCACGCCGTAATATGCAAGCGCGTAGGCCGCGAAGACAGCGAAATCCTCGCAGTCCCCCCCGCCTTTTTTCAAAAATTCATCGGGCGTGAACGGATAGTCGTCCGGGTCGGGACGATAGGTCACGTTCCCTGCGAGCAGGCCGACGATTGCAAGCAGCGCTTCTCTCGTATCGCCTGCGGGAACGTCGTATTGTCCAAGAAAATCATCCGTTAGGTTGTTTTTTGTCCCTGTCGCTACGAGGTGCATCGCGGAGAGGTAATCCCCTTTTATCTTCGACGATACCGCAAAACCTGCGGCGGGAACGGCTGCCGCAAGGAGTAGGGCTGCGGCAAGGCATATGGCAAGGATCTTGTGCCTTTTGACCCACAGTCTCGCAAGCACCCTTCGTCTTGCAGCCCACACCTTCGTCTTGCCATTCATCGGCGCACCCGTATTATTGGATGCCACTCAGTCCGCCCGTCTTTTCATCACGAATCAGAGCAGGTTTTTTCATCACCGTGGCAAATCGATATATGCAATCGCTTACATATAATGTGATGGATGAACCGGGTAGCGCAGAACGCGATTGCTTGGCAAATTGAACTATCGTGGCTTGGCAAAGTGCAATATTGTGGCGAAAGCAAGGCGCCGTTTCGGGATATGCAAAACACAGCAGGGCATCCGACAACGAGATGTAAGGCATCTTTTTAACCGGCAACACAATTCTTGCGGCATGAAGATAATTCCCGTGATGCACGTTCTTGACGGTGCGCTCGTGCGTTATGACGACGGCGGCTGGGCTGCGGTCGGCGAGTCGCCGCTTGTGGACGAAAAACCGACTCCGCGTTTTATTGCCCCCGCGCTATTCGAATCCTACGGCGAGATATACTGGGTGGATGTCGACGGGCAGAAAAAGAACGAGCCGCAACTCGACATCATAAAGAAGCTTTCTCCGTATAACCTCTGGGTGGACGCATCGCCGCGAACGGTCGAGGATGCGATGGATCTCTTCGTTGCCGGAGCGTCGAAGATAACGATACGCCCGAGCGCGATGCCCGCAAGCGAGCTTTCCGAGCTTTTCGAGTTTGCGGACGGAGACATCTACATCGGTCTTGAGACGATGGACGGCGAACCACTTTTCCGGAATTTTACGTCAATAGATTTCGGGTACGTCAACGGCGTCGTCGCCGTGGATTACGGCGCGTCAGGCAAGGCGAGAGGCATATCGGATGCTGTCCTAAAACGGCTGATGGAGGGATTGCGCCGCTACGTGAGCGTGCCGATATACGTGGCCGGCGGCGTAAGGGGGGCAGACCTGGCCCGCATAGAGTCGCTCGGGTTCGAGGGCGCGATGGTCGGGACCTCAATAATCGAGAGGGGTGAACGGCTTGGCAACCGAAATTGAAAAGCTCCTCTCGTTCGTGTTCAGGCAGGCAGGCAGGGACGTTCTGCTGCCGTCCCGGATTTACGGGATAATCTCATTCGATATGCACTGGTACGAACCGATGACGGCGAGAAAAATAGTTAAGAGATCGCTCGAACTCGGTTACCTGCGCGAGGAGCAGGACGGGCTTGCGCCGGCGTTCGATTACCGTTCCGTGGAACTCCCGTTCGGATTTGCACCATCAATAGGCCTCCTTGAAGAGATGTCGGAAAACGAAAAGGCCGACGTGGCTGCGGCAGGGCCGTCACGGGAAGCGAACTTGGAAATTCCGCCAACTTCGAAACAAGGTGTCCTTTCGGAATCGGCGGAGACGACTGAACCGTCCAAGGATACGATGACTGCCGATTCGGTATCGGGACCTGCCGAGGGGGGAGGGCTGTTCGACGAGATGCTACGACATTATGCGAAGGAACTGAATCTGGACAGGCACGACCTTGCGGCGGAGTCGAATTCGCTGCAGGACAGCATGGAAATAACGCCGCAGGCAGCACTGCTGCTTGTCGCCTACGAGCGCGGCGCGGATGCGACTATATTTTTAGACAAGGTCAAGCAGTCGCTCACCGCAAAAGAAGCCTGATTATGATTGGCACGAGGAGAACGCCCATGCACTGGCTGCGCCGAACTCCCCATTCTATCGGTAGCATCCCTATGAAGGTGCCTGCCGCGAGAATCAGGATGCCAAACGGCCCCGTGAAGAGAAGGACGAGCGCGACGACTATGCAGATTGCGAAAATCGCGAGCTTGCGGTAATCGATTTTGCCGATAATCCTCGCAAAGAGCCTTCCAAGCAGCCTCGTCGCGAAATAGGATATGGCAGCCGACATGAGGACTGCCGCGAGAATGCAGAGCAGCATCGGTGCGGGTAGCGACGCCTCCCACTGCTCCACCTCTACGAGTTGCTGGACAGCTATCGCTACGCCGCTTCTGGATTTTAGGAACATGAAGAGAAATGCGAGGACAAAAAACGCGTTTGCGGTATTGACTGCGGAAAGGGTCACTATGACCATCCGGTCGTCCTTTTCTCCTGACGCCGTGGATGCGAGTATCGTGCCTGCGGCCGAGGTCACGCCCGGCAATACCGATACCATCGCGCCCGATGCGGTCCCGGTCGATACGGCCCGTAACGTCCGCAAGCCTCCGCGCCAGCCGCCGGGCAACGGGCGTTCGATAATCTCCTGCGCAGGTATCCGGGAGTTGTTCTTCATCGATGCCACAAGTGTGGATATCCCGAAAAGCCCCGCAAGCGCGGGAAAGAGAACCGGCCCCGGCAGCCCCACAAGGGAATTCAACTCGATGTCGAATATGATAACCCCAAAAAGGCCGGATGTGAGAAAGACGCATAACGCGACGCCGACGCCTGAAAGCATGGAGGGGACGCTGCCGCGCCCAAGGTGGTCTGCGAAAGGCTCGCCGTGTTCGGTTGCGACGAGTATGAAAGAGACGCAAATAAGGGCGTAGACCATCGCGCCCTGCAGTAACGAATAGAGGTTGAGCGGCTCCGAGAGAACCCACTTGAATGGAAAGAGCAGGAGCGCGCAGGCGAAGACCGCCCCCATGCTACCGAGAGCCGAGAGCGAAACCGCCTCGAAGCCCCTGCCCTGCATGAGCATCCTGTGGGCCGGAAGGACGCCGAGCGCCGCATCCTCGTCAGGCGCGCCGAGGAACGTTCCGGGAACCGTGTTTACAAAGGTGTGCGCCGTCGCAGTCGAGATTATGAAGAGCGCGATTGCAAAAGGGATGGGAAATTCCGATGGCAGGACTCCGGAAAAGAGCGCAGCCATGAACCCAGACAGCGAGATAAGTATTACCGAAAGATTGTTGACGTGAAGCCCGGGCATAAGGCCTGAAAGACAGCCGAATAGCGCGCCCGCGGCGGCTATCCACGTCGCGGTCGCAAAGCCTGCGAAAGTCAGTTCGAGCATCATATCCCCCGCAAGGCTACTCCGTGAAAGCCGCACTCGCCGCGCCGCTGCACCGCGCATCCAGGTAATATGCGAGGTTATCGGGGTCGTAGCTGAATATGCCGGCAACGGCGATGCTCTCCCCCGAGGTGAAATTTCCTGCGAAATCGGCAGGGCACAACACCTTTAGCTTGAAGCCGCCGTCCTTGAGGTAAAAATAGGTCGAGTGCGGGTTGTAAAGTTCGGCAGGCACGTTGACCATTATCCCGGAAAACCGGGCAGGGTCCTGCGAGAGTTGCCAGAGTTTCGTAAAGTTGTCGCCGCTGTTTCCGGTGACTATAATGTCTGAAGCGGAGTCGACGATTATCTCCCATTCGTTCTCGTATCTCTCGACCTTGCCTGTCGCGCTCAGCAGGTCGCCGTAAGAGAGGTGGCCGGGCATTTTTTGGACGAACAGCGTGATACGAAGCGAGGAGTCGTTCGTGTCCCTTACCGACAGGATGCCTGCCCCGCTCTCGAGGGGAACCATGCCGGTAAGCATCCCGTTCACGACCACGGTGCGCCCCTCGTAATCCCCGACCTCGCCGATGCCTATATAGGCCGGATGCGAGAACAGCGACAAAACGTATAGGATTCCAATCAGGAACAGGCTTGCAAACGGCACGACATGCTTGAATTTTACCATTGTCTCCCCTCGTCAAACGAATGGCTGAAAAGGTTTAAAAATTTAAGCAGAAAAAGAAGAGCAGGAAAAAGAAACCCGCCTTGGTTTAGCGCGTGTTTCATATCTCGCGCAGTTCCCTTGCGGCGTTCGTCAGGATTTCCGCGCTCCCCTTTCTGACGACCACGTCGTCCTCTATCCGGACACCGCCAAAGCCGGGTATGTAAACGCCGGGCTCGTTCGTGAAGACCATCCCTTCTTCGAGCGGCACGTCGAATCTCGGGTGCAGGACGCCGCCGTCGTGAATCGACAGGCCGATCGTGTGCCCGGTCGAGTGGATGAAGCGCCCCTTGAACTTCGTCGAGTTTATGTATTCCTCGACAGCCCGATGAACGCCGCCCGTGGTCTGCCCTTCATCCGCTTTTGCGAGTTCCTCGAATCCTATCTCCTGCGCACGCAGCACCACGTCGTACATCTTGCGGTGCTCTTTTTTTGCTTTGCCAAAGACGAAGGTCCTCGTTATGTCGGAGCGGTAGCGGCGGTAGAGCGCGCCGAAGTCGAATAGCGCGAATTCATGCTTTTTGAGTGCGTTTGTGCCGCCCGTGTAGTGCGGCTCGGCGCTCTTTGCACCGAAGCTTGCTATGGTCTCGAATGCGGCTCCGCTCGCGCCCTTCTTCTGCATCATGTAGTTTATCTCGGCGGCGACTTCGTATTCCTTCACGCCTTCAGAGAGAAGCGGCGGTATCTCGTCCGCGACCTCGCTTGCTATGACCGCGGCTTTTCGAAGCAGCGCTATCTCGTCGTCGTCCTTTGTCATTCGGGCCATAGCAACCGCCCGTCCGACATCGACGAACTCTGCCTTCGGGCAGATGCCCCTGAGCCAAAGAAAATCCTTGTATGTGAGTTCCTGCGCGTTGACGCCGACGGTTTTCGGCGTTCCCGCAAGCCTGCCTACGAGTTCCCCGGATTCGTCGCCGCCAGAGAACACGTGCAGGTCATAGTTGCCCGGGCCGCTTTTCGCAGATTCCTCTTCGAGAATGGAACTTACGACGTCGAGCGTGCCGTCGGGGTGGAGAACGGTCGCGCCCCCCTCGAACATGCCGCACTCTATGCCGGAAACGTAGAAGAACGAGAGGTCGAGGTGGGGCTCGACGGCGTTCTTGAATATGACTACGTCCGGCCTTTTCAACCCCTCTTTTTCCGAAAGCGCGTCTATCTTCGAGTATATCTTTTTCACGCGCCCGTTTGTTTTTGCCATTTCGTGCAACCCCCCGATTATCCCCTGAATCTCGGCCTCATCGAAAGCATCTTTGGAAGCGGCAGCGGCGCGGACGGTTTTCCTTCCAGATGACTTCCGAGTATCTCCGCAAGCTCGTCCGCCGTGAACTGCTCGCGTCCTTTTGCCATTTGGGGAATGCGCAGCCGCGGCGCGTAGCTCTTCGATTCGACCTCCCTGTCGCCGACGACGATGATCGCGGGCACCCACTCCTTTTCCGCGTTGCGTATCTTCTTGCCAATCTTGTCGTCGCGGTCGTCTATATCCACGCGAAGCTTCGCGCCGCATCTCTTCGCAACGGCAAGTTCGAGTTTCTCCGCTATGCGCCTGCACTCATCCACGTATTCGTCGCCGACCGCAAGCAGTCTCACATGAGTGGGCGAGAGCCAGAACGGCAGGCTGCCCTTTTCGCCGCGCTCCATCTTCATCGCCTCGTTCTCAAGTAGCGAGCAGACGCAGCGGTCTATCGCGCCCGAAAGCGATGCGTGCAGCAGTAGCGGGTTCTGCTTCTCCCCCGACTCGTCCGCGTAGGTTATATCGAAGCTTTTCGTGTTCTCCACGTCTATCTGGACTGTCGAGAGCGCGAAGCTCTTGTCCGTGGTGTCGTTGACGTTGAACTCGAACTTCATCACGAAGTAGAAGAAGCGCTGGTCCCACATCTCGATTAGCACCGGTCTGCCTGTGAGTTGCGCGAGCTCGGTCGCAAATTCCTTGTTCTCTTCGTAGAAAGGCCGCACGAATCGTATCGCCGCCTGATACGGGATGCCGAGGTCGGCCATCCACTCCATCGAATAGAGGTACTGCCGCTTGAACTCCTCCTTGGCCTGCCCGATGTCGGCGCACATCGTGTGCATATCGGGCATCGTGAAGCAGCGCAGCCGTTTTATGCCCGCAAGCTCGCCTCTCTGTTCGCGCCGAAACGAGTAGTGCGTAAGCTCGAAGAGACGCAACGGCAGGTGTTTGTATGAGATGGTCGCGTCGTGCGCCATCAGGTACTGGCCGAAGCAGGCCGCAAAGCGCAGGAAGAACTCGCTATCCTCGCTGAAAACGCGGTACTGCCTTGCCGGGAACTTGTTGAGATATTTCTTAAGCTGGGGATGGTCTATCGAATACATTATGGGCGTTTCGACGCGCATCGCTCCCGCGCGGTTGCACATGTCGCCGACGCGCTCTTCCAAAAGCCGTTTTATCATCTGCCCCTTGGGATACCAGCGCATGTTGCCGGAATCCGAGCCCGGCTCGTAGTCCACGAGTTCGAGGTCCTGCATGAGCCTGATGTGCGCGGGCTCCTTTGCCGAAACGCGGCTTCCCTTGGCTTCGTATTCGTAGAACCGCTTGAGTTCGTCGTGTCCCCCGAAGTCAAAATTTTCGGCCTCTACGAGGTCGCCTGAGGGGGTGAGGATATACCAGAAAGACCGCAGCTCTTTCTCCTTTTTGACCGCCTCGCTCACATTCTCCTCTTCGCCCTCTTCGCCTTTCGCGCCGCCGCCGCCCGCGCCTTGCGCCTTTTCAGGCAGGACGTGTCTTGAAAGCTCGGAGAGCGGATGACCCTTGCAGCTTATCCTGAATGACTTGTACCAGCCGAACGGCGAACGCTTCACCTCGCAGTCGTCCTTTAGCGCTTCTTCGAGCGATTCGAGCGCCCGCATGGCCGCTTTCGGGGATGCGAGTTCGGACGAGAGGTGCGCGTAAGGGTAGAGCATTATGCGCTTTGTGTCCACCTGTTTTGCCACATCGCGTATCTGCGTGGCAGCGTTCGCGACAGTTGCCGCAACATCGCGCTCGTCGTCCTTCTCGACAGCTATGAACGCCGCGAGCGCCTCCTCCATCCGGTCGTGTTTGCGCTCCCCGCCTATGTCCTCGGCTGCGGCTATCGCCTTCTTCTTCGTTTCGTATTCTATGTAATCCGAATGGATGAGCAGGAGTTTCATGATTTTACACCTTCTTGACGCGCATACCATCCGGTAAGAATTTATAAAATTTTAGAGCAAGAAAACGCCCTAAAGTTTCAATTGGCGCTTTTCCGCATTTGGACGATTGAAGGGGTTGGCAAAACCCGCATTTGGGTGACGAACATTATTGACAAAACTGACTTGAAGCGATGAACCCGATTGGCAAAAAACCCGCACTTGGGGCGATGGGCTTAACTAACAAAAGAGTATGCGGCTTCGATGAAGATAGGGGAATTCGATGCCGGACGGTTCATGCTGGCCCCGATGGCGCGCGTCACGGACGCCGCTTTCAGGCTTCTTTGCCGCGAGTCGGGAGCCGGTTTTACGGTAAGCGAGATGGTGAGCGCGTCAGGCATCGCGCAGGGCAATAAGCGCACCCTCGCGCTCATGTTCCGCTTTGAGCGGGAAAACCCCTTCTCGATGCAGTTATACGGCAACAGTCCCGAGAAGTTCGCTGTTGCGGCGGCGGCAATAGAGAAAGGCGGGCTTGCCGAGATAATAGACCTCAACTTCGGCTGCCCCATGAAAAAGGTCGTCGGCCGCGGCGGTGGCGGCAGCATGATGCGCGACCCCGCGGGACAGGCGGCGATAGTGATGGCTGTCAAAAAAGCATGCTCGCTTCCTGTTACGGCGAAGATACGTTCAGGCATAGGCGGCCGCGTGACCGCAACGGAATGCGCACTCGCATTGCAGGATGCGGGATGCGATGCGGTGGCGGTTCATCCAAGACTCGTGGAGCAGGGATATTCAGGCAGCGCGGACTGGTCGGTCATAGCGCGGGTCAGGGAAAACCTTTCCATTCCGGTGATAGGCAACGGGGACGTAAGGTCTGCCTCCGACGCCGAAGCGATGATACGAACGACAGGCTGCGACGCAGTGATGATCGGTCGGGGGGCGAGGGGAAATCCGGGGATATTCGGGGAGCTTGCGGAGGGAACCTGCGGGCGGGGGTTGCCGGACTCCGAAATAGCCGGGGCAAACCGACAAGGGGCTGACGAAACATGCACGGAGAACTTGGCAGAAACCAGTGCATTCATCTCAAACCTGCGGGCGGCGGGTATAACGGTTGCGAACGGCGTTACGGAATCGATTGCGGCGGCTACAGCACAAAAATATGCGGCGAGGATGCAGTATTTTTATCGGTATGTGGATATTTTCATGTCGATACCGCAGGCGTTCAGGCCGGGTTTCAACCACTTTCGGGCGCAGGCGCAACGATTCACGCTCGGGGCAAGGTGCGCGGCAGGCCTCCGGAAAAGGCTCGTTTTTGCAAAGGACATGCAATCGTTAATGGACATAATGGCCGAGATAGAGGATGGGAATTGACAGCGGGGCGGTTGAATTATTTTTGGGGAGGTGGGCAGAGGCGTCATCGCTGTAGAAAATAAGATAGTATTTTTTGTGGCATCCCATCCCTCTGCCAAGATTGTTATACGTTAGCATGGTATATATAATTTTCTGCGATTTCAACCTTTTTCGAGCTTGATATGACTAACCGATGAACGATTCAACCTGTTTTGCTTATTGAACCGGAAAACGCGACCGTTCCAGCGCCGCCCTCAATACGGGGTCACGGATGACGTATTCCCCGCGCCCGGTCTTTGCGATCAATTCCTCTTTTTCGAGAGTGCGGAGTAGGGCGGTCGGCGGATATTCGAAAAGCGCGGCAATCTCTTTGTAGCGGACAGTGCCCCCCGTCATCGTGCCGAGTATCCTTATCTGGTCAGGAGTCAATTCGTCCATTATCTGCTGGATGAATCGAATCTCGCTTTCGACCACCTTTTCGAAGGCCGAATCCACGTCGTCCACCGATATCCTGTCCGTGTCCCCCATGCGATTTAGCGTCTTTACCACGTAATCCGGTATGCCTTGGGTAATTTCGTGGATGCGTCTTATACACGATTCGTCGTGGCGAGCGGCAGGATGGAACGCCCGGAGCAATTCTTCCACCCCTTCCGGCGGGAATTCCCGCATCTCGAACGGCGTGACCTGTTTCCAGAGCGCCGCGCCTTTTCTCAGGAATTCCTCGCGCATGAACGTGGGGGAGCTCCCGCTGAAGATATATTGTATGCGGTCGTGGAACTGCATCTCGCTCCTGATGGCTGCGAGCCCCTCTGCGCTGTTCGCGAACTTGGCCGCCTGTTGTATCTCGTCGATTACCACGATGAGCGTGATCTTTTTTTTCTCGGCGAATTCGTGCAGGATTTTCAGGGCGTTTATAAGGAGATTGACTTCGTTCTTTTTCTCCATCGACGCCCTTAACGCCACGTAGTACCCTGCAGTGGCGCCGAATTCGGCCTCAACGCTTTTCATCTTCTCCCTGAATTCGGTTGCCTTCGCCCTTGCGCCTATGAAAAACGCATCCACGTCTATCCGCTTCCCTGAGAATTCCCGGTATCCGTGCAGAAGCCCGCTGACGAGCATGTCGGCCACCTCTGCCCACGACGTAAGGAAAAGGGTGTCGATGCAGATCGGTATGCGACTCTTCGACGAACTCTCCAGAAGATATTTAATTATGAGGTGCGTTTTGCCTATGCGCCTTGGACCGAGAATTACAAAGTTCTGAGGTTTTCTCCTCGACAACGCGTTCGCCGATGCCAGCAGTTCTTTTAACTCCGCCTTACGGTCGGCGAACACCGAGATTTTTCGTAGCATGCCGCTTTTCGTTATAGTTTGCATACTTGCAGCATGAATTAACTGCATTTAAATTTTTATGCTAAATTTGCAGTTTTTATCAACTGCATTTGTTTTCTTATGCAAAAATCCGGTTTGCTTTTTCGAGATGCAGGTGATGGGGATGGACGGTTTCAGGCCGTTTGCTCGTAGCTTTTACCCTTTGACCAGCGGTAGTTCGCGATACTGCAGTTTATACTAAATCCCTTTTAAACCCGTCCATAATTCAGGTTCGATGAAGTTCTACCTGGAGGTTTACGGCTGCACGACGAATCAGGGCGACGGCGCGAGCATGGCAGGCATTCTCGAAGAGGCCGGGCACGAGCGCGTTGACTGTATGGGTGCCGCCGACATTCTGATACTGGTTACCTGCACCGTCATCGCCACGACGGAACAGCGCATGCTCCACCGCCTGAAGGTTTTCGGGGAGACGGGGAAACGAATCGTCGTTGCAGGCTGCATGGCATCGGCGCAGGCGGAACTGATACGAAAGCACGCGCCGTCTGCCGAGATACTCGGGCCCGCATACCTCCACCACATCGCGCAACTCGCAGAGGGCAGGTGCTTTGAGCGCGAATACCGGCCCAAGACCGGTTTCAGGCGTTTTTCGGACGGGGGCGCGGTCGCGATCCCGATCGCGGAGGGTTGCCCTTTTGCCTGCGCCTACTGCATCACGAAGGCCGCGCGGGGAAAATTGGTTAGTTACCCAAGAGAGGAGATAGTCCGCGACGTTTGCAGGGCGGTTCACGGGGGCTGCCGCGAGATACGCCTTACCGCCCAGGACACGGCCGCATACGGAATGGATTGCAACAGGGAATATGCGCCGGCAGGCGCGGCAGACGGCGCATCGGCGGCAGAAGCAAAGACCACGAAACGCGCACCCGGTATTACAGGCTTGTTCACACAGCTAACGACTGCGGCTGCGGATGCGCCCGCCAAAGAGAGTTTAAGCAGGCTCGTAAAGGAGGTGGCTGCGCTCCCCGGCGACTTCATGGTTCGCGTCGGCATGATGAATCCCGCGCTTGCAAAGAGGCAGATTAACGAGCTTCTCGATGCCTACGACTCTCCGAAGGTCTACAAGTTTATGCACCTGCCTGTCCAGTCCGGGGACGACGACGTTCTCTTGGGCATGAGACGCGCGCACACACCGCAGGCGATTTCGAGGAGGTCGCAGAAGCGTTTCGCGGGAGGTTCGATGACGTCGTGGTTTCGACTGATATAATCGTCGGCTTTCCCGGGGAGACGGATGAGCAGTTCTCGCGCACATTGGAGCTAATCGAACGGGTGAGGCCGGACATAACCAACATAACCATGTTCTCGGCAAGGCCCGGGACTGCGGCAAAGACGATGAAGGGCCGCGTTTCGACCAATGTAGTGAAGGGCAGGTCGCGCGTGCTGACCGATGCCGTCAAACGGGTGCGGCTTGAGCAGAATCGCAGTCACGTCGGAAAGACATATGATATAGTCGTCACGGAAAAAGGGAAAGAGGGCACGGGGACGATGATGGGGAGGACTGAAAGTTACAGGGTGGTGGTGTTCGATGGGTGTGCGGAGGTCGGGAGCAGGGTCGAGGTCGGGATAAAGAGTGGGAACGATAGGTATTTGCTTGGAAGCGTAATCTGATTTTTCAAATAAGATGCGCATTAAAAAATTGGATAATTGAATCACCCGTAGAGCGCCACCGCGCTCGCAAGAACCTCTTTTTTTATAAGATGGTGCAGGCAGTCTTCGGTGACCATATCGACCTTTCGCCCCATCTCTTCGGACAGCTCCCGCTCTATCCTTGCAAGATCGAGCAGGCTGATTTTTTTATCCGCCCCGAACTCGATTATTATGTCGATGTCGCTCTCATCCGTCCCCTCGTTGCGCGACTGAGAGCCGAACAGCCGGACGGACACGATGCCGCGGCGCCTGCACGCATCAGCCAGTTTTTTCATATCCGAATCATTCATAACATCGCCTCATTCTTCGAGCTGTCCGAGTTTTCGTTTTAGCCCGGGAATGTCGTTTTCAACTACATTCCATACCAATTCAGTGTTTATCTTGAAGTAGCCGTGCGTTAACCGATGGCGCATGCCGATTATATCGACCCACGGAATATCGGAATGCTTGTCGGTAAACTCTTTGGACAGGTTGTCCGCAGCTTCCCCGATTACGATGATATTGAATAAGACCCTCTCCCGAAGGCCCTCGTTTTCCATGAACTCATCGCGGTCAACGCCCTCGACCATCAGTTCGATTTTTGATACGGCGTTTGATATATCGTCCAAACGCAATACGTCGCCCCTGGAATCTTTCGCTTTTTTGCCCTGTTTCCCCTGCTTTGGCATATTGATTTCCTTCTTTGCTATATCGATTTTCTTTTTTGTTATTGCTTCTGTTTATTATATATCTTTTCTTTATGCGGCCCAACGAAAAGTGTGGAAACGAACGCAGGAAGCAGAACGCAGAAAACCGAAAACCGGAAGCCGCACACCGCCGGATGAGGCAGGGAAACGCAGGCAGGGAAAACATATAAAATCCCTTAACGCATAAATCCATCCGCAGGGGGATGTTTCGAATGCGAGTTTGTGTTCAGTTCGCTTCGGCTCCACCATCCCCCTGCCCCCCAAAAAAATCATCCCCAACCCGCCAACCCGCCAACCCGCCAACTTGGGAATTTATAACCGTTGTGGGGGTTCACACGGATAGTTGTCGCAAACCTCAAAAGCAATAACAGAACGTTCCCGGTTCCCGCCATATCCGGGCGGCCCTATTCTCTGCTGGCAAAATAATAAAATACGAATGTGTCCGACTGGAAGCGTCTTGCGATTGCAAAGAGCAGGGGATGGCGCTGCGGGGCGGCTGCTACTGGGAATTATGTAAAAGGATGAAAATGGAGTGAAAACAGAAAACAATGGCATTACGATGTCATTAAATCGTGGAAACAATGGCATTACGATGTCATTAAATCATAGAAACAATAGCATTACGATGTCACTAAATCGTGGAAACAATGGCATTACGATGTCATTGTTGCGAAAGTATATAAAGTTTGAACATATTTGCATATTTGGGAATAAAAAATGGATATCGCGGAGCTTGAAGTTTACAACCCCTGGTGGAAAACAGGCAGAGTCAGGGAGGGGCTGCTTAAGCAGTACAAGCGAAGGCTCTATGGCGATGTTGCAAAATATATAGATAAAAGGCAGATTGTAATGCTCAAGGGCCTCCGAAGGGTCGGAAAAACCACCCTGCTGCTTCAGCTGATCCAGCGCCTTATTGACGAGGGCATAGCGCCAAACAGCATTCTCTATTTTTCCTTTGACGAAAAAGCGTATGACTTCAAGGAAGTGCTCTCCGAATACCAAAAACTTGTTTTGGGAGCCACTCTGGAAAACGCCGGAAACGTTTTTCTTTTCCTTGACGAGATACAGAAGGTCGCGGACTGGGAGAACAAGGTGAAAAGCGTTTACGACCTCTATCCGAACGTGAAGATATTCGTTTCCGGGTCGTCATCCCTGAAACTCGGGCGGGGCTTGACAGAAAGCCTTGCTGGCAGAGCCGTGGAATTTATTATGGATCCGCTCTCTTTTGGCGAATTCCTTGAGATGAACGGACATGATGTGGAGAAGATAATGGAAAATACGAACCTGTGGAAAAGGGAGATGGTTCCGCTATTCTACAGATATATGAAGTTCGGCGCATTTCCTGAGCTTGCGTGTGAGAAAGACGAGGATGCAGCGCGCCGGTATCTGCTCGATTCCATAATAGAGCGCGTGATCTACCGCGATATCCCGGAGGAGTTCGGGGCAAGGGATGTGGAACTCCTGCGAAAGATAATTTACATTCTTGGAAAGAATCCGGGGGCGATAATAGATTTTCGGGAGATCGGAAAGAATCTCGGGCGGGATGAACGGACGGTCTCCAACTATTTTGAATACCTCTGCCACGCCCTGATAATCAGGTTCGTTTTCAATTACCGGGGATCTCCTGTCGCGAGCATGCGAAAATTGAAAAAAGTTTACTTTACATCGGCAAACCTGATATTTGCCCTGAATCCCTCTTTTGACAGCGTCCTGCCAAAAGCCCTCGAAAACGTCGTCGCGTCCGGGCTTGACGCGAGGTTTTTCTACCGCAACGGATACGAGGTGGATTTCATAAACGATGAGAGGGGCGTGGCAGTGGAAGTCAAGACCAAAGGCAGACGCGGAGTTGTGGCCGAAGGCAGAAGCGAAGGCAGAAGCGGAGTTGTGACCGGAGTTGTGGCCGATGGCAGAAGCGAAGGCAGAAGCGAAGTTGTGACCAAAGTTGTGGCCGAAGGCAGAAGCGAAGGCAGGGCCGGGGTCAGGACCGGAGTTGTGGCCGATGGCAGAAGCGAAGGCAGGAAATTGAGGCAGATAAAGAAATTCATGGCTGATTTTCCATCGATGCAAAAAGGAGTCATCGTCGATGCAGAGATGGATGGTGAATCGGACGGCATAAAGATCATCCCGATATGGAAATTCCTGCTCTTAAGCGAGAAAGACAGGGATATTTGAATCAACGAGATGAATCCGGCAGTAGTGGCAGCAGGCAGCAGGCAGCAGCGGCGGAAGCGGTAAGCCGCAGCAGGATATTTGCCTGATGGAACCCTTTAAAAAAGCACTGACGAATCTTGGATTCGTTTGGACTTTTTGCGGAAAAGTTTCGGCTAAGCCATATCTGTACAAACTTTGGTTAATTTACCACTTCCATGAAGGCAATCCCAAAAATCTCCCAAGTGTGCAAAATGGATACCCCTCAATTTATTGATGGGGAGATGTCACAAATGTCAATATGCGTTGTCGTGGTGCGTATAATCCAGTATCTCTAAAACACTCTCAGGATTTTTAAATCTGAATACTAAAACAAAGTGGCCAATATGCACTCGTTGCCTGCCCTTAAGGCTATGTTTTAGAGGCTTGTATCGGTCAGGAGTCTTGCGAATCTGCTCGATTTTGCTTTGTATGATATCAAAATGGGAAGGATCTTTTTTGGCTATTTTCGCAAAGACCTTATCTGCCGCAGGCTTGATCTCGAGAGAATAAATCGGTTTAGAGCCCGTATCGTTTGGCAAAGTCATCTACCTTGATGGAGGGCTGTTTGTCTATGCGGTCAAGACGTCGCACATAGGATTTCTTGAAAACAGGCTCGGTTTCGATCGCGTCGGCAAGTTCCTCTTTTTTAGTCACCAGTTCCCGGCGGCTTCTTACCTCGCAAACAGTATGATTCATATATTCTCTCTCCTTCTCGCTTCTCCTTCTCGCTTCTCCTTCTCGCTTCTCTCTGACAGAGGCCGGAGAATAGACTATTGCCTGTTATTGCTGTTATTTTGACAATTGAATGTATAAAGATATTCTATTTAAACGTTGTTTACCGCGCGTTGCCTGCTTCGTGGGTTACCTGCCTTTTATTGTACGATATAGCTTATTATACAATAACGAAAGCGTATATCTTATTATATGATATAATGTGTTTTCAGGTCGTAATGACTGTAGTTTTCATCACATTTGCCGAGCCGAAGGCGAGGGCGTGCGGGGAAGTGAGCGCAGCAGTGGCAGCAGGCAGCAGGCAGCAGGCAGCAGGCGGCTGGTAGCAGTTGTGGAAGCGGCAGCAGGCAGCAGGAGCCGCTTGCGATTGCAAAGAGCAGGGGACGGCGGGGGCGGCTTACGGCTGCCGGCTGCAGGAAACCGGAATAAGCCGCAAAGCCGCAGGCCACCGAAAGGCATATTAAGCGGGCAGGGTATTATTAATTCAATTATAGCGCGTATTGCGCGTAAGTGGATTGCGCGTAAGTGGATTGCGCGTAAGTGGATTGCGCGTAAGTGGTATAGCGTATAAATGGAAACGGTGAAAAAATGAAGATGATTCGTAAAACAGTTGCGCTTGGTTTCGCAGGCCTGATGATAGCAGCCGCAGTCGTAGCCGCATTGCCCGGCGCGATGGCTGATACACAGGATTGGTATTTGAGTCATACAGAGCTCCCTGCCACAGAAAGTGTATTGACTAAAGGCACCCCCACATCAGGAACGCAGGGTGTAGTAGCCGGTCGCATATATGTGGCAGATGAAGACGCACAGGTTGAATGTGAGATGAGTGGGACGTGGACTACAAGCATTTCGTTAACGCTTAAATTTGGAACCATCAGTATCTCCGAAAGAAAATTGTAATCAACCTGCTGTGTGGCATGATTCGAGAAATATGGCCGGTCTTTATATATGAGAATCAGATGATCATTTATAAACTATGTGACATCCTCCCCGCCTTAAAAGGCGGGGCTTCCAACCTGGAAATATGCGGATAATTTTGTCTGATGAACATCTTCTTGATGCCTTACGTAATCA
>PGXE01000097.1 GCA_002838935.1 Thermoplasmata archaeon HGW-Thermoplasmata-1 | reverse complement strand
ATAAGGCATTGAAGCAGAATATTTCAATTTACTTGAAAAAGGAACCAGAACGCCACCCGTGTCAGCGGGTAGTATTTTAGAAAAAAGTTGCAATATTAGCTAAATAGGTTACGGGTCGGCCTCAATCAATTCTTCGGCCTGTTGACCCAGAATTCAGGTTCCTCTCCCGCGAGGGCTATAAGCACCTGCTCCGCGGTGGTGATTCCCGCGCGCTTTTGCCCCTCGGATGTGTTCGCGCCTATGTGAGGGGTGGCAAAGATGTTGGGCAGCTCGAAGAGAGGCGACGCCTTGCACGGTTCGCTCTCGAAAACATCGAGCGCGGCGCCAGCTATCTTCCCTTCCTTGAGCGCGTCGTAGAGCGCGTTCTCGTCGATGGTGCCGCCCCTCGCGCAGTTGATTATCCTCGCCGACGGCTTCATCATCGCAAGCCTTTCCGCATTTATTATGTGCTTTGTCTCCGGCGTCTTCGGTATGTGCAGCGAGATGTAGTCCGCGGACCTGCAAAGCTCGTCAAGCTCGACCTTCTTGCCGCCGAAAGCCGCGACCTGCTCCGCCGTCAGGTAAGGGTCGTATGCGAGTATTTTCATGCCGAAGCCGTTCTTCGCCATGCCCGCGGTGGCCTTTGCGATGTTTCCGCCGCCGATGAGGCCAAGGACCTTTCCGCTTATCTCCGCGCCCTTCATCGCGTTCTTGGGCCAGTTGCCCGCCTTGGTCTCCCTGTCGCCGTAGGGGAGCGCCCTTGCAAGGGAGAGCATGTGGCCTATCGCAAGTTCCGCGACGCTCAACGTCGCGCCGAGCGGCGCGTTTACGACCTTTATTCCCTTCCCGGCTGCAAAAGGCACGTCTATGTTGTCGACGCCGATGCCTGCGCGGCCAAGGACAACGAGCTTCTTGCCGGCCTCGATGACCTCGCGCGTTATCTTGCTGCGGCTTCTCACTATGACAGCCTCGAAGTCACCGACCATCTTCAGAAGCTCTTCGGGTGTCGCCTCGTGCATGACGACCTCGTGTTCCTTCTTCAAAAGTTCAACAGCCTCTTTAGCCAGTCCGTCTGTTATGAGTATCCTCATGGTTACACCGGTTCTTAATCCGGGAGTCCGCTAAAAAGGTTTTTGAGGGATTCGGATTTTTTGTAAAAAACGCGTGGTTACAATAGACTAAAAAATCAAAAAACTGAAAAAGAGTTAAAAAGATATTTGCCGCCATTAAGGCATCGGCAGTCCGCCCTCGTGGTTGGGCTCGTACGGGTTGAATGCCGGGTCTGCATACATCGCTACCGCAGTTATCGTGCAAATGGCGCCGTCGCCCGAGATTCCCGTGAGCTCGATATAGGCGTTCCTTGCATATATCATGGCGTGACCGACGCTAATGTCGCTTGGCGACAGGCTTGCGACATCATCCGGGTTATTGTTGCTGGCAATGTACCCCGCAAGGTGTCCGTAGAATACCTTACTGAAATATTCTCCGACCCCGTCAAGTTGTCCATCTGATATGAGGGACAATCCAAGCATCGAACGTGTTCCGCCGATGTAGGTGTTGATGCCCGAATGCATGAACGCCTGGGATATGGTGTTGTACGGCTTCAGGCCGTCTATCCTTCCGGTTATACAGGATTCGAGGAATATGATGGATGGCCCCATCGGCATGTACTTCACGTGCTTTACGGCATACGGGCTCGTGGGCAGCATTGCCGCCGCAAGCACAGAGTCTGGCACGAAGTGGTACCAGAAACCGTGCACGCACATCCAGATGAAGTTCGACGATTGCCACTGGATGGCCGTATTGGATCTTCCTGAAGCCTCCGCCTTAGCCGCCGCGAGCGTGTTGAATCCTGCGCGCGTGAACGCCGCATCTAATGCGAACATGGTCGGAGCCGCCGCTTCGACAGGCACCATCGAACCTATTCCGGTCCAGGTCGTTGCGCCGAATCCGTTGCCCGGCTGGTTGCCTGCCGCCTGATTCAGCGGTCCCTTGTATCCGGCAAGATACCGGTCATAGAAGACGCTTCTCGCAATGAGCGCGCTTGCGTCCTGCGCATCGTAGCCCGTAAGCCTCGACACCGCGACCTCTGCCGACATCGCGTTGCCGTTAATGTCGTGGAGCGCGCTGTTCGCGTCATCCGCGACTTCGCGCAGGTCGGGGTTCACGGTAGAATAGAGCAGGTCTCCGGGTATGCCTTCCCCTCCGCCGCCGACGCCTTCTCCGACGCTACCTTCGTAATAATACATCGGGACCATGTTCGTGTCCGCAAGTATGGCGAGGTAGGGCGCCTTGGAGAGGTCCTCATGGAGTTTGTCGTTGAGCTGTTGCGCGTCGCTTATACCGTATATCTCCTTTAGCAGTTTGACGAATTCTCCGTGCACCGACGCGGTCTTCATGTTCGCCTCGTACATCGCATCCGCATCGGCAGCCGCATCGCCGCACTCCACGCAACCGCCAAGGCCTGCGACCTGAAGCGCGAAGTCCGGGTTCGCAAGCACGACGCCCCCGCGCACCGCCGCCAGGTATGGGGCAAGTGACGAGAGGCCGGGCATCAGCGGATAAGTGGGTATGTCTAGTTTCTGTATGTTTACAGTCGCATCGAACGGCACTGTCCCTGGAAGCACTCCGCCGGGGCTTGCGCCCGCAAGCGGACCGACCTCTAGCCTGTATTTGCCGGGATGGTTCATTACCTGGAACTCTGCGAAGAGCCAGACGTGGGTGGGTACCCCGTTTTCATCCCTGACGTAGTCGTAGCACACCGCGTTCGCCATGAATATCATGATTGCGGAGCCATCGTCCTCGATACGGTAACCCCACATCAGGCCGCGGGTGTTCAGGATGTCCGCGTTGATCGGGGTGGGTCCTGTGGTAAGGCCTGTGAGGTCGAACTTGATGTCTATCACGAGGTTGGCGTAATTGTAGCCCGCCGGTATCTCGAATTCAAACGGAACGGTCGTTCCCGCCTCAGGGGTGCCGGGGTATGGGACGCTCGTGCCTGCATCTGTAAGTTCGCCCTTCAATCCGGATACGACGGTCTCCTCGAGAACCGTAGGCTCCACTGTGTCAAGCGGATTCGCCATGACCACATACGGTATGGCGCCGGATGCGACGTTCCCGCCTGGCATGAGCGAGAGCACTGTTTTCGCTATCTCCATCGCTCCTTCGATGCCGAGCAGTTTGCCCAGATCGGATGCAACGTTCGCGGATACTTCAACCTCGCCGCAGACGAGCGTGTATTTCGCACCGAGCTTGGCTATCGCGTCGGCAACTGCCCCCGAAGGTTCGCCCGCAACAGGTATTACCGGCATGTTGAGGTATGATGCGAGCACGCCTGCGCTGACCGCGTCCGCGTATCCGGTCTCTATGTCGACGAGCATGACCGCGTCAGCAGACGACCAGTAGGTTTCTGCGATTTTCAGCGCCACTTCAGTAACGTCGCCGACAAACGACTGCGTCGCGCTGAGAGTGTAAGAAACGGCAGACGCCTGCCCGTTCCGCGACGTGGTTCCGACAGCGGAGAACTTGTCCATGCCCACCATGACAGCGCCGGACGGGTTGTAGGTCTCGATGAACTTCACGACCGGTCCGATGTCGGTGTAGACCGTCGGCTCATTAGGGATTATGGGCGTGTCGTGAATCCACGGATAAGTGTTGCCCTCGTTCGTAACGAGAAGAGGCAGCGACTTCAGGACGCCGCCCTCGTAGTATGCGGCGACAGGTGTCGCTATCAGCGCATAGAACGGATCGGCGTCCGACGCCAGCACCACCGTGCCTTCCGCAGGAGTTGAAATCCTTGCGGCGGTTATCGATTTAAGCGCGTTTATATCGTCGGTGCTTATCGGATATATGTTAACCGTATCCTTGTCGCCCGGCGTCTTGCCTACGCAGCCGCTGAATGCGGCGGCAGTCATCATTGCCACTAAAGCTATGGCAAAAACTATCTTCATTGATTTTTTTCCTCCCTTCATGTAATCACCTCGGCATGTCCGGATACGTTTTTTCCGGACTTGACGATGTTAGATAGAAGTACATTGTCAGTTTATAATATTTTTGGGTGGTTTTACTCAAAAACGTGCGCCAAAATGGTTTATGTAAATATAATATTAGATAAATACGTCGGTTTTAAGTCGGCTTAAAATCGAAAATTATAAGCCCCCGCGCCCTAATACCCTATGGGATTATCATGAAAAAGCAGTTTGACGCAGAGGAGGCAAGGAAGGCAGGAGAGATGCTGGGGCTGAAATGGGACAAGTTCGACGTTGACCAGTTTCGGCGCGGCATGAACGTGGAACTTGAGCACGGGACGCGCGACCCGCACACGAACGTCACCAACGACGACCCGCTGATGACCGGAAAGATAGCGCTCGCGCACCTCAACGAATTCCCGGACTACTACGACTGGCTCGAGGAGATGGAAGAGGAAGCCGAGGAGTTCTGGGAGAACAAGTGAGTTTTCACTCACGCGTTATTTTATCCGGATACCCCACAGCTTGCTGCGGGGAGATTCATTTTACAAACCCCGAGTCTGATTTATTTTTCGATGACCCCGGGGGTGACTGTGGATACGGCGTAGGCGGGCTTGCGCGAGGTTGGTGTTCCTTCGGTAAGACTGCTTGAGTAAGGCACTTACATTTTGAAAAAAGAGCACAATCCACCCAGAAAAACCGGCAGAGCCCGCAGATCATATCAATGGTTTTATAAAGCTCAAAAGCTCATCAGGGTTTCTGCAAATTGCGCGGGCGTCCGTGAAATCCATGCCAAGAGACAGGTTCCTTGGCGTCACTATGCAGTCGATTCCGGCAGAAACCGCCGAGCGAAGGCCGCGTTCGGAATCCTCTACCGCGAGGCATTCGCTTGCGGAAAATCCGGAAAGCGCGACGCCTTTTAGGTAAGGTTCCGGTGACGGTTTCGACTCTACGCAGTCCTCTCTTACAACCGAGAAGTCGAAATAACCCATAAAACCGGTTTTTTTGTGGATAGCATCGAAATGCCCCCTCTTTGAACTCGTCACAACACCCATCTTGACACTGCCGTGAAGTTTCGAGATAACCCTTTCCATGCCAGATACCGCAACATCTTCATTTTCTATATACTGGGCGTAGAGCGCATCACGCCTTTCGCGCAACTTTCGCACGGCCTCGTCTGAAAAACCGTCGTCGCAGAGAACGTCGAACAAGCTTCTTCCGGCACGCAACGACCTCTCCACGTAAACTTCTTCGGATAGAAGAACACCTACCTCTGAGAGTACCTCTTTTGTCGATTTATAGTAGAGGTGCTCGGTATCGACCAGAACGCCGTCGTTATCCCCTAACCTCGCCACTTAGCCCTTTTTCACTCTGATTATTGGCATCTGCACCATTTGACAGTTGAGTTTTACCAACGCAATTTCAGTGATTTATCACGGT
>PGXE01000004.1 GCA_002838935.1 Thermoplasmata archaeon HGW-Thermoplasmata-1 | reverse complement strand
CAAGCATCATCGCCGCCGAGAGTATCGCGGCGGTCGGATTCGCAATTCCCCTGCCCGCGATGTCTGGCGCGCTCCCGTGAACCGGCTCGAACATGGCGAGATCATCCCCGATGTTCGCGCTCGGCGCAAAGCCGAGGCCGCCGACTAGCCCAGCAAGTTCGTCGCTCAGGATATCGCCGTATAGGTTCAGAGTAACGATGACGTCGAACCTCTGCGGGTTCAATATGAGCTGCATCGCGCAGTTGTCGATGAAGATGTCGTCGGCTACAATCTTCCGTTCGTTGGAGGACGCCGCAGCCGCCGCTTGTGTTTTTAGGTCATCGGAACAGGAATACGAATCGCCCTGCCGTACCATCGAGCTTTCCGCCTGCTCGTAGAATATCTGCCGGAAAAGCCCGTCCGATTTTCGTAGGACGTTCGCCTTGTGGGCGCAGGTCACCTTACTCCTTTTCCGCTCGCACGCAAGGTCGAACGCGAACTTCGAGATGCGTTCGCAACCCTTGCGCGTTATCCGCCGGAACGTAGTGACCCCTTCCGCGTCCTCTTCCTCCGGCACGCCATACAACCCTTCTGTATTCTCCCTCACAAGCAGTATGTCGATTTCTTTAGACGACAGAAGATAATTACTGAACGGGCGGAGGTTCGCGTAGAGGTCGAACTCGCGCCTTATGCGCGGCACCACGGGCCGATAGTCCTTTACCCCGCAGTCGGGCGAGCTTATCGCGCCGAAAAGCACTGCGTCCGAATCACCTATCGCCGCGATCGTATCTTCCGGCAGATAGCTGCCGGTTTTTTTGTAGCAGGAAAGACCGGCATCTGCCTCGAATAGATCGAGAGCCCCGACGCCCATCGCCGCATCGACCACGTGCAGCGCCGCATCGACAACATCAGGCCCTATGCCGTCGCCCCGGATAACGCAGACCTTTTTCATCAGGGTTGCATAGGCTTGCATGATTTTAAGCTTATCAACAAGGAATCCGCGCGAAGGCAAATCCTTTATGCGGATGGCGCAATACCAATCTCGATAATTATGTATCTCGACGAACTTACGATGACGGAGTTTAAGGAACGGGTGAAGGGCGATCTCGCGGTCATACTTCCAATCGGCGCGGTGGAAGAACACGGCAGCCACCTGCCCCTATCGACCGACACCCTTCAGCCCGTATTCGTGGCAGAAGAGGTGGCAAAGCGCCTCGCGAATTGTCTTGTCGCGCCAGTTATCCCGTACGGCCAGTGCTCGTCGACGAAGAATTTCCCGGGCACACTCTCGCTTCGGTTCGAGACCGTTCGCGCACTCGTATACGACCTCGTATGCGAGTTTGCAAGGCACGGGATAAAGAACGTCGCCGTGCTCTCAGGGCACGCAGGGAGAACTCATATACTCGCACAGAAGCTGGCGTGCGAGGATGCCCTTTGCGAAAATCCCGATATGAAAATAATGCAGCTCTCAGACTATGATATAGCATACGAACTTCTCGGCAAGAGGGGATGGCCAAAGGAGGACGGACATGCGGGAGCGGTCGAGACGAGCAGGGTGCTTGCGATACGCCCCGACTTAGTGAAGATGGAAAACGCGAAGGATGCGCTTCCGAATTTCCCCAGTTTTCGCGTTCTCGCAAATCCGGAAAAATGCTTTCCGTCAGGCGTCATGGGCTACCCGGAGATGGCTGATGCGAAGAAGGGCAAAGAGCTTAACGAATACATAATCGGAAGACTCGTCGAAGAGATTGAAAAGATGAGGTCGGAGACCGAGAGCAAGTGAAGCATGTTTCACGGCACCAGATAGACGGCATCCTCGATGACCACTATCTGCACGGTCTCTCCCTCATTCGAGTATCCCTCGGGCTTTAGAACGTCCATCGTCTTGAAGCTCTTGGGGTGCATTATCTGCACCTCTTTTGGGGTTTGCCCGAGAATCACCGCCTCCAGTATCATTCCTGCGCCGCCGACCACCTTCGCGTTGTCGAGGTCCCGGTGCCTGCGCTGCTTCTTTATGTGCGTCCGCAGGTCCGTGATAGCCGCAAACTCCTTCGAGAGCGATGCGATCCGGTAATACTCATCCCCCCACTTTATGAAGTCACACCATTTATAGGCCGGTATCCTGACGAGGTAGGTGATGCGGTATGCGTCCTTTCCCTCCTTCTGCCCCATCAGCTTCGTTGCAACGTTCGCCTCGCCGCCGAACTTCTGCATGAGCATGTGCGCAAGCTGCTTTCCGGCATCCTTGTCGCCGAGGTAGTAGTCGGCCCCGCCGTGTATCTCCTGGTAGTCGCTCACAAAGGCGTTCTCCGCGCCAGAACTCCTCATGGCCGCAAGCTCCTCGTGCACCAATTTGCCGGCGCGTTCCAGTTCTTCGGGTGAGACGTCCCTTTCGCGTGCCCGCAATTGGAGTATAGCCTCGAAGTATCCGCCCTGCTCGCGCGAGCAGCGCCCGCAGACCGAGCGCTGTATCCGCGCCCTTAAGGCGTGCACTTCCTCGACCTCGAAACCGGCGACGAGCCCCCGGACTGTGACCTCCACGTTCAGGTTCTTTTCATCTTCATATTCTTCGGAGAACTCGAACGTGGGCGTTTCCAGTTCCTTGCTTATCTCGAGGGACGATATCACGGCGTCGTGTATGACGGGTATGAGCGGCTGGTCGGGCGCAACCCAGCTCTTCTTGTGCTGCCTTGCGCCGCAGTGTACGCACACTATGACGTCTATCACGAGCGGCGCGCTCACGAATTTTTTCCCTTTGAGGTAGCACTCGGCGCATGAGCCGTTGAAAAGCCGATCCGCATCCCTGCCGCACTCCACGCAAAAATCGCTCATCTTCACACCATTACCACATAATGCGCATAAGGCACGCCTTCGACAGTCCTGACGTTCTCTTCGCAGATGAATCCAGCTTCCACGGCGCAGGCGACCGTCCTTTTTCCTACGAGGTTCGCCATGGTCGTGGCCGCGAGATATTGCGCGAGTTCGCAGCATTCGGTTTTTACGCCGTTGCCGTAGAAGCATTCCGAAACGTCAAGCTTTGCGACCCCGTCGCGCAGGCACGTCCCGATGAGTTCCTCGTCGCATGCCGCAAGCAGGGATTCCGTTCCCCGGTTGTATACGTGTATAGCTATCATGTCCATATCGTCAACCTCATTATACAGGCGAGAACCGGTTCGTCCTCTTTTCCATCAACGTGCCTCTCTTGCGCATCTGCTGTATCGCGTCTTCGGTCTTGTCCCTATTTATACCGTCTATCTCGGCTTCCCTTGTTATGTCGTCCATTTGCGCGGTCCCGTCCTCAGATTCCTTTGCGAGCCTCTTTATTATCGCCGTTATCTTCTGCATCCTGTCCTGCTGGCTGTGGGATATGCCGGTCGCTATGACGTCTATGTCAAAGGCCCCGGTCTCCCTGTCCATACCGACCTTCTGCAGGTAGTATTCCACTATCTTTATGGCGCGCCTTGCGTCGCTCATGTCGGCTGCCGGGGCAAGCCTCATCTTCGCGCTCGCCTCGGCTATGCGGACGAACGCCTCGAGCTGCCTTGCCGTGAACGGTATCGAATCCTTGGACCTGTTCCTCAAGTCGACGTAATAGTTCATTATGGCCTCTATCGCCTCTTCCGTCATCACCGGGAAGCAGTTCCTCTTGGCGTAAGCCACGTATTTCCTGAACGCCTCAGGGGCTATCTCGGGCGAGATGGCCTTCACGAGGGCGCTGTCGTCTATCGAGGCGTATTCGCTGCCAGGATTCTTCTTTCGTATCTCCTTTATCTGCCCTGCGCGGTGGGAGTTGAGTATGTGCGATGCGAGCATCTTGTCGAACTTGGGGTCGGGCTTGTCCGTCAACGAGAATATGAGGTCAAAACGCGAGAGCAGGGCGGGAGGCATGTTTATCTGTTCGTGCATGGGCATGAACTCGTCGAATCGGCCAAGCTTTGGGTTTGCCGCGCCAAGAAGCGCGCAACGCGTCTTTAGCGATGCGTTTATGCCAGCCTTTGTGACAGTCACCTCCTGCTGTTCCATCGCCTCGTGGAGCGCGGAGCGGTCCTGGCTCGACATCTTGTCCATCTCGTCTATGCACGCGATTCCCTGGTCCGCAAGAACGAGCGCGCCCGCTTCGAGAACCCACCTGCCCTCCCCGAATTCGTCCTTTACCGCCGCAGCGGTAAGCCCTGCAGCCGAAGACGAGCGGCCCGAAGCGTAGATCGAGCGGGGCGCGAGGCGGGAGACGTAGCGCAAAAGCTGGGATTTTGCGACACCCGGATCACCCACGAACAGTATGTGTATGTCGCCCCTTACCCTGGTGCCATCTGGCATCTCCTTTGCGACGCCCCCAAAAAGCTGGTAGGCTAGAGCCTCCTTCTCCGTCGCCATGCCGTATATCGAAGGCGCGATGGAAGAGACTATCTTGTCGTATATGTCCGGTTGGCGCGAAAGGCGGAGTATCTCCTCCTCGTCCTCCGGGTTTATCACGACCTCGTCAAACGCCTGCTGCTGCTGCTCCACGCTGTAGGCGAACATCACCTTGCTCAATTCGGTCAGCTTCATCGAGCCGCTGCGCCTTATCTCGGTCATCAGTATGCCGTTAATCTTGACGCGGTCGCCGGGAACCACCTCGCCGACGATGTCATCTTCGAGATATATTGTCAGCCGTTCCGGCTGCGCGCCGCCGCGAAGGCCTTCCGGCGATTCCTGCAGTTCCACCTTCTGGCTGTCTATCAAAATCGAACTCGGGGTGAGCAGTTTGAAAGTGGTCTGCCTTCCGCAGCCGCCCTGGTCCTCGTAGCATTCGACAGGCTCTGTGAGGGTGCGCTCCTCCTGAGATATCTTCACTATCGCGCCGCAGCGGCCGCACTGGAACGCGGCGGTCTGCAGCTTTGGCCGCACCTCGGTTATCTTCTTTATGAGCCCTTCGCACGCCACGTAGCTTGCAAGGTGGATGCTTCTAAGGTTCCTTATGCCGATTTTGGCGTGGTCGGGGAGGTTCTTTACCCGAAGATGCGGATGGACGGGCTTGTCCGTCGGATAATCGATACGTTTTAACGCCTCTTCGGCGGTGTAAAATGCCTTGTTGGGGCTTGAGAGCAGGAACTCGGCAAGCTCTGGTTCATACTGGTCGACGTCCCAGTAGTCTACGATAAGCGAGCGCTTCTCCGGATATGAAAGGGACAGTCCGTCAAGCTCCGTCTTGTAGTAGTTCTTGAAGAACGACTCCCAAAGCTCGATTAGAGATTCTATTGTCGTCGATATGGCCATTGGCGCTCCCTTTTCATCCTGTCAAATCGCGTTCTAGCTTTTAACGGTTATTAGCAGTTCGAAGAAAGTATTCCCTCTTTCGTCTTTGGCGAAAAAGGGCACGCCGCCGTTTTGAAGTTTGGCGGGTCCGGACGTGGAAGCGGTGGACATACGTGCCGTTCTAGCGATTGGCCCGCGGGTTTCTCGGCCCCGCAGCCCCTTAAGCGTCGGCAGTTAGCGGTAAGGCTGCTCACTTCCGTGCCTGGCCCGGTTCCCGCATTCAAGGAACGGATTCTGCCTTCCGGCAGGACCCTTTTCCACCTCCAACCCTAAGAGACGAGGCTTCATAGCAGGCCCGCGGATCGCTCGAATGGTCGTTGTGCCGCCCACTCCCTTTCGGCCCCGGCTAAGACGGTTTCCGGTTGTAGGGGACGCCTGACCCCCCGGCCTATTCCGGACCTTGCGCCCTTCGTTCTATGCTCTTGTTCGAGCATCTCCATACGAAGATAGGTCCATTGCGGCGAGAAGATGGGATATGATAAACCCGTTTTTAACGTTTGTCTGGGAAAAGATGGAAAACGAGGTAAAACGAAGAACTCTGCGGCAAAGTAAAAACAAAGATAAAACTCGTTGAAAAGGAGCGCGCAGCTTTATGCCCACGGGTTTCGCATGGCCGCGAAAAGGTTGACGAAGAACCGCACGAATATATAGGCGCCGCTGAAAGCCGCAAAGACCGCGTCCCTGACCACCCCCCAAAGGTGGAAGTCGTGCATGTCCTGCTCCATCAGCGCGAGGTAGTATCCCGAGAAATAGGTATCCCGGACAAGCATAACGAGGGCGAATATGAATATGGCTATCATCACCAAATCCAGGTAGAACAGCCATTTTTTCCATCTCTTCTTGTCTATCTGGCGGAAATACTCGACAGGCTCCATGAGTTCACCCAAATTTTATTATTAAAATGAATTGGGATAAGGGTATATAAGGGTATAATCTGTTTTTGGGAAAACGGGGCGAAAGAGGGGGACTAGCGTCTAATTTACTCGCTCATTTGTGAAAGATCAAAGATGGGTTGTGCGTCTATCGTTTTTGGCGAAAGCCATAGGTTAACTCATCTCGCTATTTTTAAAATAATAAAAATTATGCTGTGTGGCACGATTGTCTTTTTCAGGTATTTCATTTAAATAGTTTATAAATGATCATCTGATTCTCATATATAAAGACCAGCCATATTTCTCGAATCATGCCGCACAGCAAAAAATTAAAAACTTTTAAATAGAGAGAGAGAGAGTATATCATTTATTAGCCCGGACGGGCGATAGGTAAAACAAGGTAGTAAGGGAGGTAATAGGAGATATTTGATAATCCAAAACACATGAGAGACGGTAATCAGGCTTAATCATCGATTGAAACATCTATCTTAGAAACACCTTATATAACCTAGGAGGAAAATCGAAATGAGGAAAATACTGAGTTATGCATTATGCATAGCATTTCTAACTACGACCGCGGGGTTGATGCCCCTGATATCTGCGCAAGACGGTCAAATTGACCCGAACGCAATACTGGAAAACCCTACGATTGAACGGTTTTTGAGAAACAATGCCCAGATCAGCGCACCGATAACTACCAGCACATCTGCAGTTGCGGCCGCGACGCGAACGCCGATTTGGTCGAAAACCGTTCGTTTTGTCGGATCTGCATCGGCAGAAGGAACTGCGACTTTTCCCTACAGTCTTGACTACACTCTATATAGCAAGAGCGAATCGCGGAGTGTTATGGGGCCAGATGGTATAGGTGATAGCGAAGATGTCTTTGTTTACACAATTGATGCAGGAATATACACAACATCGGCAAACGCGGAAAACAAGCTGTTAGCCATGGATCAGGCGCATTCAACCGCCGTTTCGCCGTATCCTGCGCAGACGTGGCCCGGAGAAGAATCTGACCTTGTTGACCAGATTGTAGTGGCGATAAAGTCGATGATGCGGGTCAATGCCGACGAAGGCATCGTGAAAGCACTGTATACGAGCAACGACGGCGGGGAAACGTGGGATGAACTCATAACCCTGCAGTTGCCTATTTCCGGGACGGAATAGGCGCAAACTCTTTATCTTTCCTTTTTAATTTAGACTCAATAAACGAAGGGTGTATGCAATGTCGAGGAAAACGATGGCGATTGTCGGAGTTATGGTCTTTTTGAGCAGTTTTTTTGCCGGTTGCGCCGATACCGATATGGCGTCTGGCGACGTAATTCCCTATCCGATTTTAGGGGATATAGTCCGATATGAAGGGGAAGGTAGCGTCATAGACCTCTTTTCTTTCAGTACGCATGATGGGGGATATTACGTAATATACGGCAATGGCAACGGGTCAAGCCAGGTCGTAACGCTAGAGGGAGATAGTGTTTTTGAGATAGAGATAAAGGGAAATTCTATAACAAGATGGGATTTTTGCAGAAATGAACACGATACCTATTTTGCCGAGTTTTCTGTTGACAATCCGGTTGTTTTTGAAGTGAACGCCGCTATTTCTAATGCAATCTTTCAGAAATTTTATTTGTCAAAGGAGTCCAATGTTGTAGTAGAATCCATAGATAAAAATTCGTTCTGCAACTTCAACGACGGACCTACGAGATATCAAGACAAAGGTCTTAAAAGAGCACTTGGTTTGCCCGGGCTATGGGATTCAACAATCTTTCAGGGAGAAGAGATACAGATTGGAAAAGAGATTAAATACGACCTGCCCACCAATATATTACGTAATCGATATAGCACCCCTAAAATTTTGCCCATAACATTCAAGGCGGTGAAGAAAGAATACGTAAACGGCTACGATTGTTACAAAATGGAACTTCAAAATCCCTCGTCGCTCGAGGCGCGGTTCAATGGGCAGTGCCCATTTTATTACGATGTTTATGATGTATGGGTTTCGCCATCGCTGCCGTATATAGTCAAGAAAGTGGTCAATTTCACTATGGAGATGCCTCTCGGAACGTTTTTGCCGTGTGGGATTATCACGAACTCATCCATCGAACTAAAAGAGTATCTTCCCGGAAGTAGCGAAATTGACATTTCTTCAGACGAGTTTGAATATCCTGAGACTGCAAACCACGTTGACTGGTCGGAGTGGGACAAAAAGATTCTGCCTGACGGTGGCAGGTATTCAATATTTACACTGAGTGACGCATTCGCTTACGCAAAGGACAACGACGAGGGATTGGCGCAGTATCTAAGCGAAAACCCGGAGTGGCAGATGCCTTACGTGAACTATCGGATAGGCAACGAATCACTTGCTGCTGTGCCGTTGTATGATACCTACTCGTGGGAAATGCACTTTACAGAACCGAACGAGGGGACGTATCTGTGTGAAGTAGTCCATTATTATAATGAGGCGTTTGACCGCAGTTATGACAAAGTCGTGGAAAGCGGAGAAGATACCAGTAACTATGGTCTGCAATATAACCTCTATGTCAAATCTCCGGTGTCAAAGGTGGATACCATAGAAAATGCATTTCGCCTCTATGAATTGTTGATGGAAAATAAAGAATTCGGTTTTTTAGAGTCGCGTTTCGACGAGCGTGGCGCAGTCTACACATTTTATTTTCCGTTACCTGAAAATGCATCATCCGGTCTTTTAGAGAGTATAACTGTTTCAGAATATGGGAAATATACCTTTTGGCACCTATTTGAGGAGAACGCTCCCAAAATGTGACAGAGCCGTCGGTCGGTTAAAAAACAGTGTGCGCCTTGGTGAAGATGCGCAAACCCTCGTCAACTCTTTTTATCTGATCTCTTTGCCTTGGTTAGTTTAAATCGAAGAACCTTTGGTTACGAGATAGGACGAAACGAAGTTTCGTGCGTGTCAAAGTGAAACGAGAATTAGTGCGTAAAGTTGGTTAATTTGAGAGGGCGGAGAGGGATTTGTGTCTAATTTTCTCCTTCACTTCGTTCAGTCAAAATTGGCCACATCCCTCCCCGCCTTGGATAATCGAAGAAGTGGGGTAATTGGAAAAGGGCGGAGAGGGATTTGAACCCCCGTATGCGGATCTGCAGTCCGCCACATAGCCACTTTGTTATCCGCCCGGCAGGCTATTGCAAGATGGTGTATTCGGACTTCGGCTTTATTATTTTCGCTTCATCGCACAAAGCAGGGTGTGCGTAAAAGTGCGCGCAAACGCCCTGCCCGGGCATAAAGTATGGTGCGGACGGTTGCGAGAGCATCGCTTATTGAAAAACCCGCGCCGCCGCTACCGCGTTATCGACGAGCCTGCCGACATCTATTTTTTCTTCCTCCGCAAGTATCTTGCGAAGCGAGGATTTGACTGACGGCATCCTGGGGACAAACGGGCACGGCGGCGCGTCGGTTATCGATATGTCAAAGGTCCCCGCCTCCCTTGCTATCGTTATTATCTCCTCCTTGTCCATCCCGATAAGCGGCCGTATCACCGGCATCTTTTCCGCATTGTCCTCTATCGAGATGTTCGAGAGTGTCTGCGAGGCCACCTGCCCCATCGAGTCTCCCGTGATTATCGCAGATGCGCCTTCCGCTTGTGCGATTCTCGCAGCTATCCTGTGCATCATCCTCTTGCAAAGCACGCAGGTGAACGTGGGGCTGCAGTTTTTTGTAACCTCTCCCATCGTGCCTTTGTGGGGGATGTAGTACAGTTTCATCGGCCGGCCGGCCGCCGCCTCAATCCATTCCTTGAGGGAGAGCAACTTTCCGAGGCTTGTGCCCTCCTCCATTGCAGAGTCCATCGATACCGCGATTACGTCCCATCCCTGGTTCATCATGACGTAGCCCGCGACAGGGGAGTCTATGCCGCCGGACAAAAGAAGCACCCCCTTCATCACGCCGCCCCCGACCTGAAATGTTCGTAGCCTTCGTTTGGCATCGCCGTCCTCTTGCCGTCCCGAAGCAGCGAAACCGCGCCGTCGCCGGTCACCTTTCCTATCACAGTCAACTCGCAGCCGCAGGACTTGAGCGCGCCACGCGCCTTTTCGAGGCGCTCTTTTTTCACGGTGAAGAGTAGTTCGTAATCCCCGCCGGAATAGAGGGCGTAATCCAGTCCGGTCTTCTTCCCGCGGTCCTCTACAATGACCGCCTCCTTCGAGACCGGCACGAGCCGTTCCTCTACCTCGAAACCCACTTTGCCATTCGCGTTCGGTTCGACAAGCTGGTGCAGCGAGTTCGCAAGCCCGTCCGAGAGGTCCATGCAGGAGGTGACGGCCCCGCTTTCCGCAAGCGCCATTCCCTCTTTCACTCTAGGGGCCGGTTCGAAGAGCGCCTTCGAGAGTTCGCGCAGGAACTTAAGCCCGGACGAAACCGCATAATGGCCTGCGCCAGCCTTGCCAAGCTCGCCCGTGACGCAAAGAAGATTGTCCTCGGATGCGCCGGCGCGCGGCATGAAATGCTCCTTTTTCACAATCCCTATCGCCGTGCCGCAGACCGTGAGTTCCGGGTTCTCCTTCATGTCCCCCCCTATAATCGCGGTGCCGTAACTGGCGGCGCAGTCCGCGGCCCCGGCGGCCATATCCTCGATATAGCGAAGCTCGGTGTCGCGCGGAGCGCCGAAAGCGAGGACCACCCCCATCGGTCGGCCGCCCTTTGCCGCAATGTCGCTTAGGCTTATGGCAACCGAGAACCATCCCACCTGCCGGGGCGTCATCTCCGGCGCGATGTGGGTTTTGCGTGTAATCATGTCCGTAGTAACAAGAATATAGCTGTCGCCGCAAGGTATCGCCGCGCAGTCGTCGCCGGTGTAATGGGCCGAGGCATCGCCGAGTTTTTCCACAATCGCCCGTATCGCGGCGCGTTCTCCTATATCCTCAAGTTTCATCTTATGCCCTCTCTGCTGGAGTGAATATACGTAATATCCTGCCCCGTTTTAAGTCATTGAAGAAAAACATTTAATAGTTGCTCCTGTTATACTCCAATAGTCTTTATATGTTTATATGCGGGTAACGGTGTTGCGATATGGCTGAAAGCGAAGTTGTGAATATCGGCAAGGTGGGGGCGCTGAGGAATGTTCTCGATATGGTGCCTTCGGAAGAGGCACAAGAACAGCAGATAGTGGACAACGTGTCTTCTGAGGATAGGATTTACGTAAAAAGCGTAATCGACCGTCTCAGGGGCATGTCCCCGACTGCCAAGAGGGCGACTGGCGCGGTCACGCAGACGACTGTCACGCGGACCGTTTCGCGAACCGTTTCCCATGAGCCGATTGTCGTCGAGGAGTCGCTGCCGCAGCCCGCATTCGAGATGGAAGAACAGGTAGAAGAACCCGTGGCCGAACCCAAACCGCAGCCGATAGAAGAGCAGGTAATCTCGTTTGAGAAGATTGAGGCCGGTCCCGATAAACCCGTAGCCGAGGAGCAGCAGGCCAAACCTGTTCACGAAATCGTCATGACGTTAATCCCGTCAGTGGAAATGATAGAACCGGAAACCCCGTGGAACGTGCGGGTCGCGCCAGAGCCCGATTTGGCAGAAGAAGAGGAACTCGAAGCCATAGTCGTGGCCAACGAGCCGGAAACCGAATTGACTGCCGAATGCGGGGAGTTGTCAGCAGAGGTATTGCCGGAGGTATCGCAGGAAACAAGCGAGGTTTTCGAGGGATTTTCGGAGACCGTTCCCCGGGATGACGATTACGACGCCGTTCTCGTTGAGGATTCCACAGAGTTTGAGATAGTCGGAGAACCGATGGAGTGGGTCGAAGTCGGATCCGAAGAGTTGCTCGTGTTCGAGGAGTTCGTGGAAGAGCCGATTGAATACGAAGAGCCGCTTGGCGAATGGGAGCCTTTGGAAGAACCGGGCGCCAAGAAGGACCCAAAGGAGTTTTGGGGCGAAGAGGAAAAGCATTTCCCGGAGTGGCCAAAGCTTGAGGAGGAGCAGCCGGTCGAGGGGGAAAGCGACACCGGCAAATGGCCCGAATGGGAAGATGCGAAAGGTAAAGAGGGGCAGACGCAAAAGGATAAATGGCCAGAATGGCAAGACGAGCAAGCGAAAAAAACCGATGAGGATAACGAGAGCGAGAGCGAACACAAGGGGCGAATCGGCGCGACAGAGCAAAATGCCCCAATCGGGGAGGTAAAGACCCCTCCGAAAACGAGGGGCTCGACCAAGATAAAAATATTCCCCCCGAACGTTAGCGACGATGAGATACACCAATGGGCGCAGGAGAGGGGGGCTCAAATAAAGAAGAAGGTTCCGATAAGCGTAAGAAAAAAAGAGCAATGAATTAGATTAGAATAGATTGAAAGAAAAGATATGGAGGTGTAAAGGTGGCAAAAGATGAGACAACAGGCACCCTTGTCGTATACGAAGACCCGGGGGTACACGACGAGGATCAGAACATAGAGATCGAGCTTTTTCCGGGAAGCGATCAGGTTCACATAGCCGAGAACAAGATATTCGTTAACATCAAATCCGAGAGCGACCTGATAGGGAAGATAGGATTCTGGCTTGCCATTGCGGGGGCCGTCCTGTGCATAGTCACGCTGATACTGTTCGCCCATTATTACCCCGAACAGTGGTATAACGACATCTCCGGAAACACCTATGAAGGCGTAACCGTTATTCACGAACGGATCATGATTCTCGCTGGCGTGGGCATAGTGGCTTTGCTCGTCGGCGTTTCGCTCAGCCTGATGGGCAGGCACATAACCGGCGTTTCGAGAAGCGAGGCCTCCACAGTCCCCCGCTCCGAGATGGTTGAGAACGAACCAGTGAAGGCAACCTGGCCGCGCCACGAACCTGTAGCGCAAGCCGCACCGGATACGGGGGCGAGAGCCGCAAGGAATGCAGTCTCCCGCGCCGTGCAACCCATGCCAACGCCCGTCGCCGCGGCAGAGCCTTCGTACGAACCGTATACCTACGGCGACTACAGGCTATATTCGAGAGAGGTCATGCTCCGGGGCGACCGGCCGCAGAATATCTACTTCTTTGCGAAGCACGAGCCAAAGAGCGGAAACCCCTCGAGGATGCCGCGCGGCTACACCGTCAAGGTTAACGAGCGGACAGGCATGCCGTTTCTAAAAAAGATAGGGTAGGCGTT
This sequence comes from Thermoplasmata archaeon HGW-Thermoplasmata-1, assembly GCA_002838935.1. Taxonomy (GTDB): domain Archaea; phylum Thermoplasmatota; class E2. The sequence continues at coordinate 16,160 of PGXE01000004.1, read as the reverse complement.
TTTCGCCTTCTCCCCCTTTTCCAATTTTATTATATCCTTGTTTTTTTAGTATTTTACGGCTATCGGCATCCTGCGTCCCATGCCAAACGCCTTCGATGTGACCTTTATGCCCGGAGCGGCCTGCCGTCTCTTGTACTCGTTGCGGTCGACTGTCCTTATTATCCATTCCACGGTTTTTTTGTCGTATCCGCGTTCGGATATCTCGTCGGCAGAGAGCCCTTCGTTGAGATACAATTCGAGCACGGCGTCGAGAATCCCGTAAGGCGGAAGCGAGTCGCTGTCGCGCTGGTCTGGCCGGAGTTCGGCGGAAGGTTCTTTTTCGAGGATGGCCCGCGGTATCGTCCCGCCTTTGCGGTTTATGTATCTCGCAAGTTCATATACCATTGTTTTTGGGATATCGGATATAAGACTCAGGCCGCCGCTCATGTCGCCGTACAGCGTGCAGTAGCCTACCGCCATCTCGCTTTTGTTGCCGCATGAAAGAAGCAGATGGCCGAACTTGTTCGAGAGCGCCATTAGTATGTTCCCCCTGGCCCTCGCCTGAAGGTTCTCTTCTGTGGCATCTGCGGGCAGGCTGTCAAAAGAGGGCGCAAGCGCTTCAAGGTAACTTTTGCATACGCCGGTTATAGGTATGACCTTGAACCCCGCACCAAGCCTGTTCGCAAGCACCCTCGAATCGTCGACGCTTTCCTTCGAGGAATAAGGGCCGGGCATGGAGACCGCAAGCACGTTTCCGCTCCCAAGCGCCTCGCACGCAAGGCAGCACACCACCGCAGAGTCTATGCCGCCCGAAAGCCCGATCACTGCCTTGTCGAATCCGCACTTGCCCGCGTAGTCCCGTAATCCCAAAACGAGCGCGTCGTGCACGCTTTTTATCCTCTCTTCGGGTTCGTAACTCTCCGGGGAGCCGCTTTTCGCGGTATCTATCGTTCTCACGCACTCGGTAAAAGAAGGCAACAGCGAAATGAGCCCGCCGTGCTTATCGCAACACAGGCTCCTGCCGTCGAACACGAGTTCGTCGTTCCCGCCAACCTGATTGACGTATACGAACGGGACCGAGTGGCGCGCGGCATGATATTTCGCTATCCTGTAACGCAACTCCTCCTTGCCTGTGTGGAATGGCGAGGCGGAGAGGTTTATCATCAGGGTGGCGCCATTTTTTGCCAGTTGCTCGATTGGGTCGAAATCATATTCCGTCAGCCCGAGTTCGGGTATGCTCCACGCATCCTCGCATATCGATAGGCCGAGAATCTCGTTGTTGAACGGTACGACCTCGATAGACGATGGCGGGTCGAAGTAACGGTCTTCGTCGAAGACGTCGTAGGTCGGAAGCAGCGACTTGTGGACGCTCGCGAGAACGGAACCGTTTTTTATGAGCATCGCGGAATTGTAAATCCCCTTGCCGTGCCGCTTGCCGGTACGCATCGGCGCGCCCACGAGTATGCCAAGTGTGGGATAGCCGCACGACGCTTCGGAAAGCCGCTCAAGCGCGCGCTCCACGCGGCGGACGAACCACCGTTTTTCAAGGAGGTCCCTTGGGGGGTAGCCGGTGATGAACAATTCAGGCAGAACCAGCAGTTCCGACCCTTCCTTTTCGCATCCCGGCAGCAGGTCTAAAATCTTCTTGAGGTTGCCTTCCGTGTCCCCCACCGTCGGGTTGAGCTGCGCCACCGTGACCTTCATCTGCGTCCCTCTTTCGCATCGAACGTTTGCCTATGCGTGTATACGCGCCCGCCTTATATATCATTTACACATTTGGCGAGGTTAAAGAAGTGCCAAAAACCAGCGCGGGGATGAATGCTGACCGTAAAGAGGAGCAGGCACCGAAATTTATTTTAAAGGGGACGACAATAACAAAATTTGCGTATGATAGAGCTTGACCCATTGATAATATTCGCCATAATTCTCGTCGTGGGCCTTGCGATACCCGAATTTTCGCGAAAAGTCAAGGTCACCTACGTCCCGTTCTACATAGTGGCGGGCCTTCTCCTCGGCCCTTTCGTGATAGGCATAAGCATCCCCTCGGCGCTGGAGTTCATAGCGGACATTGGCGTGCTTCTTCTCGTCTTCATAGCGGGTCTTGAGATACACGAGATACGCCGCGGCGGAGGCGGAGGTTTCAAGCAGGCCGCGTTATTCAGCTTCATCTCGGCGTCCGTCTGCTTCCTTGCGGGTAGCGCATTCGGGCTCACCCTCGGATATTCGCTCTTGAGCAGTTTGCTCGTGGGCGCGGTGTTGATGTCGTCGTCGGTGGGCGAAATAATCCCCATAGTCAACGACACCCCCTATCTCCAGAGAAGGTTCGGCGACCTCATCCCGCTTTCGATAATACTCATGGACGGCGCAAGCCTACTTCTTCTGGCATTCATAACGCAGGCAGGCAACGGCGCACAGCCTTATATGAGGCTGATAGGAGGCCTCGCTCTTCTCTTTTTCCTTATCGCGTTCGTGCTGCCTCCGGTCTCGAGATGGTTCTTTCGCATCTCGAAGAAGAGAAGCGGCGAGGCTGACCTCGTATTCATGCTTCTCACGCTTGTCGCATTCGTCGCCATCGGCGAACTCGTCCACATACACGGCATCGTGATCGCCTTCTTCGCTGGCGCGGTGCTAGGCAAGCACATTCCCTCTGAAAGGACTTACATCAAGCTTCGCGGCATAGCATACGGCATATTCATCCCGGTTTTCTTCGTGGTTCTCGGAATGGGTCTCGACCTGTCCGTCCTTTCTGCGGGCGTCGGCTTCAAACTGATAATCCCTCTGATATTCACCCTTCAGGCATCAAAGATACTCGGCGGACTCATCTTTGCCAAGATAAAGGGTTTAAGCTTCAAGGAGGGCGTCGTCGCAGGGATAACGGTATGGCCGCAACTCAGCGCCACGCTCGCGGCTACGGCTGTAGGTTACGAGACAGGTCTTTTCGATGAGGAGTTGGTGCTTGCGGTGGTGGCGATGTGCCTTGTCACGGTGCTCCTGACCCCGTTCGTCATCCGCTTTTTCACAAGGGAAAAGCACGATGCCCTGCGCGATGCAAACGAGCACATACTCATAGTCGGCTACGGCAAAGTCTCGTCGAGGCTGGTCGGCCTGCTCCACATCCAGAACGAGGATTTCGTGATAATAGAGCGCAAGGTTTCGCGTATAAGGAGTCCGATGACACAGGGCATGAACGTAGTGCACGGGGATGCGACAGAGATGGAAACTCTGAGAAAGGCGTCAGCCCAGGATGCGAACATAGCGGTCGTGACGATAGCGGGCGAGAGGGATTCTTACCAGTGCATAGAGGGGATACGAAAACTGAACCCAAGCTGCTACGTCATAGCAGTCGTCCACAACATGGAGCAATACGAGCGCCTCGAAGGCCTTGCCCACTATAGGGTGTGGCCTGAAAAGCTGGCTTCGACTGAAATCGTAAAGCACGTGCTTGAGCCGGAAACCCGGGATGCGCACATGTAGGAAAAATGCGTTTGGCAATGGCTTGGTTCTAGTTCTCATCCGACGGTTTGGATAATTTGAGAAATGGGGTGATATGGACCCCGCCGGATTCGAACCGGCGACCTCCGCCGTGTGAAGGCGACGTTATAACCAACTAAACCAGGGGTCCGTTAGGTTTTTGCATCCGTGAATAATCGGTCGGCGTTAAATGTTTTTCGTAAAATCAGGATACCGCGAAAATCAAGGCGAACGGGCGAGTCATTCATCTACGAGGTGCCGTATCCTATCGCACTTTTCGCGAAACTCGGAGAGCAGCGCTTTCCCCGCATCCGAAAGGCGCGTGCCCCCGCCCCCCTCGCCGCCACGGGCGGAAACCACTATCTCGTCGCCGAGAACCTCGCTCATGTGCTTTATTATTCCCCATGCGTGGCGGTAGCTCATTCCGAGCGTCTCCGCCGCCTTGTTGAGAGAACCCAGCTCCTCGATGGTTTCGAGCAGCTTCGCCCTGCCTTCGCCAATGACGGGTTCCCCGTCGATCTCAAGCCATAGTTTGGCGCGCAGGTGGTGCATGACAAGAGATTAACGTTTTTCCTCTATTAAGCCTGCCGCTTGGATTTATTGCGGCTATTGTTTAGGCGAAAGCATCCGCTTTTATCCTATGCCAAACCACAGATTCATTATGCACTACCATTCATAGCGAATATTAAATAAGGCTGCACGTTTCCGGGATTGGGTGAAGGATTATGCTTGCTGAATTGAATTATGATATACCCAAGGTCGAACGCGGCTACGCAGGAAAGACGCTTTACATAAATCTCTCCGATAGCAAGGTAAAGGAAGTCCCGGTCACTGACGCGATGAAGAAGGTTTTCACAGGCGGCAAGGGCTTCGACCTCTGGATGATGTGGACGACGATGCCTAAGCGCCCCGTGAAGTGGGACGAGCCCGAGAACGCGATCTGCATAGGGACAGGCCCGCTCTGCGGCACGACCACTTACCCCGGCGCGGGAAAGTCCATCGTCACCGCCATCTCCCCGCTTACCGGCATACCGATAGACTCCAACGTCGGCGGCTACTTCGGCCCCTTCCTCAAGTTCTCGGGCTTCGACGCCCTCGAACTCCAGGGCAAGGCGAAAAAGGACGTAGTCATCTTCATTGACGGCGACGCGGGCAGGATCACGATAGAGGAGGACTGGGGGCTGCCCGAAGAGAGCCACCTTCTTGGCGCGGAGCTTACGAAGAGATACGCGCCGGGCGAAGAGGGCTACAAGGACGTTTCCGTGGTCTCCGCAGGCCCCGGCTCCGACAACACCTACTGGGGATGCCTCAATTTCTCATATTATGACGTGAAGCGCAAGGTCGTGCGTTACAAGCAGGCGGGGCGCGGCGGCATCGGCACCGTGTTCAGGAACAAGAGAATAAGGGCGCTAGTGTGCAAGAAGTCGGGCATACACTCGCTGAGCAACGAGCCGGCAAACCCGGAGCTTTTGAAAGAGGTCGCATCCGCGCACACGAAGGAGATACTCACCCTCGACTCCAAACAGAACGAGATGCGCGTGCTTGGAACGACGCACATAACGCCGATAATGAACGAGTTCGACCTCCTGCCGACAAAGAACTATCAGTATGGCGCGCACGAAGAGGCGGGCAAGCTGCACGCCGACGTCTTCCGCAAGTATTTCGATCCCGGCTACGACGGCTGCTGGCGCGGCTGCTCCATCGCCTGCGCCCACGGCGTGCGGGATTTCAAGCTGAAGACCGGGCCGTTTGCGGGAGAGAAGGTCTTTGTCGACGGGCCGGAATACGAGACAGTCGCTGGCTGCGGCTCGAACATGGGCATCTTCGACCCCGAAGCGGTCATCGAATTCAACTTCTACTGCGACACCTACGGCATAGACACGATCTCGTTTGGCACCGGCATGGCCTTTGTAATGGAGTGCTACGGGCGCGGACTCATCAACAAGAAGCACACGGGCGGGCTCGATCTGGGTTTCGGGCAGTTCGGGAATGCGGCAGAAGTGCTGCACCAGATGGCCCGCGGCGAGGGCTTTGGAATGATAGCGGGGCGCGGCATACGCAACATGAAAAAACACTTCGCGAAGGAGTTCGGCGCCGATGCTGTTTTGATGGAGGATATCGGCATGGAGTCGAAGGGCCTCGAGTTCTCCGAATACATGACAAAGGAATCGCTCGCGCAGCAGGGCGGCTACGGCCTCACGCTAAAAGGTTCGCAGCACGACGAGGCGTGGCTCATATTCCTTGACATGGTGCACAATTATATGCCGACCTTCGAGGACAAGGCCGAGGCGCTGCACTGGTTCCCGATGTGGAGGACGTGGTTTGGCCTAAACGGTCTGTGCAAGCTACCGTGGAACGACGTGGTTCCCGCGGACAACAAGCAGACAAAAGAGCCTGCGAAGGTTCCGCAGCACCTTGAGTGGTATGCGAAGTTCTTCGAGGCCGTTACCGGGCGCAAGAGCGTTCCCGGCGACCTCATAAACGACAGCGAGCGCGTCTACAACTTCCAGCGCATCTTCAATCTCCGGCAGGGACACGGGAAGCGCGGGGACGATTGGATACCCTACCGCGCGATGGGGCCCGTGACAGTCGAAGAATACGAGTCGAGGGCCGAGCGCTACGACACCCAGATGAAAGAGAAGATAGGCGTTGACCCAGAAGGCAAAACGACCGAAGAGAAGATCGCCATCACGAGGAAATACCGCGAGGAGCAATACGAGACTCTCAAGGATTCGGTCTACCCGAGAAGGGGATGGACTCTTGACGGTGTCCCGACTCTTGAAAAGGTGAAGGAACTCGGTATCGACTTCCCTGATGTCGTTGCTTTGCTTGAGAAGAACCAGTGATTCTCTTCATTCTTTCCAATTCTTCTATTGTCAAAACAGGTGCACGCTTCCCGCCTTGAACGAGATATAGACCGTTTTTCCCGCAGACAGCGCGAGTTCTTCGTAGGAGTGGCGCGTTATGAGGACTTTGAACATCTCCCCGCCGCACCTCACGCCCGCCTTTACCGTCGCCCCGTAGTCCGATATTTCCTCGACCGCGCCGCAAAGCTCGTTTCTCGCACTCGACCTTATCTTCACAGGCGAGATTATTATGTCCTCCGGCCTCACTATCGCCCTGCATTCCGAGAAACCGTATTCCACTTCCTGCGGCACTTCAAGGCGCAAATTCCCCGAGACGAAGAAAACCGTGTCGCCTTCCTTTTCGATATGTCCCCGGTAAAGGTTCTCGGCGCCTAAAAATTCAGCCACGAACTCGCTTTTCGGCCTTCGAAAAACCTCTTCGGGCGTGCCGACCTGCACTATCCTGCCGCCGTCCATCACGGCGATCCGGTCGGCAAGCAGCATCGCCTCTTCCTGCGAGTGCGTGACGTGGACCATCGTCATGCCCATCTCGCGGTTGAGCCGCTTCAACTCCTTTCTCATCGCGTCCTGCGTTCTCCTGTCCAGAGCACTCAACGGCTCGTCGAGTAGAAGCACTTCCGGTTTTGTCACAAGCGCCCTTGCGATGGCGACGCGCTGTTTCTCCCCGCCCGAAAGCGAACCCACGCCCCTGTCCGCAAGATGCGCTATACCCAGCTTTTCAGCCATTTCAAGGGATCTTGCAAAAGCTTCTTTTCTGCCAACGCGCGCCACCCTAAGGCCCCAGGCGACGTTCGATAGAACGTTCTTGTGCGGGAAAAGCGCGTAGTCCTGGTAGATGAATCCGATTCTTCTCTTCTCCGGCGGGCTTAGCGTTACGTCCCGCCCGTCGATGCGGATGCTTCCTTTTTTGGGATAGTAAAATCCTGCCGCTAGTTCGAGAAGCAGGGTCTTGCCTGCGCCTGTCGGCCCCAGTATCACGAAGAACTCGCCCTTTTTCACCTCGAACGAAACGCCCTCCGCCTTAAAGTCGCCCCAACTCCGCGAGACCCCGTTGAATTCCATCATGCCTTACTCCTCCTTCGGGTGATCAGGCGAAGCGATGCGAAGAGAAGTATGCATATGAGGACGAGCACGACAGCTATCGGGCGCGATGCGTCAAGCCCGAACGAGAGAAACCGGTCGTATATGAGCGTGGGCGCTATCATCGGGAAATATGCGATGACTATGACTGCGCCAAATTCGCTAATCGCCCTAGCCCAACACATGACCGCGCCGGATGCGATAGAGGGTGCGGCGAGCGGAAGCGACACCCGAAAGAACGCGCCCGCCCTGCTACTGCCAAGGCTTCTGGCGATCTTCTCCAGCCGGGGGTCCACCGCCTCGAAGCCGTTCCTTGCGCTGTTTATGACAAACGACATCGACACGAAGACCATAGCCACCACGATCCCTCCTTGCGCGTCCACGAACCTTACGCCCCACTCGGAAAGCGGCGCGCCGATCATGCCTTTGGCGCCGAAGATGGTCAGAAGCGCGATGCCGGCGACTGTGTGCGGTATGACTACGGGAAGGTCGGCGACGCTCTGTATGAGCTCCTTTCCCCAGAACCTCTTTCTTGCAAGCAGGTATCCAAGCGGCACGCCCACAAGAAGGCTTGCGAGGGTCGCCCAGAGCGCGGTCGATGCCGAGAGGTATATCGCGCGCCGGACCGAACCGTCCTTCAGCGTCTCCCAGATGCTCTGCGGCGTCTCCTTCATGACCATCGCGACGACTGGAAGCGCCACGAAGAGTATGGCGACCGTTCCAAGAAGCGTGAAGACCGCCATGACCGGCTCCCTCGTCCTGAACCATGCCCCTGCCGCGCCGCCGCTTTTCATCATCGCACCTCTTTTTTCTGTTTTCAACTCGAAAGCGGCGCACTCATTTTAAGGGTTTGCCCGTGCAGACCGCGGGGACTATCGGCGGCTGCCCCGACTCCTCGAATATCGCCTGCCCCTCCTCGCCTGTCAGGAGTTCTATGAACTTCAGCGCAAGGTCGCGCTCTGGCGCATCGAGGGTGACCGTTATGCCGTAGAATATCGGCTTTGCCCCTATCAGTTCGCCAAAACCCGGCATGTCGCAGTATTGCTGCACGGACACCTTCGCGTAGTCATCCCTGAAATCGACGCTTCCCAGGTTTATCGCATCCGGAAGCTCGACGTAATTGAACCCGTGCTGTATCGCCACCGAGCGGTATTCTATCGCGTAGTCTATGTCGCCGCTCTGCAGGCCGCTGACGAGATCCACTTCCTTGGGCCTTATCATCAGGTTTCCGGTCGGCGCGATGTCGGAGGGGATGTTGACTACGACTCCCCCGTCCTCCTGCACTTGCGCGTATATGCCGCAGAATCGCTCCACAAGGTCGTCGAATATCGCGTCGTCGCCGTAGGCGCTTTCCGCAAGCTGTATCATCATCACCGAGCGGTATCCGCAAGGATCGAGGTTGCCGTTGGAAAAACCGTAGCGCACGTCGTCCCCTCTAAAGACGTCATACCAGTTGTCGGCGGTTATCCCGTCCGCCCCCCTGCTGCTGTCAGTATATGCCAGCACGATGGCGTTCTTTGCGAAGAGCACGTTCGACTCCGCCCATTTGGTCTCGCCCTCTATCATCATCTGGTCTATCAGCGTGTAGTCGGCGGATGCTATGAGGTCGGCGGTTTTGCCAAGTTCCGTAACCTGCCTTATCGCAGCGGCGCTGCCGTAGGCCTCGCGCTGAACGTCCACCCACGGATATCTTTCCTCGAACCGCTTCTCCAGCATGGCGAATGGAACCGAGAGGCTTCCGGCATGCAATATCTTGAGCGTGTTTTTTTCCTGAGTGTCGATGCATCCGGCGAAGCAGCCGAAAAACAGCAGCGGAACAAGCAACAAGGCGCAAGACTTGATCATCATTTTATCCATCTGCGTTCCCCTGATTATCGTTATGCTCAAAAAAACATATACGGTTGGATTTTAAAAGCCTATTCACGCTTTGCGGGAAGCACGCGGTCCGAAAAAACCGCATAACTCAGGGATCCGACCGGCTTTTGTATCTGATGACAAGCTCGCTTACCTCGTCCACTCCCTTGAGGGATCCCGCCATACCGAGAACCACAGATGAAACGAGCTCCGAGGGGAATTTGCCAAGCTCTATCTTCTTCCCGTTCACCGCCATCTCCAGATTTTCGCATCCAAGGTTGACGCAGTCCGAAAACTCGCTTTCCCCCGACGCTATCCTCATCGCCATCGTCTTGCAATCATAGCCGCACCCGCCGCAGTCGGTCTTGGGCAGTTTTTTGAGGACGCCGCAGGCTTCTGCATTCTTCCTTACGAACTCCACGACCTTCGACGCGTCGCCGTCAAAACGCATGACGATATTCGCTTCTTTCGGCGCGTCGCGCCCCATCGCAACCTTTGGGTGGCCTTCGGTCTTGTATCCCTCGATAAGGCAGAGGTCGAACTCGTTCGATTTTTCCAACGCCCCGATAATCCGCCCAAGCGCCATGTGCTCCCCGGTCATGAAGCAGGTTCCATCGTCCGTTCCTACCGCGACCGCGGTTGCACCGCTCCCGGCAAATAGCGCGCTGTCGGCGCCCGGCGTATCGAATCGGGCGTGCGGCGCGTGCTTGACGCAGGCGATGCGGTAGTCCCGCCCAAGCTCCATCAGGATCTTTCGTATCAGCGTCGTCTTGCCGGAGTTCGAGTGGCCGTAGAACCCTATCGCGTACATCTACCACAACCTCACTTTGACGATGTCGCCCTCTTCGAGCAGATCGACGTTTGCGGGTATCTCTATGTAGCCGTCCGAGTGCGCCATGGACGTTATCGCACCCGATTCCTTGAAGACCGGGTGTGCGACCACCCCGCATTCCGGGCGTTCGACCCGAACCGTCATTATCTGGTGTCTCCCAAGCGTCGAGACGACTCTTCGCGAGAGCTTCGCACTCTCCGTCCTGAAGCGTTCCGGCTCGAGGCGAGCCATCTTCTTTATCGCGGGATAGAGAAATAAGTATCCGTTCGTAAGGCAGCTGGTCGGGTAGCCGGGCATGCCGAAGAGCGGTCTGCCGTTGACGATACCAAATAGGGTCGGCTTCCCCGGTTTTATCTGGACTCCGTGGAAAACCAGTTCGCCAAGCTCGCAGACGAGGTCGTGCAGAAGGTCCCTGTCGCCGACGGACGACCCTCCAGAGAGCACCACCATGTCGCAATCCCTGGCCGCGTCGGCTATGGCCTGCCTTAGCGTCCCGTGATCGTCCTTCGTTATGGGCCACACCGCCGCCTCGCCGCCCGCCTCGTTCACGAGCGCTTCGAGCGAGTGCGAGTTTATGTCGTAGACCTGCCCCTCGCGCAGTTCGCTTCCAACTTTCGCTATCTCGTCGCCGGTCGGGATTATCGCGACCCGCGGCTTTCCATAGACCGATACCGAGCTTCGCCCCAGCGCCGCGAGCACGCCGACCTTCGCCGGCGAAAGAGAGTCGCATTCGAGGAGCGCTTCCGTCCCCTTTGCCATGTCCGACTTGGAATCCGATACGTTCTGCCCCGGATAGACGGGCTTGAATATACTTACGACCACGCCTTCCGTCTCGGTTTCCTCCACCTTCACGACCGCGTCCGCGCAAAGTGGCAGCTTCGCGCCCGTCGCCACCTGCGAGCAGCATCCCTTTTCGATGGCGAACGAGGCGTTGCCGCCGGCGTATATCCTGCCGGAAAGCTTGAGGTTCGCCGGAGCCGACTGTCCTGAGCCGTAGGTGTCCGACGCGATCACCGCATAGCCGTCCATCGCGGCGCGCTCGAAACCCGGAACGTCGAAGTCCGCGGTCACACCTTTCGCCACGATCCTGCCGACGGCCTTCCCCAAAGGCACGTCCTCCGTCCTTTCGATCGGTTCTATCCTTCGCATCACGAGCGGGACCGCCTCTTCGAGAGGGATCAGGCCGCGAAACGGGCGCATCGGCTTTTCATTCATTTGTTCGCCTCCATGACCATGTGGCCGAGTTCGGGCAGTATTATGCGTTCGACCGCCAAGCGGCAGCCGTTAGTCGAGCCGGGCAGCGCCATCACCACGACGTTGCCGCCGGCCCCGCGCATCGTCCCGGCATCCGCGCGGCTCATCATCGCGCTAGCCCCTATCTCGTTGAAGCTTAGCATGCGGAAAAGCTCGCCGAATCCCGGTATCCTCTTTTCGAAGAGCGGCGCTATCGCCTCTAGCGTGTTGTCGCGCGGCGCTATTCCCGTCCCGCCGTTTATGATGATCGCCTGCACGCCCGGGCAAGCGCAAGCCGTTCTTTTCAGCATTCCCGCTATCTCGTCGCGCTCGTCCCTGACTATCCCGCGCGAAACGACCTCGTGCCCCGTCCCCTCAAGCAGCCCGCATATCGTATTTCCGGAGGTATCTGTTTCCATATTGCGCGTGTCGCTCACCGTTATTATCGCGAGCTTCACAGTCTTTGGAGCGCTGAGCTTATGCTCGTGATGTCCCATCAGGAATCACCGCCCTTTCTCTTCTCGACGACCTCTATTCCAGTTATGCGCGTGTCGGGGTAGTTTCCCGTTTCGTCCTTTTCGAGGTATTTCGTCATGTCCCAGACCGTGAGCAGGGCGGCGGAGACGCCGCAGAGCGCCTCCATCTCGACGCCGGTCTTGTAATCCGCAGAGACCCTGCAGGTGCAGGCGACGCAATTTTGCGAAAGCTCGAAATCAACGGTTATCCCGGTTATCGGTATCGGGTGGCAGAGCGGTATCGTCTCTGGGGTTTTTTTCACCGCGAGAATGCCTGCGGTTCTCGCCACGTCGAACACGTTCCCCTTCTTTATCCTGCCCTCCCTTATCGCTTCGACCGTGCTTTCCTTCAGTATTATCTGCCCGCGCGCCGCGGCGATACGCCTCACGTCCGCCTTGCCTTCTATATCTACCATGTGAACGTCATTCACGTCATTCATTACTTTCGCCCCCCACCCAGCGCGAGCCGTCCTGCAGCAGCTCCTTTTTCCAGACCGGCAGCCTTTGTTTCAGTTCGTCCATGAGCCAGCAGATTGCAGAAAAACCCTGTTTGCGATGTGGCGCAGACACCCCGACGAAAACTATGTTGTCGCCGACCGAAAGCCCGCCCGTGCGGTGGACGATGGCCACGCCCGTCACCCCGAACCTTTCCTTCGCCTCGTCCGCCATCTCCCGCATAACGGGCAGCGCCAGCTCTTCGTAGGCTTCGAACGCCATGCCCTTCACCCTGCCTTCGTTATCGTCGTCTCTCACCGTGCCGACGAAGTGGACGACGCAGCCGCAGCGAGCGTCCTTTAACGACAGGTGGAGTTTTCCTACGTCGAAGTCCTCTTCCTGCAAACCGAAAACGTCCGTATCAATCCCTCCAGTATGGCACGCGGTTCGACACCGCCCGCCTGAATAGCTCCGCGACATCCCCCTCCGACGCGCCGCTTCGGAGTGCCGCCATAACGTCAACCTCGCCGTCGTTTGAAAGAAGACAGGGTTTCAGCCTGCCGTCGCTCGTCAGCCGCAGCCTGTTGCAGTTGGCGCAGAAATCCGAGTTGTGCATAGGTCTTACGAATTCGACACCGCCCTGTCCGATTTTATAGAATCTTCTGCGGTGCATCCTTCTTACTTCCATTCCTTGCGCGATGCCTGCGATCCTCTTTTCCAGATCGCCAAGGTCCATGTGGTGCTCTGCGTAGAAGCCGCTTTCGAGTTTGTCTTTTGTCGTTTCAATCTCGATCAACTGCAGTATCCCGCCTTTGCCGACCACGAACTTGACGAGGTCGTCCATCTCGCCGTCGTTTATGCCCTTCATCACAACGGTATTCACCTTGACCGGGGTAAGGCCCGCTGCGGTCGCGTTCCCTATGCCAGCGACGACTTCATCAATCGAATCGACGCCGCTTGAAATCAGGTATCGCTCCCTATTCAGTGTGTCGAGCGACACGTTCACCCTCGATAGGCCCGCCTCCTTGAGCGAGCGGCATCTCTCTTCCGTGAGCAGTATGCCGTTAGTCGTCATGGAGACCTCATCGAATAACGGCGATATGCGTTTTATTATTTCTTCGAGGTCGGTGCGCATGAGCGGCTCCCCGCCCGTCAGCTTTACCTTGATTATGCCAAGATCGGCAGCCACCTGCGCGATAGTCGCTATCTCGTCTGTCCGCATTTCGCCCTTGGGGTCGTTTTCCCCTTCGCGATGGCAGTATGGGCAGCTGAGGTTGCACTGTTTTGTAACCGCTATGCGAAGGTTGTGTATCTCTCTTCCGTGGCTGTCCGCGAGCATCGTTATGCGTAACTGAACATAACATAAAAACCTGATGGAAAACAAGGGGTGGACGGTGAGCCAGAAGGCGAAATCCCGTGATGCAAAGTGTGCGGCAATATGTGCGGTAACGCAGACAACAACGCTGGCGGCGATCGCTGGTTTCACGCTGGCGGCAATAGGTAAGGTAACGTTTAATAAGGAATATCCAATCGCCGTATCATGGCTTGCATGAAGCACGGCGCGTCGAACGCGATAGAGGTTTCCGTCAGGTTTTTCAGTTCGATGCGCGAGACGTTCGGCACGTCCGAGATGAAGATACCGCTGCCCGAAAACTCGTCGATTAAGGATCTTCTCGTCGCGGTTTCAAAGAAGTTCAGGGGAGCCATAGACCTGCTTTCGCGCTACGAAGAGGGCACGCTGATATTTGCGGTGAACCACGAATATTCGGAGATCGACCGCATCCTGAAAGACGGGGACAAGGCCGTCCTGATGCCTCCCGTCGCAGGCGGATGAGTGTGAAAGATACGACCGTAACCGGGTCGATTGTCAGCGAGAGGTTTACAACACGTTCAGGTGGCGAATAGCAGGCCTGAGCATTAATTGGCAAACTATTCAATAGCGAAAATTGTCAAAAATGAGATAATAAGTTCAAAGAGGATAATTCGTGTTGGGGTTATGGGTCGGACGGACAGTGAAAAACAGAGGATTCAATCAGGAAGCTCTATCACAACATACGCAAATCCGTAGGGCTGCCCGGGCTGAATGCAGACAGTCTTCCCGATATCCGCCATCCAGACGCCTGTAACATCCGGCGATTCGTGTATGTGGCCGTGGAGCGAGAGAAGAGGCTGCTTCTCCTTCAGGAATTCATAAACTGCCTTTGACCCGACCCCGCGCCTGTCAAGGCATATATCAAGCCCGAGGCCTTCCGGAGGCATGTGTATCACATAGATCGCCTTTTTCGGGTTCTCTGGCTTAGGAAGCATCTCCAACTCCTCTGCGAGTGTCGGAAGCTTCTTTGCGTATTCTTTCCAGTCCGGAATGTTGCACCAGCCCGCAGGCGTTGAGAGAACGGCCCGACACCACTGTTCTGGATGCACGAAGTCCGCCGTGTCCCGCCTGCAACGGTCTTTTAGCCCGAAGGGGTAGTCTTGCACGAGGTCCATACCAATAACCTCGTATCCGCCGATGTCTGCCTTTCTCTGGGCTATATTCTCTGCCATCGAGTGTTTCTCGCAGACCTCGTCAAAGATGCGGTCGAATATCTTCAGGTCGTCATTGCCGGGGCAGCAGAGATAGCGTATCCCTGCCGAGTCAAACATCCCAAAATGGCGGTCAAGGAAGCCTGTTATGAATCGGTCCTGCGAGAAAAGGTTTCCCCCTTTTGGCAGCATATCGCCGCCGTTGATGACAACGTCTGCGCCGTGCTTCTTTGCAGCCTTGAAAAGCTGGTCGTATTTCCATGTGTTTCAGTGGAGATCTGTGGTAAATAGGGGTTTCATTGAATTATAGTAAATCCTGTTAATTTTTGAACTTTTTTCCTTTCTGCATTATCAGAGTAGAGCCATATCTTCTCCACCCCAATGCCGACAGCTGAAGTTCCATTTGTTCAATTATTTTTCCAATCTACTATTACACCTATCTGTGGAGCGTCCGAGGTCTCACCCCTGAATATCTCGAACTTTTGGACAAACACCCTGGCAATATTTTTTGCATCGTCGATGCCCCGGTGCGGGGTTCCCTCGAACTCGAGGCCGCACTGCTGCAACACCCTGTTAAATCCGACTCTTTTGGACTTTGTTTTCTTGGCGTAGATATGCTTGATGCTTACATAGTAGTCTGTGATCCATGAACTGTCAAGACCGTGGAGCCCGCAGTCGTGCGCCAACTGGAACTTGTCATATCTGCCCCAACTGCACAAAATATAATCATCCCCGGTGCAAACCCATTCCCTGAACCTTTCGACGGCTTTTGGAAAAGTGTCCGCATCGTCGATGTCCTTCTGGCTAATAGACGTCAGTTTTTTGCAGAATTCGGATAACGTGGGGTTCATTACGGGTTTGATGAAGATGTCAAATTCCGAGACCGTATTGAGGTTGTCGTCAAGCTTCACGGCACCAATCTCGATAGTTTCGTTCGGCCTGTCCTCGTCTTCGGTGTCCCAGCATGTGGCCTCAAGGTCGAAGATAATGTAGTTCATTTAGCAGTTCCTCCTGTTGTTTGTCTGCAAGACCTGACAGACAAGACTCTATTTAAGGTGTTTGGAGGGGTAGTTGAACAGATGACGGTTCTTTTAACATAGACCGCAGCAAGCTAAGAAATTTGCTTATTTTTCCTTTTCTTAGATGTGTATCCAATCAATCCGATTACCCCAAGTCCAGAGGTGAAAAGCAGGGCTGTGGTAAATTCAGGTGTTGGATAGCCCGGAGTGCTTACATCAAAATCCAAGGTGCTGCTTCCATCCGTAGTTATAGTAACCTAACTTCGCCAGTTGAAAAAGTTTAAAGGCTGTGTTTCCTTGCAAGTTTGATGAACAATGAAAGAAAACACAACCTTCAGTATAGGAAATCTTG
>PGXE01000096.1 GCA_002838935.1 Thermoplasmata archaeon HGW-Thermoplasmata-1 | reverse complement strand
TGCTTGAAAAAGGAACCAGAATGCCACCAGTGTCAGCGGGTGGTATTTTAGAAAAAAGTTGCAATATTAGCTAAATAGGTTACGGGTCGGCCTCGATTGGTTATTAATCAACAAAGAAAGAACCATATTTGGTATATACTATGTTGTTTGTTCCATAAAATGACCCGACCTCTTTTTATATGTTTAACTCAAACTTTGCAAAATTTTGACAGAAAGTTTTATAAAAAAAAAGAATAATACTTATATTGATAATTATGTGGAAAGTTAGGTGGAGAACAAAGCTATTTGCGGGGGCAATAACGACTTTAATAATTTTAGTGTGTTTGCTAGGGATTGTAAACAACATTCCTGTGAACGCTTCTGAAATAGATATCGGTTATTCAGGTGTACCTAGATCTCCTTTAGATCTCAAACTCAATACCAATGCGGATTTGAGATTGAACCATTCATCAAATATTACTTGCGAAATCACGTGTGTCGAAAATAATACCGTGCCAATCACTGTAGAAATCTCGATTCCTTTGGGTATAGTTGTAGTTGATGGTAAGCCATATTGGAAAGGAAACATTTCAAATGACCATCCGGTAAAAATTGAGTTAATAATAAAACCTATTAAAACAGGTGTATGGGTTATCGATGCCAAGACAAAATCTGTGTTATCTGAAACAGAGTGGTTCGGAGCGCACGATATATTGTATATGGAAATTTCAGAGGGAAATTCGTCCGTTTCCCACTCTCAAATTTCGAGCAACACAGGTTCAAGCGTACAACTGATGATTACTGATGATGCCGAATCCGAGGAAAGTGGAGTTTTGATTTCTCCGACTCCATCAACACCCAGAAATCAAACGAGCGAAGCATCACGTCAAAGCGAGGCGAGCACTACGGGGATGTTGACGGTCGTCGGTCGATTCCTCTATCAAAACGCAAACAATAACTGGATGGGAACGCGATGGACTACTGTGTATATTTACGATGTTGAGCCTCTCGGAAATTGGGATTATCTGGGTAGTGTTCTTACTGATTCGACTGGTGGATTTACTTTTGGCCCCATCAACAACGACGATGGTCTGGGACAGAATGGCCTTGACATTATCGTGGTCTTCTCAACCACAAGCAGTGCTGCAGAAGTAATCGACGCAGACGACGACATATATCAATGTCAAACGCAAGAATATACAAATTGTCCAGATGGGACATTGGATATTGGCAGTCAGGGGTGTCCCTCTTCTCAATATGGTGCGTGGCGAATCTTTACATATATTACTGATGGATGGAATTACTTAAGCAATGGTCCTGCAAACTACGAAATGACAAAATCAACAGCCAAATGGCCCTACGAGGATTGGCCACATTATCACACGGGTGGCGAAATTCATATACCTGGAGATGGAGATTCGGATAGAAGTCCCGATGTGATACAACATGAATATGCTCATAATGTAATGTATGTAATATACGGTGGCTGGTGGCCACCCAATGCTGGTGGTGAACATACTATCAGGCGGATAAGTAATGTAAATATGGCATGGACAGAAGGGTGGGCAGAATTTTTTCCAATGGCATCACAAAACGATCCTTGGTTTACGTGGGTAAATCATTATACTATCAACTTAGAAACCCCCACTTGGGGTACACCTAACTGGGACAATGGTGATGCAGTAGAAGGGCGTGTGGCTGGTGCACTGTATGATATTTTCGATTCACAAAATGATGGATATGACCGATTTTCAGACGGATTTACTCGTATCTGGAATACCATCTCTAGCCAAGCAGATGGAAGATATAGTGAGTTTTTCCAAGCGTGGATATCAAAGGGATATAGCCAGTCAACATTTGTAGCAACTGCTTATCAGAATACGATTGACTATGATAATGTCTATCCTTCGGCTTCGATCACAAAACCAAAGAGCGGATATCTTTATGTAAATGATATTGAAGTTGGGTCTACTGGAACAACGAATACCATAATTATTGGAGATATCATAATAAAAGCTTCGGCATCCGATGCAGGAGGGATATATAAAGTAGAATTTTACATTGACGGACAGTTGAAGTATACTGATTGGGACTCGTCATATGAATGGAAATGGACTCCATCAGTAGGCCAACACACAATAAAGGTCACGGCATATGACAACGCAGGTCAATCTACAAGCAGAACGATAAATGTCATTGCGGCAGGAACGGGGGACTTAGGTATATCTTTTGATAACAACTATAATACATCATTTTTATTGAGGGGTGATCTCGTTTCGATCCAAATGGAGGATGTGCTACTGATAAATAGGGACGAAATTGCGGATAACTAAGGTGGATTTATGGTTGTTAATTTCAGTAAAAAGGTAAAAATTTCCATCCTTTTAATAATTTTTTTTAGCGCATCTTTTGCATGGTGCCCTTGGATTACTGAAAATTACGCAAAAGATGCAGTAAACGAAAAACTTGAAAATGAATGGAGTGGGGTGGCTGATGGAGCTTCTTGGAACATAACGGGTACATCGAAGATATTTTTTGGCACGAAAGTTTATGTGGTTACCACCGGGGGATTTCCCAGATACGATGAGCCGCAGACCAAGAATGAGACGTATTTTGTATCATGCTTTGGTGTTGTATCCAAGATGTAACACCAGATTCCTTATTTGATGTGTTGTTTATGATTATGATTCATATTTTTATCCTTATTTTTTACGGTTGTTTTGTCCGGTATTGCCAAAAAAATGCAGAATTAACTGGAGCCCATAGAATCTGGTTTGCGATGTCGGCAAGTTCGCGAGCAGGTGTCCACGCCTATGCCGCAAGAGACGATTACGGACCACTGTTGGGGTTGGGAGATGAATGACCGAAAATAACCGGATTTCCGTTGAGAAGCGACGTTTCGAACTCGTCTCCGAATTTAAGCCCGCAGGCGACCAGCCCGCAGCCATAGCGAAACTGTCGGACGGGCTTAGAGAGGGCTGCGAAAAGCAGACGCTTCTTGGCGTCACGGGTTCCGGCAAGACATTCACCGTCGGCAACGTGATAGCGCGGATAAACAGGCCGACGCTAGTGATTGCGCACAACAAGACCCTCGCGGCGCAGCTATACGCAGAGTTCAAGGAGCTTTTCCCGAAAAATCGCGTCGAATACTTCGTCTCCTACTACGACTACTACCAGCCGGAATCGTATCTTCCGGCAACGGACACCTACATAGAAAAAGACCTTTCCGTGAACCCGAAGATCGAGCAGATGCGGCTTTCCGCCACAGAGGCGCTGATGACAAGAAGCGACGTCATAGTCGTTGCTTCGGTCTCCTGCATCTATGGCCTCGGCAACCCCGAGGAGTTCCGCAATATGGCGCTTCCCTTGCGCGTGGGCGACGAGACGACCCGGCGCGCGCTTATCGACCGCATAATAGCGCAGCAATACGAGAGAAACGACAAGGAGCTTATGCCGGGGCGGTTTCGCGTGCGCGGCGACGTCATCGACATCATTCCCGGCTACACGAACGACATCCTGCGCATCGAGCTTGACGGCAACCGCATCGGGAAGCTGACCACGCTCGACGCCATGAACTACGAGCAAAAGGAGAGGCCGGACTACTTCTACATCTACCCTTCGAGGCACTTCGTAGTGGGCGACGAGGCGAGGGAGCGGGCGCTTGCGTCAATCCGGCAGGAACTCGAAGAGGAACTGCCAAAAGTCGAGGATCCGCTGATAGCCTACCGGCTGCGCCAGCGCATATCCTACGACCTCGAGATGATAGGGGAAGTCGGCTTCTGCAAGGGGATAGAGAACTACTCGCGCCACTTCGACGGCAGGCTTGCGGGCGAGAAGCCCTACTGCCTTATCGACTTCTTCCCCGACGATTTCCTTCTGGTCATTGACGAGAGCCACCAGACCCTGCCGCAGATACACGGCATGTACAAGGGCGACTGGTCGCGAAAGAGCAATCTCGTCGAATACGGCTTCCGCCTGCCGTCCGCTTTCGACAACCGCCCGCTCAAGTTCGACGAGTTCGCGAAATACATGAAAAACACGATATTCGTCTCGGCGACGCCGGGGGTTTACGAGATTTCCAAGTCGCGGCAGGTGGTGGAGCAGATAATCCGCCCGACGGGGCTTGTCGATCCGCAGGTGTTCAAGAGGCCGATAAAGGGGCAGATAGACGACCTGATGCGCGAGATCGGCTTAACGGTGAAAAAGGGCTTTCGCGTGCTCGTAACGACGCTGACGAAGCGCATGGCTGAGGAGCTTACCGAGCACCTTGCGGAGAAGGACGTCAGGGTTCGATACCTCCACAGCGAGATAGACACGCTCGAACGCACCGAGATACTCCGGCAGCTTCGTCTTGGCAAGTTCGACGTTCTCATCGGCATAAACCTCCTGCGCGAAGGCATCGACCTCCCCGAAGTCGCGCTCGTGGTGATACTGGATGCGGACAAGGAAGGATTCCTGCGCGATGAGAAGAGCCTCATCCAGACGATAGGAAGAGCGGCGCGAAACTCCGAGTCGCGGGTGATACTCTACCTCGATAGAGAAACCGAGTCGATAAAACGCGCTATGGCTGAGACCGAGAGAAGGCGCAACATCCAGGTGGCTTTCAACGAAAAGCATGGCATAACGCCAAAGAGCATAGTGAAGCCCATAGCCGCCGGCGAGGTCGAGGTAAAGGACGTAAAGCACATCCCGAAAAAGGAAATCCCGAAACTTATAACCGAGCTTGAGGAACGAATGACGGAAGCCGCCGACGAACTCAACTTCGAGCTTGCGATATTCCTGAGGGATAGGATAGCGACGCTAAGGGGAAAGATGGCTACGACCGGATAAGGCACTGCGAAAATCCCTAAATGGTCATTTTAGATAGAAATGAATCTGTAAATAATTCATTTTAACATATTCTTCAGTCAAAGCTATATACTGGTTAATTATATATCAAATTCGTTAAATTTCGAAAAAATCGAAAAAAAATCAATTTGAACGTTAAAAAATAGAGGTGAAACAGAATGTTGGTGGAGTTCAAAGTTAAAAACTTTCGATCCTTCGAAGATGAAGTGACGTTCAGTATGGTCGGGACGAAAGACCAATCATTTGCAGACAATTTTTTTATGATTCCGCCCATGAAAAAAGATCCTTTGCTGAAAGTAGCCGGTATATTTGGGGCAAATGCCTCTGGGAAAACTAATGTGCTTTTGGCAATCAATAGACTGTCGAAACTTGTAAAATATTCACACCGGTATCAGGTTAACGAAGATTTACCGTTCGAACCATTCAAACTGAATAAGGAATGCTTATCGAAACCAACTCGATTTGCAGTCACGTTTATTGTAAATGATATAATCTATAATTATAATCTTGCCCATAATAGGAATCGGATTCTTGAGGAAAACCTTTACTATTATCCGCATGGACATAAAGCGATTATATTCGAAAGAAACGTAAAAAGTTCGAAAGAGTTTAAATTCACAATCGACGTTGGCAATCAGACGGCTATTTCGAAAAGAACTTTACCCAACACATTGTATTTATCCAAAGCTGCCCTTGATAATTATGCCCCAATAGGTGTGGTTTTCGAATGGTTTTCTAATACTTTGAAACCGATTGGTCCCACAGATCAAAAACTAGTGACATCCTCCCCGCCTTAAAAGGCGGGGCTTCCAACCTGGAAATATGCGGATAATTTTGTCTGATGAACATCTTCTTGATGCCTTACGTAATCA
>PGXE01000095.1 GCA_002838935.1 Thermoplasmata archaeon HGW-Thermoplasmata-1 | reverse complement strand
TGCGAGAACGCGAAGCTCAACGGCGTTGAAGACATCGTCGAGCCGCTCCTTGGCGACAACCGCGAAACCGCGCCGGAAGGAATTGCCGACCGCATATCGATGGGCTACGTCGGAACAACGCACCTATTTCTAGACAAGGCGATGCGCGTGCTGAAGAAGGAAGGCGGCATAATCCACTATCACGAGACCTGCCCGAACGAATTGATGAAGACCCAGCCGCTAGAGCGCGTGAGGTCTGCGGCGGCGAAAGCGGGTTTCGGCGCGAGATTGCTTAATTTCAAGAACGTGAAATCCTATTCCCCGGGCGTGAGCCATGTGGTTATCGACGTCGAGATAAGGTGTGGGGATGACTGCGGAAGGGCTGGACTGAAATTGGATAAGGGGGAGCGCCAATGAGCGTAAAACTAATCATCTATCACGCGAATCAGGACGATCCGCGCAAGTGCACGGCGAGGCGCATGCAGAAGTTCGGCCTTGCGAGGATGGAGGAGAACATCAAAGCTTTGCCCAAGGGCGCGATACTCCTCGACCCGTTCGCCGAGAAGTCGGTGTCGGCCGAGGATTTACAGATAGCAAGAAGCAAGGGAGTCATGGCGCTAGACTGCTCGTGGGAGCACGCGGAGGAGACGTTTCCGGTTCTTCGCAGGCAAAACCATCCGCGCGCCCTGCCGTTTCTTGTCGCCGCAAACGAGGTGAATTACGGCAAGCCCTTCAAGCTGAGCACGGCGGAGGCGTTCGTGGCGACCCTCTACATCATGGGCGAGGCGGAGCAGGCAAAGGAACTCGCGTCGAAATTCAAATGGGGCGGCACCTTCCTCGCCCTGAACCGCGAACCGCTCGAAGATTATCGGAACGCGAAAACCAGCCGCGAGGTCGTCGGAGCGATGGGGGCATACCTTGAGGATTAGTGGCATTTTCGGTAGATGGCATCGGCGGCAGGCCGAAGCCGAAAGAGTTGAGGGAGTAAAAGGGGAGGATGCGGCAGGAACAGCAAACGCCGCAATTGGTGAGAGGCCATACGAAACGGCAGGAACAGCAAACGCCGCAATTGGTGAGATGCCATACGAAACGGCAGGAACAGCAAACGCCGCAATTGGTGAGATGCCATACGAAACGGCAGGAACAGCCGGATGCCGTGGGGATGAAAAAGCACCTGCGCCCGCCGATGCAGGCAAAGATTCTCTTTTCAGGCAATCCCTCGCCACGTTGAAGGAGTCCCTCCCGCACATGGTTCAGGGTGCGCTCGTCTTTCTCGCGTTCGTTCTAATCGGCTTCCTGGTTACGCGAAGCCTTTCGACCGAATCGATACGTCACTTTTATCCCTACTTCACGCCTACACCATACCTCGAATTCTTCGGCATCAAGGCGAACTCCCCCTACTGGATAGAGGTTCTAGAACTCCAGTTCTGCCACCAGTTCGAGGTCGTGTCCGCGATATGGAGCGGCTACTTCCTCTCCGTTTTCGGCTACTTCTTCCTTGCGGGCGAAGGGTTCGAGCTTTCGTTCATGAACGTAATGCGCGGCCGGAGCGGCGGTTTTTCGTGGGCCGTCTTTGCCGCACGGCTGCCGCAGTATGCGCTTGGATATTCGACCATCATACTATCCGCGGCGATAGGCTTCAATGTGATGATGAAGGGATTTCGAGGCGAGCGAACCCATCCCAAGAAATTGTTACTGCCGACCGCGTTCTGCATGTTTCTCATGTTCGCAAACGACTGCATGGAGGCGCTTTATTTTTGAGTTTCACAAGCCACGGCCGCAAAAACGTCAGCCCCGCTCACTGTTGCCGCGCAAATCCGATTAAGGCAACTTTTTAATGGACTCGACGAAGGCGGACAGCTTTGCGGCGGTATCCTTTGAGAGCGAATGCTCGAGCGCGCACGCCTCCTTTTCGGCAACCTCCGCACCAACACCGATTATCTGCAGGAATTCGGCAAGCGTGTTGTGTCGGCATGTCATGTGCGATCCAACCTTCCTGCCCTTATCGGTCAGGTTTACGCCCCTGTATTTCTCGTAGATGACGTAACCTTCCGCAGCCAGTTTCGGGAACATCTCGCTCACGCTGGCGGGATTGACCTCAAGGTGCTTTGCAACCTCGCCTGTCTTGACGTTCCTGCCGCCGAGAAGGTGTATCGCTTCCAGATAGTCCTCGAAACCCTTTGTAGGCATAATGATAGATATACAGAGGAAGTAAATAAGATTTTTAGGTAAACCTTAAAAGCCGCGGCGGCATATACCCCATAATTAGGCTTACCTAAAAGGAGTGATGGAGTGCCCAGAAGAAATCGAAGATGCCGATGCTCCCCCGGTGCGTGTCCCCCGCCCCAATCCGGTTTTGCAAGCAAGGATGAGGTTACGACCCTCTGCGACATCCCCGAAGGGGAAGATGCTGTAATAGTGGAGATTATGGCAGGCAGGCGCCTCAACGCAAGGTTAAGCTCGATGGGCATCCGGCCGGGAAAGAAGGTCGTCAAGAAGACCGGATTCTGGAGGGGGCCTATGACGATAGAGATTGACGGCACCATCTACGCCCTTCGATGGGGCGAGGCCGGCAAGATAATAGTGAAGAGGAAGTAACCCCTCGCGAAGCGGTTTTATCTGTTAGGATTTTATCAGGAGAATGTTTTATATGAGCACAGACGAAATAGGGAAAATAAAGGTCGCGCTCGCTGGCAACCCGAACGTCGGCAAGTCTGTCATATTCAACGCGATAACGGGAGCGCACCAGCATGTCGGCAACTGGCCCGGGGTGACTGTCGAGAAGAAGGTGGGAAAACGCAGGCACGGGGAGGCAAACCTCGAGGTAGTCGACCTTCCCGGAACCTACAGCCTGACGGCATACTCGCTTGACGAGGTCGTTACGAGGGATTACATAATCAACGAGAAGCCCGACGTGGTCGTGCAGGTGGTGGATGCCACGAACCTTGAGAGAAACCTCTATCTTACGACGCAGTTAATGGAATTGGGCGCGAGGGTGGTGATAGCCCTTACCATGTGCGACATCGCAGAGGAGCGGGGGGATTCGATAGATGTCAAAAAACTTTCCCACCTCATTGAAACGCCGGTTGTGGAAACCAGGGCGTACGAGGGGAAAAACGTAGGAACGCTTCTTGACGAAGTTGTCCGCGAGGCCACGCGAAAAGAGCACCACCACCATACAGTGGGTTATGGAAAGGAACTCGAAGAGAAGATAACGACGGTCGAGCGCCTTCTGGAGAAGGACGTACCGCTCGCGGAAAAGATGCCGCTGCGCTGGAGCGCGGTAAAGCTCCTCGAAGGCGACGAAGAGGTAACAAAAAGGATTGCCGGAAGCACAGGCGAGAAGGAGATTCTGAAGATACAGGACGAAACGCCGTTCGAACTGATAGAGGCGGAAATCGCGGACAAGAGATATGAAGCTATAGACGCGGTTCTTTCCCAGTGCCACCGGAGAGGCGAACGGAAGCTCACCATGTCTGACATGATGGACCGCGTTTTCACGAACAAGTGGCTCGGCATTCCGCTTTTTCTTGCATTAATCTGGGCCGCGTTCCAGATAACATTCACGGCAGGCGCACCCCTGATGGAACTGATCGACATGGGTGTCGGCGCGCTTGCGGGACTTGTGACAGAGAACGTTCCGGGATGGTTCGGTTTCCTGCTCGGTGACGGCATCATAGGAGGCGTCGGCGCGGTCGTCATATTCCTGCCAAACATCCTGTTGCTTTTTCTCATGCTCGCCCTTCTCGAAGAGAGCGGCTACATGGCAAGGGCCGCGTTCATAATGGACAAGCTGATGTATTCCCTCGGCCTTCACGGCAAGTCGTTCATACCCCTTCTAATGGGCTTCGGATGCTCAGTTCCTGCGGTCATGGCGACGCGCACCATCGACGACAAGAAGGACCGGTTTATAACGATACTCGTAACCCCCTTTGCCTCATGCGGCGCGAGACTGCCGGTCTATATCATACTCGCTGGAACCTTCTTTGGCAGGAACGCGGGAAACATCATATTCGGCCTTTATGCGCTCGGGGTCATCGTGGCCGTTCTCTCGGCAAAGCTCTTTAGAAGCACGCTCTTTAGGGGTTCTCCGGCGCCCTTTGTAATGGAGATGCCCCCATACCGCGCACCAAAGCCCCGGGCAGTATTCAGGAGCACGTGGAACAACGGCAGGATGTATCTCAAGAAGGCGGGAACGATAATCCTCGCAGGCGTCGTGGTGGTATGGATACTCGCAAGTTTCGGCATAACCCCCGGCGGCGAATTCGGGATGGTGGATTACGGAGGCGAAGAGAGCCTTACCGCGCACATCGGAAAGTTCATGGAACCCCTATTCAAGCCCCTTGGCTTTGACTGGAAGATCGCAGTCGCGCTGATCTTCGGATTTGTCGCGAAGGAGATAGTAATAGGCTCGCTCGGCGTTCTCTACGGAGCGGGCGAGGAAGGGCTTTCTGCCGCGCTTGCGTCAGATCCCGCGTTCAACCCCGCTGTGGCTCTCGGCCTCATGGTATTCGTGCTTCTCTATATGCCCTGCATGGCGGTGGTGGCGACGATAAAGAAGGAGACCGGCTCGTGGGGATGGACCGCGTTCTCGATTGCATACAGCACGGGAATAGCGTGGCTTCTCGCATTTGCTGCCGTGAAGATAGGGATTCTGATAGGGATAGGGGGGTGAGACGCGGATGGATGAAAAGAGATTGCGTTGCATGGTCCTCTTCGGCCTTCTCATGGCAGAGATGTATCTCACCTTCGGGCTGCTGCAGGTGGTCTTTGGCATAACAGGGCGCGGGATTTTGCTAATTCCCGGCGACATAGTCGGCGGCGCGATACTTGCATTAATCGGCAGCGTCTTTCTGGCTGGCGTCGCCGTATGGCTCGGGCCGCGTGGAGAAGATGCCGGGGCATACGTCCACGTCGGCGCGTGGCTCGGGGTGATATTCTGCCTCGTCCGGTTCGTATTTCTCGCAGCTAACGCGCTTGCGTTCGGCCTTGGCATGGAGGACTTCGGGGAATGGCGCATAACAGACGACATGGTGCCCATGCTCTATCTCGCGCTCTTTCCGCTTGCCGCCATGCTGCGGTGGAGAACGAAGAGCCGTAAAGAGATGCGCGGGAACGACAAAGAAGACGAGAAAGTGAACAGGGGACAGGATGACACAGGCGTGTCGACCAGGGAGGAATCGAAGTGAAGGGAAGCATAATAGAGGTTTTGAGGCTCATAGACGGGAACGGCACGACCTTTGCGAAGGCGGCAGAAACCCTGCAGCTTAGCATAGAGGAACTCGGCAACCGCGTCCGCACATTGGAAGACATGGGCTGCCTTAAGGAAGAGGGCACGGCGGCAGAGGTCGACCACGAGGCCACGAAACGGACCGGCTGTCTCTTCTGCCCGCTTGCGGAGATGTGCAAGACGAAGGAGAGGGAGTCCTGCGACATTAGGATGGGCAGGGTTTACACCATAACGGAGAAGGGGAAGAGGTTGTTGGAGGAGAGCGGATAGGTATTAGAAAGTCCCATGTCCCTTTTTCAAATACGGGCGAGTATGATTTTCCTGTCGAAATTGTTTTAGAGTGGCACATTATCTCTTCTTTGACTCCTTTGAATCCGTATCTGGTGAATCTGCCTGGCATAACAGGGTAGCACCCTTTTTATGCGCTCCGGATGCATCAGGTAACGACCCCTGCCCCTGCGGTTCGGGCAAAAAATACAAGAAGTGCTGCTGGAGCCGCGACCACGCCGGCTATCCGGGAGACATGATAGACCGCGCGATTAGCTGGGTGCTCGACCAGCCCGAACTTGGGCCCGAGGTAGACAAATACATGGACGAAAACGCGGACGCCTTCATACTCTCGGATGAAGATGTGGCGAACAATTTTGATCTCTTTCTCTTCGATTACAAGCTAAAGGACGGAAAAACCCCCCTTCGCCATTTCATGGATTACGGCGGGCTGATGCCTGAGGAGCACGCGCTTTGCAAGAAGCTTGAGGAAAACAAGTTTAGCGTCTTTGAAGCAATCGATGTCCGCGCCGGGGGGGGCATCATCCTTAGAGATATGGTGGGCGGCGGCGAATATTTCGCCAGGGAGAAGAGGGGTTCGGCCAGACTGTTGCCGGGAGATATGATCGCATGCAGGATCGTGCCCTTTCGGTCAGATTTCATGATAACCACGCCATCCGTTAGGATATGGCCCGGCGAAGAGAGGGGGCGGATAGAGGAAACGGCCGTCCGGCTGCGCAGCCGTCTTGCCAAAGGCAGATTGGGCGGGAACGAAGTGTTAGATGCCCTCTCGGAATGGGACGGAGTGACGAGAACCCTCGACGAGGCGAAGGCCGCGCTGAAGAAAAAGCTCGACGGGGCCGGCCTTAAACTGGACTTCCGGACGCTTAGCCGCAGGATAAACGAGAGCAAGAGCCCAAACGAGGCATTCCCTGAAATATACGAACACCGCTTCCCCTCCGGCGACGATTTTAACGAGGCAATCGAACTCCTGAGTCTCGTATGGAACAAACACCCGCGACGGGAGTTCGGCGGCAAATCACCGGAGGATATTAGCAGCTACGGTCCTCTCGAAACGGCGCTCATAAATACGTTCATGGAAGACTCGTATGAAAATGTAGATATCGACAGTTATCCGACCGCGGCCAAAGCAGAAGAAGCGGTTGAGCGGTTCAGAGAGAAATGGCTAAAAACTCCGCAGAAGAAACTTAAGGGAAAGACGCCGATGGAAAGGATACTCGAAGAGCGGGAACTGCTGGGAAACCCGAAGAAGGATTTTTCGATCCGCATGGAGATAAAAAAAGTCGCGGCCCCGCTCAACGAGGCGGAGTGGCGGCATATCGATGCGAAGGCCGCCGAAATAACCGACAAGAAGCAGCTTGACGATCTCCTATACCACATCAGGACAAACAGATGTCCTTACAACAAGCAGGAATGCAAGCCGAAAAATTGTCCATACGGTATGGATGGAATCGAGGAGTGCCCTGTTCATCGGGGAGAAAAAACCTGAACCGGGCAATGCGGAGGTACGCGCACCTGAAGGATAAGCAGGCAAAAGGAGGAAAAAAGATGAAGAAACAGTTCGACAGGGTTTACCAGTTCAGGGTTGGGCTGGAAGAGACCAGGCCACCGGTCTGGCGGCGGATACAGGTTCCGGAAACTTACACCTTCTGGGATTTGCACGT
>PGXE01000003.1 GCA_002838935.1 Thermoplasmata archaeon HGW-Thermoplasmata-1 | reverse complement strand
ATGGCAATGAATTTCTGCCAATCACAAAATCATTAATCAAAAGATTGGACGGGATTCCTCTTTTTAGGCTTTTTTTGGTATTAATAGTCAGCCTCGATTAATAGTGTTTCTTCTTTCACGTCCCAAACGTCACCGCAAGCGAACCGAGAGATACGACTGGAAGAGAGATTACTATTTGTTTCTTCTTTCGCGTCGGCGCAAACGGCATTTTTGCTTTTCCATACGAAATAAAGGGGTTCCTCCGGTCAGACCGGATAAAAAATCACAGCGGTCTGGAGAAATCGACCACCGTGGTAGAGCCGCTCTTGAGGTCGACTACAGGCAGCTTCGCCGGATCGGGTATGAAATTCATCATCTTCTGGTAGTCGGTCTGGGACTGCCACGCCGATGCGTTGATCATTGTTACGCCCCGATAGGTGTCGACCCCCGTGAGGTGGACGTGCCCGGTAACGAAGATATCCGGCACCTCGTCGATCACCATGTAGTCCCTGTGCTCCGGCGCAAGCGGCGTCCTGCCGCCGTAGAACGGGGCCAGGTGCCTCATCCTGAGCATGGTCTTCATTATTGGCATGGGTTTGTCGTATGTGAGGGATTGTATCTTGGTGGCGAAGTCTATCAGCGACTGGCCGTGGTATGAGAGCACGTTAACCCCGTGCAGCGAGAACTTGCAGGGGTTGCCGACAAAGGAGATATTGCCTGACGGGAATAGCTCAAGTATGCCGCGGGAGAAGGCGGGCTGCGGCTCTGCGGGGCGGACAGCGTCGTGGTTTCCGGGCTGCACTATGATCCGGATGTGGTCGGGCACCATCTCAAGCTGCTTTGCAAGGGCATCGTACTGGCCGTATATGTCGGGTATCAGAAGCTCCTTGTCCTGATTCGGGTATATTCCTATACCGTCGACGACGTCGCCGGGCAAGATTAGGTATTTTATCTTGCCGACAACATCTCTTTGCCGCCCGTTGCCGACGTTGCCGTTGAGCCATCTGAGCATCCCCTCCCACTCTTTTTCGAGAAAGGTGTTAGAGCCTATGTGCACGTCCGATGCGAATGCGGCGTACAGCGGAAGTTCCGCCCTGTTGGGCGTGCGGTGCATAGAAACGTCAGGCCTCACGAGGTTCTCTATTATAACGAGTTCGCCGTTCTTGGAGAGCCTGCCCGTTATCCCCACGACCTCGTCCATTATCACGGTTTCGGCAAGCGAGATGGCGTCGGGGTTGCTTTTCAGGGCTATCGTGGTCGCCGTTCCGGTGTCGTCCTCGAGCTCTATCAACCGGTGCCCGTTCACGGTGGTCCTGACATCCGAGACCATGCCTATCAACTGCAACTCGTTCGAAGGCGCATTCTTTATCCTGCCAAGAGGCAGCGCGTTCATCACCTCGCGCCTCTGCCTTCGCAGCAGCTTGGAAAGCGAGTCGTATCGGTCCGAAAAGAGCAGCGAGAAATCCTTAAGCGTGCCCTCGCAGGTCGAGTTGCCGGTAACGTCCGACTTTATTTCGAGCGCGGCATCGTATTCCGCGGCAAGCGGCCTCCAGCCCGGCGCCTTGCTTATGTGGTAATCGAAAAGCCGCCCGCCCTTCGTCGGCCCGCCGTCCTGGTCCTCTCCGCCCCCCCCGTCATCGCCGTCGGCTCCGGCCTCATCCCCGGGCTCTTCCCCCTCTTCGTCTCCCCCGGTCCTGCGGCCGCCTCTTTCAAGCAGGTCGAGGATGCGGGAAACCGCCCTCTTCTGCCCTGCGCTTTCAGCGGACGGCGCCACTGCCGCCGCATCACTTTCTTCCTCCGCCGAGGATTCCTCGAACTCCTTCACCATATCGAGTGTCAGCATGAGTGGAGCTTCTTTCAGCTTCTCGGCAAGCCGGACGGCGAACGCCAGCGGATCCTCTATTCTGCTCAGATATTCAGCGGCTTCCGGTTGAACCAGGGTGCCCCTTTCGCTAAAAAATTCCACTATCTTTCGCATCCGGTCACTTCTTCAAAACCAAATAGTCTCTCCTCTTTTTAGTATTGTGCACTGACCTGCACCTTTCCCCGTGCGCCGCATAAGAAACTCTTTTAAGAAAGGGCGGGATTGAGAGCGTGAACAAATGAAATCCAAAACGAGAGAGACGCTTCGCGGCATATGGAAGGGCCGCACCCCTTACCTGGCTGCGTTAAGGGACGTCGCCATCGCAATCGCCGCGGTAGCAATCATAATGTCCGCCCTGTGGGGCTATACCGGGCAGCCGTTTCCCAAGACCGCCCCCATGGTGGTCATAGAGTCGGGCTCGATGATGCACGACGATTCCCCGTACGGGAAGCTTGGCACTATCGATCCCGGCGACCTAGTGCTCGTGAAGCGGACGGGCGTGCGCGAGGACGTTGCGACATACGCTTACGAAAGCAACGCCGGCGGCGCGAGGCAAAGATACGGCACCTACGGCGACGTCATAATATACAGGCCGTATAACGCCGCGAACAGAACGCCGATAATACACCGCGCAGTGCTGTGGCTAGATTACGACGAAGATACCGGGTCGTACGACTTACCGGAACTCGGGCTTTACGGCCAAAGCGGCACTGTGACGATAGAGGGCTACGGATACAACGGCGCGACTGTGCGGCTGAACCTTGCCGCGCTTCTCTCAAACCCCGCTGCAAGGCATGACGGATTCATAACGCTCGGCGACAACAACAACGGAGCCTACGATCAGGGCGGCAGCATCTGCACAGAACCGATATTGCCTGAGTGGATAATAGGCAAGTCGCGCGGCGAGATACCGTGGTTCGGGCTGATAAAACTGGCGATACAGGGCAACAACGTCTATCCGCAAGAGGGCTGGAGCAGGGTCGGAAGGGCGTACGCCCCCACAGATCTCTGGGTCTGCCTCGGGATCTGCATCGCAGCCATCGTGACCGTCCCGATTGCGGTGGACGTGACGACGTCTATTATCGAAAAGCGGAAGGCGGGAAAGGAAAAAGAAGAGAATATAGAGCAGGCGACCGCGGTTCGCGATAGGAATAAATAACTGCATATTTCGGTTCCGCGGTTCTGTATTTATCACTATTTGATGTTTTGGTGTGCGTTGGCGCGAGAAACTTCCACCTGGGCGGTGCTGTATCAGGCATAGGTGTGATGAACGCCCAGCGTGAGATCTCACACTCTCGCGCTAGAAACTTCCGCCCAGGCGGGACTGTATCCTGGGGCGGAAGTCACGTATCGCGCTGAGTAGCTCGTCGTTTCCGAGAACCTCGCGGATCTTGTCCGGCTGGGCACTCATCTGTATCTCCCGCGTCCTGCCGTACCTGCCCTTGGAGATGACCCTCGCCGTTATTATGCCGAGCATGTCCAGCTCAGAAATAAGGTCGGCTATGCGCCGCTGCGTCAGGACGTCGGCGCCGGTCTTCTTGCAAAGTTCTTTGTAGATATCAAAGACCTCTCCCGTCGTCAGGCCCATTTTCTGCCCGGCGGCGCGAGAGAGATCCTCCCCGACGATAATCGAGAAGAGGACGAGCTTAGACTGCATCGGCAGGCTCGATGTCACCTCGGTCACGCGGTCGAGCTCTATCTTGTTCTGCGCGAGCTTCACATGCTTCTCGGTTATCTCCTTGGCCTTGTCGCGCTCGGCTATCTCGGCTGCGACCCGCAGAAGGTCGAGCGCCCGCCTGGCGTCGCCGTGCTCCTGCGCCGCGAGCGCCGCGCATCTGGCTATCACTCCTTCGTCGGTCACATCTTCCCGAAAAGCCATCTTTGCGCGTTGGTTCAGGATGTCGCGCAATTGGTCGGCATCGTATGGTGGGAAGATCATGTTCTCCTCGCCGAGGCTGCTCTTTACACGCGGGTCTAAAAATTCGGTGAACTTGAGGTCGTTCGAGATGCCGAGAACCGATACCTTCGCCCGCTTGAGATCCGAGTTTATCCTCGTGAGGTTGTAGAGCACCTCGTCACCCTTGAGCTTGTCTATTTCGTCGAGGGTTATGACGGTCACGCCCCCCTCGCTATCCATCATCTGCTTTAGCTTGGCATAAACCTCGTCTGTCGGCCAGCCCGTAAAAGGCACCCTGTCGCTCCATTCGGTTATAAAATGATTCGCTATGTTCTGCAGTACGCGGTACTGGGTGTCGACTATCTCGCAGTTCAGGTAGATGTGCCTTGTGGGCTTTCCCAGTTCGACCCCCTTGTTTTCCAGTTCCTTGCCAACGTACTTCACGACCGCCGTTTTTCCGGTTCCGGTCTTTCCGTAGATAAGGACGTTCGACGGGGTCTCGCCGCGAAGCGCCGCCACGAGGATGGCCGCAAGGTGCCTTATCTCGGTGTCCCGGTGTGGCAGTATGTCCGGTATGTATGCAGGGCGCATAACTTCCTTGTTTTTGAATATCGGTCTTGCCTTGAGCAAAGATTCAAACAGGTCTTTGACCATCTTATCCTCCTCGTGTGACAGCCCGTTTCCGGTGGCGTTTTAATGGACGCACCCGAAACAGTGGAATGGAAGGGCGTAATTGCCGCCCCGCTAAATAAAGCTTGCTGGTTCGTAGTCGAAGGCACAAACAATGTTCCGAAATAGGGCGAATGTTGAAGCGAAAGCGAAACATTCCGCCCGTGTTGAGGAATTTTGAAAAATTCCGAAATATGGCCAATCCGACCAAAGGGAGGATTAGTCCGTGTCGAGGGATTGCGTAGCAATTCTGTTCGTGATGTCTAGACCGTCCGAAAACTAAAGTCCGTAACTATCGCACCGGAAATCGTTTTCCGGCTGGTTCAAAAACAGGCTATATAAACCACTCAAACTCCCCTCTTTCGAACCCCTTCATTTCCACTGGAACGCGCCCATTCCCGTCCGACCCCTGCGCAGTCTTGCGCCTTCCCGCGCCACCTCGCCCCAAACGTTAAAGCGCAGGTTTGGCATTATGTCATGGAACGCAAGATGAGCCGCGAGAAGAACACGGGCGGGGGGAGCGACGAGGTCGCGGCAAGCCCGCCCATGAGGGCCTATTTCGAAAGGCTACACACCGACATGGAGCAATGCTACGCCAGAGCGAAAAAGGCCAGGAACAAGGGTTTTGACCCCTCGAAAGAGGTGGAGATTCCGCCCGCAAAGGACCTTGCCGCCCGCGTCGAGCAGCTAGTGGGGCCGGTCGGCGTGGCTGAGCGCATAAGGCAGGCCACGAAGGAGATCGGGGACAGGGAGCAGGTGGCGATACAGATTTCAAAGGAGGTCGCACGCGGCGATTTCGGCAGGATGCATACGCCCGAAGCGGCGATAGACCAGTCGGTAAGGACAGGGCTAGCAATATTGACCGAAGGCGTCCTCGTCGCCCCACTCGAGGGTATAGCCGAGGTCAAGATAAAGAACAACCACGACAATACGAGGTACGTCGACCTATTCTTTGCAGGGCCGATACGCTCTGCCGGAGGGACGGGCCAGGCGATGAGCGTCCTTCTTGCAGACGTGGTGAGGCGCGAGTTCGGGATAGCAGAATTCAAGCCGACGGACAAGGAGGTCGAGCGATACAAGGAAGAGGTGCCCGCCTACAGGCAATGCGCCTCGTTGCAATACACGCCTTCCGACGCCGAGGTGGAGGCCATAGTCCGCGGCTGCCCGATATGCATAGACGGCGAGGGCACCGAAGACGAGGAGATAGCAGGCAATCGGGACCTGCCGAGGATAGAGACCAACAGGATACGCGGCGGCGCCATGCTCGTGCTCGCGGAGGGTATGTGCCTCAAGGCTCCCAAGATACAAAAACACGTGAAGAGGTTGAAACTGGAGGGGTGGGACTTCCTCGACACCCTCGTCAACAAGGGGGCGAAGAACGACGAGGAGGACAAAACGGAGGGAGGGATACCCGAGATACCGCCCGCCACTAAATACATCCGCGACATAATCGCAGGCAGGCCTGTTCTTTCTCACCCCTCGCGCCCGGGAGGTTTTCGGCTTCGATACGGCCGGGCGAGGACCGCAGGTCTCGCGTCGACCGCGATAAATCCCGCCACGATGCACATACTAGACGACTTCATAGCTGTCGGGACGCAGATGAAGGTGGAGAGGCCGGGAAAGGGCACGCTTGGCACCCCCTGCGATTCGATAGAGGGGCCGATAGTGCTTCTCGGCAACGGCGACCTGGTGCAGGTAGACACCTACGCCGAGGCCAAAAAGGTGAGGCCCGCAGTGTCGCGCATAATAGATTTGGGCGAGATACTCGTGCCGTTTGGCGAGTTCGCCGAGAACAACGCGCTCATGCCCGACGCGTCCTATTCATATGAATGGTGGGTTCAGGAGCTGCAGGAAAAACTAGGCGGGCTGCCGGAAAAAAACACTGCGAGCGCGATCATCGGCGCGGATGCCATAGCGGCATCGCTCGTTGCAAAAGAGATTGGCAGAGAAACAGACCTCCTACACCCACCATTCGAAGATGCGCTTTTTATTTCCAAAAAATTCGGCATTCCCCTTCACCCGGATTACACCCTTTTCTGGCATGATATAACGCCGGGCGAGGTGATGAAACTGTCCGCGTATCTGCGCGACAACGGCACAATCGCCGGGGGGCGGCTGTCGATTCCCGCGGACCCCTCGATAAAGGACACGCTCATAACGCTCTGCGCGCTGCACGTCGAGAGGGATGGAATGTATATATTCGACAGGCACGCCGACACGTTGTTGCTCTGCCTCGGTCTTGAAGATAAAGCTGGACAGGTTGCCGAAAGCGGGAGATTCCCTCGATCACCGCCGGATGGAGCGACAGCGCTCGGCCTCGTGTCTGCGTTTGCGGATATTACCATCATGCCCAAGGCCCCGTTTAGGATAGGCGCGAGGATGGGCCGACCTGAAAAGGCGGATGCGAGAAAGATGCAGCCCCCTCCGCACATACTCTATCCGATAGGCGATGCCGGCGGCAACCAACGGCTGCTGCGCGAGGCTGCGGCAAAGGGGCTCATATCTGTAGAGGTCGGCAACAGGAGATGCGAATCCTGCGGCGCGCAGACGCATCGTACGGCATGCAGATGCGGCGGCCACACCACGGCTGTTGAGCTAGCCCCGGGTGCGCGAATCGAAAAGAGGACGCTCGAACTCGGGCAGGAATTACGCGAGGCGCAAAGAAGGATAGGTGAACCGATACTGCCGGAAACGATAAAGGCGGTCATCGGCGTGACCTCGAGGAACAAGACGCCGGAACTTTTGGAGAAAGGGATACTCCGGGCAAAGCACGGCATCTACGTGTTCAAGGACGGCACTATAAGGTTCGACATGACCGATGCGCCACTGACGCATTTCAAGCCGTGCGAGATAGGGACGACGGTGGAGCGCCTAAGGGAACTCGGATACGCGCACGACAACCTCGGGGACCAGCTCGAACGCGACGATCAAACGCTCGAGCTGTTCGTGCAGGATATAATACCTTCAAAATCGTGCGGCACGTATCTCCTGCGCGCGGCGAAGTTCGTCGACGACCTCCTCGAAAAGCTCTACGGCGAACCAAGATTCTACAATGCGACCGACATGAACGGTCTTGTCGGCCACTTCACGATAGGCCTCGCGCCGCACACGTCGGGCGGTGTCCTCTCCAGGATAATAGGTTACGTGGACGCACAGGTTTGCTACGGTCACCCGTTCTTCCATGCGGCAAAGCGCCGCAACTGCGACGGCGACGAAGACGCGGTTATGCTTCTGATGGACGGGCTTCTAAACTTCAGCAGGTCATACATACCCGACAAGCGCGGCGGGCGCATGGACCTGCCGCTCGTCCTTACGACGCGGCTTGACCCTTCCGAGATAGACAAAGAGGCGCACAACGTAGACTGCCTGTCACGCTATCCACTCGAACTCTACCGTGCGACCCAGAGGCACGCGCACCCAAAAGAGGTCGAGAAGCTGATGGACACGGTTTCGGGGAGGCTTGGAACGCCTTCCCAGTACGAGGGATTCGGCTTCACCAACGACACGGCGGACATAGCCGAAGGGCCGTCCGCGTCTGCTTACAAGACCCTTGGCGATATGCGGACTAAGATGGAGGCGCAGCTGGAACTTGGCAGGAAGATACGGGCGGTCGACGAGGCGGACGTGGCGTCGCGCATCATCGGGACCCACTTTTTGCCAGACCTTCTCGGCAACCTGAAGAGCTTCAGCAAGCAGACCGTCCGCTGCCCCGCATGCAACCGCAAGTTCAGAAGGCCGCCGATAAAGGGCGTCTGTCTCAAGTGCGGTGGCAAGCTGACGCTCACCGTTCATGAGGGCTCTGTCAAGAAATATCTTGAGATTTCGAAGGAGATAGGGGAGAAGTATGGAATCTCGGACTACACGAAGCAGAGGATACAAGTCGTGGAGAGTTCCATAAATTCCCTGTTCAACAACGACAAGGTGAAAAAATCGAAGCTCTCGGATTTCTTTTAAAAATCGCGCGGGTTTTCCACAGCCGGCCAAGCCGTTTCCAACTGTAAATCTTTTTAAAGTAAACACGCGCTTACAAAAAAGAAGACACGATGACAGATTACGGATTCTGGGCCCTGGTGCCGCCCCTGGTCGCCATATCGCTCGCAATGATAACCAGACACGTTCACGTTTCGCTTTTCGTCGGCGTTCTCCTTGGCGGAGTGATAGTCTGCAACGGCAATCCTGCGACAGGCTTTCTTACGGCAGGCACCTGGATGATAGAGAGCATCGGGAATCCGTTCAACGCCGGCATCGTTGTGTTCACGGTGATACTGGGCGGCATCATCGGCGTCATGCAGAAGTCTGGCGGCATCCAGGGATTTGGTAGCTGGGCTGCCCGCAAGGCGAAGACGAGGCGCGGCGGCCAGCTCATAGCGTGGCTGCTTGGCATAGTGATATTCTTTGACGACTACTTCAACACCCTGACCGTCGGCACAGTCATGCGCCCCGTTACCGACGAACTGCACATATCGCGGGAAAAGCTCGCCTACATAACCGACTCCACCTCCGCGCCGGTCTGCATCATCTCCCCCATTTCCGGCTGGGTCGGCTACATAATCGGCATTTTGGGCGTGGCGCTCGCGGCGGCCGGGATAGAAACGAACGCATACGCCGCGTTCATGCGGAGCATCCCCTACAATTTCTATGCCGTAATCGCCGTGGGGTGGGTGCTGATAATTGCGTTATCATCAGTCGAATATGGCCCGATGAAGACTGCGGAGCGGCGGGCGTTAGAAGAACGAAAACCGATCAGGGACGGGGCAAAACCGCTCGTCTCAAAAGAGCTCTCCGGCATGGATGCCGCCAAGGGGGCGCGTCCGCACGTCCTGAACCTCATGCTGCCGATAGGCGTTCTCATAACGAGCGCGATATTCTTCCTCTGGCTCACAGGCCACGAACCCGGCTATGGGTTCAAGAACGCGCTCTTCAGCTCGGACCCAAGCCGCGCGCTCGTATACGCGACGCTCACAACGTTGATTTATTGCGCGTTCCTCTACTCAGTCCAGCGGATTATGCCGCTTAGGGAGTTCATAGAAGCCATGCTTTCCGGGTTCAAGGCGATGGTGCCCGCGCTCGTCATACTGGTGCTGGCCTGGTCGATAGGCGCGGCTGTCGGGGAACTGGGTCTTGCCGACTTCGTGGTCGATGCGGTGGCGCCTCTTCTCAGCGAGGCCTGGATACCTCTTGCCGTCTTTTTGGTATCGTGTTTTGCCGCGTTCGCAACAGGCACGAGTTGGGGGACGTTTGCGATAATGCTCCCGATATCGGTCCCGCTTGCGCACGCATTCAGCCCGGCGCTCGTATTCCCCACCATAGCGGCCACCCTTGGAGGCGCGGTCTTCGGCGACCACTGCTCGCCGATAAGCGACACCACCATAATCTCCTCCATGGCATCGCACAGCGATCACATAGACCACGTAAAGACCCAGATACCGTATGCGCTAACCTGCGCCGCGATAGCCTGCGCCGCCTACGTCGCCGTGGGCTATTCTGGCAATGCGTGGGCGGGGTGGACCGTATCCGCCGTACTGACGCTTGCGGTCTTTCTCATAGCCCGCGGCAGGAAAAGAAGCAGAAGCGGCCAAAAGTGCGCCAAAACAGGCATCACTGAGTAGAGAGTATGTGGTTTATCGTTATCTCCGCTATGTCTATCACGTAGTGGCGGGTCCTGTTGAGAGAAGCCATCATGTAGGAGAGCGAGACCGTGAGCCTTCCGTTGTCGCCGTGCGTCACTACGTCGTCCATCAGAAATTTATTGACCGCGGCAATCGACTTCGCCTTGCAGATGGTCTCGTTGGCGAGTTCGAAAGATTTTGAAATAAACGACGTCATGGAATCGTCGAGAAGAGATAGAACGCTGTCGCTAAATCCGGCCACCTTCTGCAGCAGCAGCGACATCTCGCCGCCGCACCCGGCGGTTTTCTCTATGATTATCTCGACGTGCTTTGCTATGTTCTTTGCGTGGTCCCCTATCCTCTCGAGTGTCCTTGCGACGAGCAGGTAATCGAGAGCTTCGACCGAAGTGGTTTCCATCCTTTTGGCAAAACCCATGTCTATAAGGAGGGTGTTGTACTGTTTTGCTATGAGCCAATAGAGCCTATCAACCTCGTCGTCTCTCCCCTGCACGTCCGTGGCAAGTTGGCAATCCCTTTCCCGAAGGGCGGTCACGGCGTCCTTTTGCATAGCCCTCGCTATAAGGTACATCCTGCGTATGCCCTTTTTGAAGGGGAATTCGCTTGGGTCGAGAAAATCCTGTATCGTCACCGAATCCGCGGATTCGTCAACCATCTCCGGGCCTATGAGTGTGTAGGTTATCTGCCTTATCGCCTGGCGCATCTCCGGGGAAAAGCGCTCTTTCGAGGTGAGCAGTATCTCGGTGTAACCTGCGAGATAGGCGCCGATCATCCTCCTCACTATCTCCTCTTTGTCGTCAGATTCGACCTTGAGGGAGATGCTTCTTTTTTCCTTCTTTTTCGAGTCCTTGGGAAATATCAGGATGGAGCCGTCCTCCTGCGGCAGCACCCCGAGCGCGTCGCCGTTCTTGATATTCGCAAGCTCTGTCCACTTTTTGGGAAGGGAGATTGTATAAGTAGAGCCGCCCGTAAGCTGCACCTTTCT
The DNA here is from genome assembly GCA_002838935.1 of Thermoplasmata archaeon HGW-Thermoplasmata-1. Taxonomy (GTDB): domain Archaea; phylum Thermoplasmatota; class E2. The sequence goes on along the minus strand of PGXE01000003.1, from coordinate 23,976 downwards.
CGTTTCCATTCTATCTTCCATTCTATCGATACGGCTATTGTTCTATTTATTTAAAAATTTTTTTATATAATATATATATAAAATATAGAGTATATAGTGAATAATTAACTACGAACCCGCCGATACACTTCGGAAAACATGAACGACGATAGAGCCGATTTCAAGGTTTGCCACAACTGCTACGAGCGTTTTGCGGGCAAGGGGCACGAGGGAGAGCATTGCCCCAACTGCGGCGTTTCGCAACGGGATGTTGCAGCGGCCGATACGCAGGGCAACCGTTATTACGGCGAATCGCATCTTAAACATGGAATGATACCAAAAGGCATCCCGTCCAACTCCTGCGGCAAAGAGGCGGAAGACCGCAACCATGGGGGGATGAAAAACATAAAGGACGGACGCAGGTTTTCAAAAGCTGGCCGGTTTTTGAGGAGGCTCGGTTCCATGAAGAGCGTGCGCGCCGTCGTGCTCGCGTTGTCGGTGTATGCGTTCCTTTTCTCGATAGACCTCATGGGCAGCGGATTCAAGGCGATGGGAGGCTCGTTTACCGAAGGACTTATACGGGGGACAAGCGACCCGCTCACCGGGTTCTTCATAGGGCTAATCGCCACTGCGATAATCCAGTCCTCGTCGGCAACCACTTCGATAGTAGTCGGGCTTGTCGCCGCGAATCCGGGGTTTATGGGCAACGCCATACCTATAGTAATGGGGGCGAATCTCGGCACGTCGATAACCGCCCTTTTGGTGTCGCTTGGCCACATAACGAGAAAGGACGAATTCCGGCGTGCGTTCTCCGGCGCGGTGGTGCACGACTTCTTCAAGATGTCGGCGGTTCTCATCCTTTTGCCTGCCGAGTTGCTGGCAAGGGCCTTTTTTGGAATAGGTTACCTGCAATGGATCGCAAGCCGTATGGCAGCCGTATTTGCCGGCTCCGGCGGGGGCAGCACCTTTTCAAGCCCCGTAAAGGCGATAGTCGAACCATTGCGCAACGAGTTGATGAACGGGATAGCGAGGATAAACTCCGGATCGCTTTTCGTTGGATTGTGTTCGATCATACTTGCGCTCGCCATTCTTTTCTGGGCTTTGAAGCTAATCACCTCCACGATGCGCGTGTTCACTGCCGGAAAGGCGGATAATTTCGTTTCGAAATATCTCTTCAAGAACGGCATTTCCGCGTTCCTTCTCGGCCTTTTGCTTACGGCCGTGGTGCAGTCCTCATCCGTAACGACGAGCCTCATAATCCCGTTCGCAGGAGCAGGCCTTCTTTCGTTGCAGCAGATATTCACCTATACGATAGGCGCAGCCATAGGCACAACGCTGACCGCGTTTCTCGCCTCGATGGCTACAGGAAGCATACCCGCGCTTACCGTCGCCTTAGTTCACATGATGTTCAACATCACTGCGACGGTAGTCATATATCCGATAAAACCGCTGCGCAAGAAGATACTGCAACTCTCGGAATGGCTCGGGCGGGTGGCGAGCGAAAAGAAGAGGTACGTAGCGATATTCATACTCTCCACCTTTTTCATCATACCAATTATCTATATACTGCTATCTAATCTCCTTAGATAATATATTAAAACAGAGGCCGCATAGGTTCAAACAGGTGAGGTCATGGTATACAGAGCGATATGGGACGCCTTCACTAAAAGCAAGATACTCGAGCACGTATACGCCGACGTTTCGGAGATGAGCAAAAAGACCCAAAAGATGTTCGGCGACGCCTTCGACTGCGTTCTGGATAACAAGCCGGTCATGCAGGAGCTCATATATGACGACACCCGCCTGAACAAGTACGAGATATCGGTGAGGGTCAAGATAATGAATTACCTCGCCCTCAACCGCGCACCGGACATAAACGCGGCCCTCATGCTTCTTGAGACCGTGGTTCACTACGAGCGCATCGGCGACTACTGCAAGAACATAGCGCAGATAAGCTGCCTTTACCCGGCAGATGTAAAAGACGGGGAATACAAGGACAAGGTTAAGGAGATGATGGGGGCCGTCGGCGGCATGTTCCCCCTCGTTCACGACGCGCTGAAGCACGAAGATGTAAAAAAGGCCGAAAAGGCTGCCGGCATGCACAACAAGACCATAAAGAAGATGCACGCCGAACTGATCGCCCTGCTAAACAAGCAGGAGGGCTTAACCCCCAACCAGGCCATCGTCTACGCCGCGCTCGGCATGAACCTGCGCCGCATCTCGGCACACCTCTACAATACGGCATCCGGCGTGATAAACCCCTTCCCGGAAATGGGATTCGAGCGGGGAAAATACACAGACAAGAGCGACGAACTGTAATCAGGGCGATCCGGGGAAAGCACCGAGCGCATACTTTTTTATACACCTTTCGACAAACCCCTACTTGGAGGAAACAATGAGCGCGATATTCGTAATGATAAACTGCGATGCCGGAAAGGTCATTGAGGTGAAGAAGGCGATAGAGAAACTTAAGCAGGCGGACGAGGTCCATGCCGTCACGGGGCGCTACGATCTCGTGGCGCTTTTCAAGGACACTAACATCAACAAGCTTCTCAGGACCGTTACAGAAAAGCTTCATGCCATAAAGGGTATAAAGAGCACCGAGACCCTGGTTTCCCTGCCCGAAGGCATTGACGAGGAAGCGCCGATGGTCAGCATGGGCGGGTAGGGCGTAAATCCCCCGGCGGCCCCCTTTTTTCTTCATAACCTTTTTTAAAAAGAAACTCCATTCTCATCTCCTTCAGAGGAGAGAGGACAGATGGCAATTATGAAGAGCATATCGGAAATATCGCCGAAGGCGGTCATACTCGGTCTTGTGTCCGGGGTGGTAATCTGCGCGGCCACGGTCTACGTCGGCCTCATGGCGGGGATAGCGCCCGGCGCATCCATCCCGGTTGCCATAATCGGCTTTGGCGTATTCAAAGGAATACTCCCCATTTTCAAGAAGAACGGCACCATACTCGAGATAAACATCACGCAGACCTCCGGTTCGGGCGTTGCGCACGTGGCGGGCGGCCTCATATTCACGGTGCCCGCGCTCTGGCTTCTTGGCTACAACGACTTCAACCTCGTCTACATGGGGATAGCGGCCGTGATAGGCGCCCTTGCGGGCATCGTTTTCATAATTCCCTTGCGCAAGCAGATGATAGAGATCGACGCCCTGCCGTTCCCGGGGGGCACCGCCGTCGCCGAGATATTGAAGGCGCCCGGCGAAGGCGTTCGCAAGTCCAAGATAATGCTCGTCGGTTTTGCCATCGGAACGCTCGTAACGCTCATGACAATCGGCAGTGGGCTCGATTTCCTCAATCGCATCATCCCACTTTCAAGGGAACTGCCGTTAGGGGAATGGCTTGGGCTTCCGCCCTACATCCCGTTCGCCTTTGCCGTGTCCACAGCCCTGATAGGCGCAGGCATAATCACGGGAGGAAAGCTCGCATCCATAACCTTCGTCTTCTGCCTCTTTGGCTCTTTCGTCCTTGCGCCGTGGGCGGTCATGAAGGGGATAGTGCCCGCAAGCGATGCGGAAGGGATCAAGTCGGCATTCCCCGCAGTCCAGCAGTTCGTCCTCAAACCGTTCGGCGTCGGCGCGCTCATCGGTGGTGCGCTCATGGGTTTTGTCTTCTCCGGCAAGGCGATGGCGCACGGCGTGAAATCGATACTCAAGGCAGACTGGAAGAACACGGGCGAGATGCCTGGAAAGGCGCTCATAATACTCGCGGTCGGCGGTCTTGTCGGTCTTAGCCTGATAGGAATCATCGCGTCTGGCGATCCGATCAGAGGTCTAATTGCAGGTGTCGTCGGGATGATCTGGATATTCATGGCCGCGGTCATAATCTCGGAGTGCTCTGGCCTTACCAACATGAGCCCGATATCGGGCATGGCGCTCATAGCGACCCTGCTCATGCTCGCCATATTCGGTACGAGCAGATCCGGCGTCTACGCAGCCGTCATGATGGGTGCCGCGGTCTGCGTTGCGGCAGGGGAGGCAAGCGACATGATGCACGACCTTAAGACCGGGCATCTGGTCGGCTCCGTTCCGCGAAAGCAGCAGCTCGTCCAGATATACAGCCCTGTCGTCGGCATCCCAGTGGCGCTCATAATACTCGGCGTGCTGGCAAAGGCGTACGGGATAGGCGGGGACGTCCTGCCCGCGCCGCAGGCGGGCGCGCTGCAGGGAATAATCGAGATGGTGAAGGGCGGCGCGGTGCCATATTTCACGATACTCGGCGGTGTCGTGCTTGGCACCACCCTGAGCGTTGCAGGCATAAGCGGCGTCATGGCAGGGATAGGCATCTACCTTCCGATGTCCTACCCGTTCGCCCTGGCGGCGGGCGGCTGGTGCAGATCGCTTGCATCTAAGATATTCGGCGAGGAGAAGACAAAGGAGTACGCGATTCCGTTCGCTGCGGGGCTGATTGCGGGAGACGCGATAACGATGTTGGTGAACGCCCTGTATATCATAAGCAAGGCGCTTCCGGGGGGTGGTGCGTGATGTCGGCCGGCTGGAAATACATAGTGGCGGTCGAGTGCTTCATATTCGCAATGGTGCTTCTTGCGATGGGGGCGGTAGAGGTCGCGCACACGGGGGAATGGATATACCGATCCGGAAGCCACGAATACATATACGACATGGTGAGGCACCAGCCGAACTACAGCTACTTCATAATTTCAACCGTCCTGCTGTCCGTTTCGGCGGTTGTGATAAGGCGGGAGCGAAAGAAACAGTGCGTCGCAAAGGCGAACGAGAGGCACGAAAAAGAGGGTGCGGAATACGACGGCATGCTTGGAAAGCTGACCTGCGAGGCCAGAAAAAAAATCGAATCCGGGGCAGGGCTATCCCATAAGGAGCTACTGGAGTGGGCCGCCGAGATGGACAGATACGAGGCGAAAGAGATAGTCCTTGGGATAGAAAAACCCCTCTACCGCATAAAGACCGGGACGGACCCCGAGAAGTGGACGGAGATAAACGGGAAGATGAGGCGGGGCCAGAGGATATTCCATCGGGCGTGGACATGCGCGGTAGAGAACTGCCCCGAAGAGGCCCTGGCGACCCTCGAAGAGGCCCTGGCCGACCTGTCGGACGCATCTGCCGAGCTAGGAAAAATAACGGGCCGTTGAAACGACGGCGCACGCCTCTTTTATAAAACAAAAAGAGATGCGGGGTTCTAGACAATCCCTTCTCTTTTCAAGAAAGTTCCCCTGTCGACAAGGGTCCTTATCGCGGCGAGGGCACGTATTGTAGACGAGTAGGTCGTCACGCCCTTTCTGTGTAACTGGTCGATGTAGAACTTTGTGTAGTCCCCGCCTATGCAGCAGATCACCATCGGCTTCTTGCCGTTGTCGTACCACTTCTTTATCACGTCCACGGTCGCGCCGGAAACATAGGGGCTCTGGAAAAGCGCGAAGACGAGTATCGCATCCACCTCCTCGCTTTCCTGAAGGCACTCTATCGTCTTGTCGTACATCGCATCGTCAGCAGCCGCAGTCAGGTCTATCGGGTTGCCGACGGACGCGAACGGCGGGAGCGCCTCTTTTAGCCTTGCCATCGTCTCCTTGCCGAAGACCGCCATCTCAAGGTCGAAGCCAGCTTCTTTTGATTCGATGTAATCCGCGGCTATAACGCCGGCGCCGCCCGCGGTCGTCACGACGCCGATGCGCCGCCCGCAGATGGGGCGGTTGTAGGTCAGTACTATACCGTCGTCGAGGAGTTCGTGCTCGTCGAGCGCGCGCGTTATGCCCGCCTGCTTGAGGGCGCCCTTTGTCACGACGTCGGATGCGCTAAGCGAACCGGTGTGGCTTGCCGCGGCGCGTGCGCCGCTTTTCGTCCTGCCCGCCTTTAGCACGACGACTGGCTTTTTCTTGTTTACCTCGCGGCATATCTCTATGAACTCGCGCCCGTTCGAAAACGATTCGAGGTATACGATGATTGTCCTGGTGTCCGGATCCTCTGCGAAGTAGCGCACAAGCTCGTTCTCGTTCACGTCCGCCCTGTTGCCAAAGCCGACGAATGCGGAAAGTCCAAGGTCGTGAGCGCAGGCCATGTCCATGAATGCCGAGGCCATGAAGCCGGACTGGCTTATCAACGCTATGTGGCCCGGTTTTGCCATGCCTATGCGGTCCTTTGGAAGGAAAAGCGTGTTAAGGCCGGAGTGCGGCATGTATATGCCGACGGTATTCGGGCCGATTACCCGCATGCCTGAACTTTTTATGACTTCCCTCAACTCCTCTTCGAGGTTCGCGCCGTCGCCGCCCGCTTCCTTGAATCCGCCAGCTATCGGTATTGCTGACCTGACCCCCTTTGCCGCGCAGTCGCGCATTGCGCCGACGGTATACTTGGCTGGAAGGGCGATTATGGCAAGGTCTATCTCGTCGGGGATGTCGACAGCGCTCTTGTAGCACCGCTCGCCGTTTATCTCCTCTGTGCCGGGATGGACTATGTAGAGCCGGTCGGTATAGCTCTTCAGGTTGCCGTATATGATGGATCCCATCTTGTCGGCGTCCCTCGAGACGCCGTATACGACTATGGAACGAGGCTTGAATATCGGGTCCAGTCCGTTCATTTACACCACCTTGTTTTAAACGAAGACGGAAACCCGTATCACGAACAGGATTAAAAACCTTGTAATGGAAGGCGCGCGCATGGCGCGGGCGGCGCCGGAGGGCCATTTGTTTTTAGGCCGCACAAAACTTAATGAGCCCAAAGGCAATGCAACGGCGATAAGATGAATGCAAAAATCGCGGTTTTTACACTCGCCATCCTCCTCGTTGCGGCGACAATGTCGTCCGGGTGCGTATCGAAAGACGACCCTGCCGGCGGAGAGGAGGCCCTTTGTTTCAGTGGAGAAAATGCATACGACTGGATATTGAGGCAGTGCTACGAATACGACGATGTTGCGGGCGCGTTCGACGAAGCGCAACCCATCTACCGCCAACCGGGGAGCGAGGGAAACAGCCGGATAGCGAACGCCATAGCCGGCGAACTCATGCAGAACGCGCTATTGCCGGCGGGCAGCGCAGAAGAGTTCAGTTATCTTGAGAACTTCACGCTCGACCCGGACGGTGTGCCTGTCAACGGAACAGGATACCACAACGTCGTCGGGGCGATGACCTCGGCGGAATGGCTTCGCGCGGCTATAGAACAGACGCTTGGCACGGGCGGAGCGCCGCAAAACCTTACCGCGCCAAAGACCCTCATATTGGGTGCGCACTACGACACGAGACCCTGGGCAGACCGCCCGGCCTATTACGGGCAGGGGGATTACCGCGACCCGGATACGCCCGTCCTTGGCGCAAACGACGGCGCGAGCGGGGTCGCCGTTCTTTTGGAACTCGCGCGAGCGCTTTCAAAAGCAAGCCTGAACTTCACGATAAAGTTCGTCTTCTTCGACTTTGAGGATAGCGGCGCATATTGGGGAAGCGAGGGATACGACTGGTGTCTCGGCTCGCAATACCACGCAGGGAGGATGAGCGAAGAGGAGGTCAACAACACGATCGGCATGATACTCGTGGATATGGTCGGAGGAATCAACGCGACCTTCACGCGGGAGCATTATTCCGAATGGCAGCAGGGGCGCGGAAACCCCTGGCTTAACGATATGATATGGAACGCGGCGGCAAGACTGGGTTACGCCCAGTTTTTGAATTCCACAGAAGGCGGCGTCATCGACGACCACATCCCGTTCCAGACGCGGGGGATACATGCGGTGGACATAATCGAGCACGCCCCTTTCCCGGAAACCTGGCACACGACGCGGGACACGCCGGAGGACTGTTCTGCGCAAACACTCGAAGCGGTAGGCAGGACGCTTGAAGCGGCGATACTGGAACTGAGCGCGAATACGCCGTTTTGAATCCCTTTGTGAAAAGCGGGTTTTGACGCATCAAACAACCTTCTTTTTATTAAACCTGATTTTAGGGCGAAAAGGGTGCCAAGCAAAAATCCAGGAGAGTAAAACAAAGCCTTCAACGACAAAACTCGTCAAACAAAGCTTAAGTAAAACCCTTGCCATCCCCCGTCTTGCATCAACCGATGGAGGAATGAATATGATGAAACTAATCGGGGGAACCGCAAGCAAGCTATTTGTAGTAATGATAGTCGCCAGCTTTTTGGTGCCAGTCGCAGTTTCTGCAATCCAGCAGAGCACAGTGAATATCAATCTTGACGAGTTGGGGGACATACCTTTTATCTATACCGTGAACTCACTGCCCATGCCTGTGAATTTTGTGACCACGGCAAAAGAAGACACGATACTGCTCTTCACTGTTGATGGGGATATGAGAGACTTTACGATCAACGGGGTCCCGGAATACCTGAAAGCAGATTGTGTGAATAAGTTGCTATTCTTTGTACGCGAAGGAACCAACACATTCAGCATAACGCCAAGCATGGGTTCAACCATATCGTTCGCCAATCTGGACCGCCCGGAAATATCATTCAGCAACGACGAGCTTCCGGTGAGGATTGCGGGAACCACCATTGCATTAGAAGGCCTCAGACCTTTGGATAAACGCTATTTCGCGAACATTCTTCTTGCGGATTCGGAAGGCAGCGCAGAAAACCTCGACGTGGTTTTCGAGTTCGTTTCCGATTCGCTCGACTACGTTATCACGGTAAGCAACCAGATAGTGGATTACGGCGAGATAAGGGATGCCGGAAAAACCCTGAATCTACCGTCCGGCACCGACACCGCAGCAGGATTCGTGTCCGACACGCCCGCAGTCTTCGACATGGTGCTGGACGCATCGTCAACTGTCGTATCCAATGCCCAAACCACAGCCCGCGATTATGGTGACGGGGCGCTGGACATCGTGAACGACACGATAAATTCTCTTGGCCTGACGCTGAAGAACTCGGATGCCAAAACCCCGGCTCCTCCAGAAAACGGGATGGTTTATCCGGCATCTGACAGTTCTGTTTCTGTCATGGAAGGCGACCGGATCTATGCCTACATAAATTCAAATTCAGAATCGCTTAAAACCAACGATGAGGTTGTGTTCGCCATAACCGCGCCGGACGGCTTCACGGAGATAAAGACATTCAAGCTTGGGGATGTTTTGCCCCAGGGCGCCCTGCTCGAAGGCGTCTACGGAGTAGAAGACGACGTCATGAGGGATGTGAGCGGTCTAATTGACGGCGCATTGCAAAAGACAGATGAAACAGCGGATTCGGCGATATATTCGCTCAACGAAAAACGCCATTTCGAGATCGGGGATGTCCGGTATAACGAAGATATGATCAAAAGGAGCAACTCGCTTCGCACCGCCCGCCTCAGCCAGGATACAAAACTATACAATACGCGCGGAACCATGATAGCGGTGGACCGTACCGGGCAATCGTCCCAGTTATGCACGTATGCGGTCGAGGATTCAGAACTGAGGTTCTACGACATATCGGACGCCATGAATTACAACATGATGTTCGCGGCAGATTCGAATAATATAGTGGTGCATGATGCAGTAACAAGTTCTTGCTACGCCGCAGACTACTCTGTCGATGCAGAAAACGTAATCCTGACCGATGCAATCTCGCTGAGTTCTGACAACCTTAATCTGGCTGTCGAATCCAAAAATATACTTCTAAGCGACTCGGCGACCGATCTTTCCCGGACGTTCGCGTATTCGATAGATCAGGGCTCACTCACCATAGACGATATATCAGAAGAAGGGCACCAGACTGCGATATCCCAGCTTTTGAACGGTTACATAATCATCAAAAAAGAGGCGTTGGAAAACATGGATGCCCAGGCCATAGCCCTGGAACGAAGCATATTTGACGACATGGAAGGGACTTCTCTGATCGTGGACGAGGCCGCCGTTGGGCTGCTTTCTTCCGGGCCGGTCATGCTGGAGCGCGAGGCGTTCGAGAGTATGGATGAAGGAAGCGGCTCGGTCGACGAAAAGCTAGACAGCGCCCAGTCGGCGATCAGTGTCCTTGACGAAGCCGCCCTGACCAGATTAAAGAACGAAAAAAGCGACGGCGACGAGGATATATATCAGGCCATCCGAAGCGGCGCGATCGTGGTGGACGGAGTATCACTGGAAGCCCTGGAAAGCGCGTATCTCGTTATAGACCGCAGTGCGGCATCGGTCATTTCGGACAGAACCCGCATACTCGATAAAGTATCTTTCGGCAGCCTTTCATCCAATGCGTTCGTGACGGACTCGGAATCGCTTCCGGACGCCATCACATCGGCGTTCTCCGCTTCAACTTTAGAGTTGGGTAGCACAACACCCCGGACAAAGGGGATCGGCAGCCTTTCGTTCACGGGCGCGGGCGTCAACGCGGGACTTCTCGAAGAGTTGCAAAACATGAACGTCGCGCTTGCCTCAATAGACCGCGAAGCCGTTAACCTGGGAACACTGCAGAAGCTCCAGCAGCTCGACCTTATTCTGGATTCAATGGGGCGAACGTCGATAGACGGTGACGCGCTCGGCCAGATGCAAAAAGCGGAATCGATACTGGGCTCTGTGGAACTGTCGTCTCTGGACGCGGGATCCTTCAGGGATGTAATGGAGATAAACGCGCTCTTGGCCACGATAGACGAACGCTCTTCCTCACTTTCCGCGCTGAACGCGTTCAAGGGCGCGGACTCGATACTCGATTCCCTTGATGGTTCAGGTTTTGACCCCGGAACCGCGGGCCGGTTTTATGAGATAGGTGATCTGCTCGATGCCGCGGACAGGGACCTTTTGAACGGGGCCACGCTCGACGCGCTTCATATGATGGATGAGATACTCGGGTCGATCAGGGAAGAGGACGCCGACGGGGAGACCATTGATGCGCTGCAGCAGTTCGACACGATACTGGATTCCCAGATGGATATCCTTTCGGATTCAGGGGAGATCATAGATGTCGGCAGGCAACTGAACGCGGCCCTTCTCAAGGACGGCATAATCCAACAGGTCGGCAAGAGCCAACTTTCCACCCTGCTCGACCGCTACGAGGTCACTGTCAGGGAGACTGATATCACGGCAAGGGACCTTTTGACCGGCATCGCCAATAAATACCATTACGATGTGATAGACGACCGCCTTGTCCTCTACGATGCCGCGGACGACCGCTTTGCCGAAAGCCGCCTTCTCGCGGACGAGGGATTCCTTGAGCTAGGGAAGTCGAACGACGCGGCCAGCGGCCAGACCCGCGCCCTCGTTCTTCAAACCTGCGTTGATCTCATCGAACTCAACGACGAGGCAGGAAATCTGGAAAGGGCGTATATCGACAGCGGGACCCTCACCCTGCTCGAAGCGAAAGACGACCACTACGAAAAGACGAAATACAACATTGAATACGGGGAGCTTTCCTGCAGGCAGGTAAACGACGAGCAGACCGAAAGCCAGAAACTGATGATAGATGGCGGAACCCTGGTAATGAAAAATGCCATGCTGGAAAACGCGGCTGCCACCAAATACTCGATCACTGCGGGCGAGCTTGCTGTTGTTGAGAATATCCATTACACCCGCGACTGCAACATCCAGTTCCTCGAACTCGGGGACCTCCAGCTATACAACATACAGAAGACGGACAGGGACGTGACGCTTTCGTCGAGGGTGCTGGGGGACAGCATCGATGCAGACATAATATACGAAGCGGATCTGGCGGGCTCCGACCTTCTAAACCTGCTCCGGGAATACAACATAGACGCACTTCAGGCGGAATCCTCGATACAGGGCACGCGCAACGAGCTTTACGAGACCATTGCGGAAGAAGAGATATGGACGCTCCAGCTCGACCTTACCCACCTCGAAGGCCACCCCTGCGACGGCACGTGGCAGATAAGCGTTATACCGAACGAGCACCGCGACCTTCAGCTGAATATAGCCAACACGGTGGTGACAGGAGACGTCTCGCCGGATGCCAGCACCCCCCTCGTAATCGAGGGGCTTGAGATGCGGGTGGGCGGCAAGGACCTCGTCTTCGACAAGACAACGGCTTCGCCTGTCTTCGTCAACTGGCACACAGACGAGCTTGTCGAAGACCAGCAGGATATCGATGAGATGAAATTCTTCGCTCCCGACGAGGACGACATCATCGACATCGCGGTCGATACCGACAGCGACGGGCTTTCCAACGTGGACGAGGTTCGGATGGGAACCAATCCATTCGACATAGACAGCGACGACGACCTCGTGGCTGACGCAGACGAGGTTTACCATTACGGCACCGACCCGCTCGACGCAGACACGGATGACGATCGGCTGATCGACGGCTACGAGATATATACCTACTTCACAGACCCGCTCGACCCCGACACCGACGACGACGAGTTCATGGACGGGGCCGAGGTGAGCTACTGGCTGGCCAACGGCATAGACCCGAACAGCGATTCTGACGGAAACGGATTGCCCAACATACTTGACCCAGACAGCGACAAGGACACCTTCATAGAGGGCGAGACCTTCATTGACATGCGCGACGGCCTCGAAGTCCAGTACGGCATGACCCTGCCATGGCTCGCGGACACGGACGGCGACGGCCTTGAGGACGGCAAGGAGATAGCGTTCTGGCTCGGCTACCTCTCGTCGAGAAAGCTCGACCCGATGGGGGACATCGACGGAGACGGCATACCCAACATACAGGACTGGGACAGCGATTCCGACAAGCTTTCGGACGGCGAGGAGTTCGACACGTTCGAGTGGGATGTCGAGCGGCACTCCGACCCCGTCCTGACAGATACGGACTTCGACGGCCTTGGCGACTTCGACGAACTCAAAATATACGGGACGCACTGCAACAACATAGACACAGACCGCGACGCACTCTACGATTACGAAGAAGTAAAGATCCACGGGACAGACCCCCACAAGTGGGACACGGACGACGACGAAATGCCTGACAGGTGGGAAGTCGATATGCTAACGAACCCGACCAACCCGGACGCATACGACGACCCAGACGGCGACAACCTCGTGAACATAGAGGAATACAGGAACTACTGCGACCCGAGGGACGCCGACAGCGACAACGACCTGCTTGACGACGGGGCAGAAATCAAAATCCATTACACAGACCCGCTCCGCCCTGACAGCGATGACGACAAAATCCTGGACGGCGAAGAGGTCGAAACAGGCACGGACGGTTATATAACAAACCCGTTATCGCCTGATTCAGACGGAGACGGGTTTGGAGATTTCGAGGAAGTGAATTCAGGTCTTGATGGTTACATAACAAAACCCAATGATCCGGATTACGCCACTCTCATCATGAAATTTCCTGAAAAGCCAGAGTGCGGGATGCGGCAAGCGGGGCCGCATATTTTTGGAAAAGCCGTATTGCCCGCAGCGTTTTAATTGAAAATAAAAAGAGTCTAAAAATCCCTTACGCCCCCAATATCGCTATCAGCACGCCTGCCGCAACGGCAGAGCCTATGACTCCTGCAACGTTCGGGCCCATCGCGTGCATGAGCAGGTAGTTGTCAGGATCGTATTCCCTGCCCACCTTCTGCACCACGCGTGCCGCCATCGGGACTGCGGACACGCCCGCCGCGCCTATGAGGGGGTTCACCTTTCCGCCGGAGAGCTTGCACATGAGCTTGCCGAAGAGGACGCCCGTGGCTGTTCCCACCGAGAAGGCGATGAGTCCGAGCAGGAATATGCCGAGCGTCGAAGGGCTAAGGAAGCTTTTGGCGGTCATGGTCCCGCCGACGCCTATGCCTAGGAATATGGTGGATATGTTTATTATCTCGTTTTGCGCCGATCCAAGAAGCCTGTCGACCACGCCGCACTCCCGAAACAGGTTGCCCAGCATGAGCATTCCAATCAGGGGCATCGCGCTCGGGATGAGAATGGCGCACGAAAGCATGACCATTAGCGGAAAGAGTATCTTCACCGACTTTGGCACGCTGTCGATATTCGGCATGCGCACCATGCGTTCTTTTTTCGTTGTCAGCGCGCGCATTATCGGAGGCTGGATTAGCGGCACGAGCGCCATGTATGAGTACGCCGCCACCGCGATAGGCCCGAGAAGGTGGGGCGCAAGGCGGGTGGCCGTGTATATGGATGTGGGCCCGTCCGCTCCGCCGATTATGCCTATCGAGGCCGCCTCTGCCAGGGTGAAATCTATGCCAAGCCCGGGGATGTATCCTAGGGCGAGAGCGCCTATGAGGGTGCCGAATATGCCGAACTGCGCCGCAGCCCCAAGGAGCATTGTCTTCGGGTTCGAGAGCAGGGGCCCGAAGTCGGTCAGAGCGCCGACGCCCATGAATATTATCAGCGGAAAAAGCCCGCTCTTTATCCCGTATTTGTAAACTAGGTGGAACGGGCTCGCATCGCCCATCATGTCGGCGACGGGGATGTTTACGAATATGACGCCTATCGCTATCGGGATGAGCAGGAGCGGTTCGTATTTCTTCACTATCGCAAGGAAAAGAAGCACGCAGCCTATTGCCACCATGGCCGCCTCTCCCCACGTGAAGTTCGCAAAGCCGGTCTGGCCCAGCAGACTTTCAAAGGCCTGTCCTACGTCCATGGCACATCACCCTATAACTACGAGCGTTTCGCCTGCGCCGACACTTGAGCCTTCGCTGACGTTGACAGACTTTACGACGCCGTCAAACGGGCTTGCAACCTCGTTTTCCATCTTCATCGCCTCGAGCACCACGAGCGGGCTACCCCTCTTGACCTGCGCGCCCACCCTGGTCGCTATGCGAAGCACCTTCCCCGGAAGCGGCGCCTTTACGAGGTTGCCGGAGGTTGCCTGCCCTCCGGCAGCCGCCTGCGGCGATTGCGCTGGAACGGGCGGAGCTGCCGTAGCCTGCGCCGTCTGCACGACGGGCGGAGCCGCCTGCACGGCAACGTAGGCTCCAGCTTCGACTATGCCTATCTCGTAGGTGTTCTTGCCGACGGTTATCGTGTATCTGCCGGATACCGGCTCGACCGGTTTTGGGGGATTTAGTTTCGCATCGCGCCTTGCGAAGAACTCCTGGGCCACCTTGGGGAAAAGGGCGTAGAGGAGCACATCCTCGTCGCCGTGTGCGAGCTTGCCCGCCTCCTTTACGAGTTTCTGCCACTCCGGCTCTATCAGATCTGCGGGTCTTACCGTAATCGGCTTCTCGTCGCCGATGACCGTCTTTCTCACTTCTGCGTCGATCTCGCCCGCAGGCTTGCCGTATCTCCCGGCAAGGTAGTCCTTTGTCTCCTTGCTGGTCATCTTGTAGCGCTCGCCGCCTATCACGTTGAGCACGGCCTGGGTGCCGACGATCTGGCTTGATGGGGTGACAAGCGGGGGATAGCCGAAATCCTTTCTCACGCGGGGGACCTCGGCGAGCACGGCGTCCATCTTATCTAGCGCATTAGCCTCCTTTAGCTGGTTTGCCAGATTGGATATCATGCCGCCAGGTATCTGGAACTTGAGCACGTTGGGGTCGACGCCCGTGAACTTGGATTCGAACTGTGCGTATTTGCCGCGTATCGAGTTGAAGTGCTCGGCGACCTCGCTTATGAGATTGAGGTCAAGGCCGGTGTCGTATTTTGTCCCCTTTAGTGCGGCCACGAAGGACTCGGTCGACGGCTGAGACGTCCCGCCGGCGAACGCGGATATCGCGGTGTCGATAACGTCGGCGCCCGCCTCTATCGCTTTTAGGTAGGCCATCTCGGCCATGCCGCTAGTGCAGTGGCAATGCAGCTGGACCGGCAGCCCCACCTCTTTTTTCAGCCGTGAAACGAGTTCGTAGGCGTCGTAGGGTGCAATGAGCCCGGCCATATCCTTTATGCAGATTGAGTCCGCGTCCATCCCCTTGAGTTCCTCTCCAAGCGCGACGAAGACGTCGTTGCTGTGGAGCGGACTTATCGTGTAGCTTATCGTGGCCTGGGCGTGCTTTCCGCTCTTTCGGACAGACTTCAGCGCGGTCCGCAGGTTGCGCGGGTCGTTAAGCGCATCGAAAACCCTGAAGATGTCGATGCCGTTCTCCGCCGCCTTCTCGACGAACTTCCCGACGACGTCGTCGGCGTAGTGCCTGTAGCCGACGAGGTTCTGCCCGCGCAGCAGCATCTGCAGTTTGGTTTTGGGCGCGTTTTGCCTAATTATCCTCAACCGTTCCCACGGGTCCTCGTCCAAAAATCTCATGCAGGAGTCGAAGGTGGCGCCGCCCCACATTTCTATCGAGTGATAGCCAACCCGGTCTATCTTCTCGAGAGCGGGGGTCATGTCCTCCGTCTTCATGCGGGTGGCTATCAGCGACTGGTGCGCATCCCTCAGAATCGTATCCGTAATCTTTACCATTGTATTCCCTCCAATATCACGTCAGGTTGTTTGAAAATCCCATTGCGCGCCATCACTCCCCCTTCTTTATTTCCTTTATCTCGAACTCCACCTTCCTTCCGTAGCGCTCCAGCAGGAATTTTGACATCGCATCCCGTATCGCCTCTTCCTCGGCCATGACTATGCCGCTTGGCCCGGGCAAAAGAAGGTTTTTTTCCGCACCCTTCTTCTTTTTCAGCCTGTCAAAGAACGCACCGCCCCTGCCGAGAAGGGATATGAGGAGGGCTAATATCGACAAGAAAAGGAAAACGACGCCCATGCCTATCAAAGCGATTATCGCGCCTTCTTCTATGTACATTTCAACACCCTATAGATTCGGGCTAAATTGATTGTCATTAGATAAATGTTTGCCGGATATTCACTTCCGGACTATTATCGTCAGCACGTCGCCGTCAAGCAGCGTGTGCTCTAGGCCGACCCTCTGGTCCGGGAATTTGGACGAAGGGCCGGAGACGGTCGCGTAGCGGAACTTTCTGTAGAAGTCGCGGTGCAGGGTGTTGCATATCATACCGACGTCCGAGCCGCTCTTTACCACGAGGGGTTCGTTGAAATCCGGCTTGCCGCCGCGCGGTTTTAGGTATATTCTTATGAATTCCAGGGTGCCGTATAGCGCGTCCTTGAGATTTTCGATGCCCGCTTCGGTCTGGGCCGAGATCGCTATCGTGTCGAAACCCTCGCACTCGTATCTTTTTTTGAGGGATGTCAAAACGTTCTTGTCCGTGAGGTCCGCCTTCGACATGACCACTATTGCCGGAACGTATATGCGGTTTTCCGAAAAGAAATCTATCAACTGGTCTGTGTCCACGTCCTCGCGTATTATGATGTCGGCGTTTATTATACGATACTCGGCTGCGATGTCTTCGACCATTTCGACATCGGTCTTGGTCAGATTGACCGTCGTCGCCACGTTTACCCCGCCGCGCTGGGTCTTTGCCATGATGATTCCCGGCGGTCTCTGGTTGAGCCGCAGCCCGACGTCCCACAGTTCCTTCGTTATGACGTCGAGTTGTTTTCCGTCATAGGCGTCGACCATGAGGCAGATAAGGTCGACAGTCCTGACTACCGAGAGAATCTCACGCCCGCGCCCCTTTCCCGCAGCCGCGCCCTTTATGATGCCGGGCAGATCGAGGACCTGTATCTTCGCGCCCTTGTATTCCATGACTCCGGGCACGACGTCGAGGGTGGTGAAAGCGTAATCGCCTATTTCGCTCTTCGCGTTCGTTATCTTGTTGAGCAGAGTCGACTTGCCGACACTTGGAAGGCCAACCAGGCCGATTGTTGCGTTCCCGCTCTTTCGGACCGCAAAAGAGACGCCCGCGCCGCCTGCCGACTGCTGCTTTATCTGCTCGTCCCTCAGCTTCGCTATCTTGGCCTTGAGCTTGCCGAGGTGGTGCTCTGTGGCCTTGTTCTTCTGGGTCTTGAAGATCTCGTCTTCAATCTCCTTTATCTGCTCGGCTATGGTAGCCATTCAAGAAAGCGAATGGGAGGGGCGTTAATAAAGGTAATCAGAACAGGAAAACACGCATGAAATAGGATTGTCCAAAAATAAAAAATATGAAGCCCCGTCTGGAGGAACCTGTTTGGGGAGGAGGCGAGGAGATACTCGTGGCGCCACCCAAACGGGGGCTTCAACGTCGTCAGGATGAGAAGAATCGGGCAGGATCGTTTGCCGCGACAAGATCCTTACAGCCAAGGTCGTATATCGCTTCGAAGTCAACGGCGACGTAGAACGACGCGAAACGGACATTCCCTATTTCTCCGCCATACAGCGTCAGGTCGTAATCGAAGGAGATGCTGCCGTTTTGCTGGGCGGTATCTGCCGCGAAGCAGGTGACCAAATCACCATCGAAACCAAGGCCGAATATACTCGTTTGCGCATCGTCGTAGCTATCGTACGTCCCGCGGCAGGTAGAGTAGGTGTAGTAGGACGAATCCATCATTCCAGAGAACATGGACGAATACGCATCGACCCACAGTTCGGTATGCGCCCACGTCGTTTTCGAAAGGTTTGCAAAAGAGCAGGACAGTTGCATCCACTCCTCCATCTGCATGTCTATTTCGGACATTCCGTTTGCGTGGCATGCGGCTTCCACGTTTCGCATATATTCGATAGCTTTGCCGTCCGCCGAAACGAACCTTTTGTAGAATGCGAAATCGGCACCGGTTCCCGTTGCATCGGGCAGCATTTCGATTGAGATCCTTCCCTTTTCCACCTCGGCCGCCATATTTGCAATCTCGCCAATGGTGGTGTTGTGGCCGGTGCATGCGGCTTCGTCGACGGGCATGACTTTCAGCACGACCCCCTCCGCCGAAACGGAGCAGTCCACAAGCAGGAGGTATATCCTTTCCAGCGCGAGCGTCGATTTGATATCCAGCAGGTTGTCGATTCTGGCGTACCACTGCGTCATGACTCCGCCAAGGGTCTGTAGGCCGGACTGAGTCTCGCCCATTATGGTCGCCGCGGAGAAGTGCCCTTCCGGCGGCTGTTCCATCTCGCTTGCAAGAGGCCTGTTCTTTTCGGTGTAGTCGAGGCTTAGCAGGAGCGGAAGAGAGAACCCGGAATCTTCCGGCCTTTCCATCCACCACGATTCCGGAATATCCAGACGGAAGACCGCCCAGCCGTTGTGGAACTCCCCCGTATAATGCAACAGAGCGTCTGATGCGGCAAGCGAGGACAACTCGACTCGTTCGTCGGGTACGACCAGCGCCGTTTCATTTTTCCCCACGCAACCCGCAAACGAGGACGCAAGCATCAAGCACGCGACCGCAATCACTATTTTCCCATACATTTTTTCGCCTTCCGTTTTTTCAACTTTGACCTGTATCCACACAGGCTTCGTGGCAAGCAGCTACGTTTGGATTTAAATAAAGATTGTATAGGTTGTTGAAATGTTATTTAAAGGGCAAAATCTGGCCGCACAATGAAAAGGTAGAAAGTTGGGCCGAGACGGCTGAAATAAACGGAACATAAAACGGGGCAGAAACGCGTAAAGGTTGAAGGCAAAACACGAAGGCAAGAAGACAAAACAGGCGCACACATCAAAGGAATAATGCGCGTAGAAAGATAGAATCACGAAACTATCTGCGTTCCCGTGCGCCCTTCGGCGGCCTCGTAGGCCTTATCGAGGCTCGTTATAGCGACCCTCTTTCCCCCTCCTTCGAGGAAGCGTATCGCGGCAAGTATCTTTGGCCCCATTGATCCCGGCGGGAAGTGCCCCGCTTCGTAGTATGCCTTTATCTCCGCAAGAGTCACACCCGTCAATATCCGCTGATCCGGCTTGCCGTAGTTGAGGCATACGTTGTCCTCGCCGGTCAGGATGAGCAAAAGGTCGGCGCCGAGCTGGTGGGCGAGCCTCTCGGACGCAAGGTCCTTGTCGATAACCGCCTCAAGCCCGTCGAGCCCCCAACCCGGTTTCTCTATCACCGGCATTCCGCCGCCGCCGGAAGCGATGACGATTATCCCGTCTTCCATCAGTTTTTTTATCACGTCCGCCTCGACGACCGCTTTCGGGTCCGGGCTTGGGACTATCATGCGCCAGCCGTGCCGCTGCTCCATCATCGGCTGCCCGGCCTTTCGCATCGCCTCCGCCACCTTTTTCGTGTAATACGGCCCGATCGGTTTTGTCGGGTTCGAGAAAGAGGGGTCGTTGTCGTCAACAAGCACCTGCGTAACGAGGGCCACGACCGGCTTTTTCAGATCAGCCTTTCGTAGCGCATTGGAAAGGCACTGCTGTATCATATAGCCGATGACCCCTTCCGATTCGGCGACGCATATGCCCAATGGCATTGCGGGAACCTCGTTCTTAGCACGCTCGTTCTGTATCAGTATGGCGCCCACCTGCGGCCCGTTGCCGTGGGTTATTACCACCTCCCAGCCCGCCTTTATCATCTTGACGATATGGGCGGAGGTCTCGCGGGTGTTTGCAAACTGTTCGTATATCGTGCCTTTCTGTTCAGGTTTCACAAGCGCGTTTCCGCCGAGAGCGATAACAGCCCTTCCCTTATTTGTCATCCTTTAACCCCCATGATGTGAAAGGATGGGGATAATGGCCGACTGGGTTATAAAACCTTAAGTAACGGGAACCACAACATCCCTTTCATGCGTGACGAGGAAGAACCCCTAAAACCCGAAAGCCCAAAAAGGGGAGGCGGCGAAAGCGGGTGGCGGGCGAAGAGGGCGAATATGGTCGAACGGCTTGTCGACGAAGGCATCCTGTCGAGCCGGAGTATCATCGAGGCGTTCCTGTCGGTCCCCCGCGAACTGTTCCTGCCTGCGGCGATGAGGGCGCACGCCTACGAGGACGAACCCCTCCCGATAGGCTACGGGCAGACCATAAGCGCGCCGCACATGGTCGGGATAATGTGCGAGGCGCTCGAGTTGCAAGGGGGACAAAAGGTGCTGGAAATAGGTTGCGGTTCGGGCTACCACGCGGCGATAACCGCTTCAGCCGTAGGCGGGGGCGGCACCGTCTTTTCGGTCGAGCGTCACAACCGTCTTGCACGCGCGGCTGCGGCAAATCTCGCAAAGGCGGGGATTGCGAATGTAAGGGTCGTCGAGGGGGACGGTTCGTGCGGACTTGCAAAGGAGGCGCCGTTCGACAGGATATACGTGACCTGCGCGGCACCGAGGGTTCCGCCCCCGCTCGTCGAACAGTTGAAGCCGGGCGGAATTCTGCTCGTGCCGGTGGGGAACATCTTTTGCGAACTCGTCAGGATTAAGAAAGATGAGAATGGAGGCGGTTGCAGCAGTGAAAGACTGGGCGGCTGCGCATTCGTGCCGCTAAGGGGAAAATACGGGTTTTGATGAGAGAAAACTAACTAGCCACTCTCCCCTTTTTCATATCCGGTTACAACAGACAAAATGCTGCCATTATTGATTCCCGCATCTGCCTGTTGCCGGGATAGGGATTGTTTGGGTATTGGCTACAAAGCAACCAAAACAATTAATAGAGCGAGAGAAAGTTATTCTCTAAATCAAGCCTGCTGTGGAGCAGGCTGAAAAAACAATATAAAAAGGTGAAATAAAGATGGATACCGGAAAGTTTTACCGAACCATCGGTGATTCCTACGAATCGCTTTCGCGCTTCATTGTCTTCCTCCGCAAGCATGCGAAGGAATGTAGACTTGGAAACGACTTGCGATTACGTAAGACATCAAGAAGACGTTCATCAGACTAAACTATCGGCATATTTCTAAGTTGGAAGCCCCGCCCTTTGGGCGGGGAGGATGTCACAAGAGTTATATTTTTTACTTCTTCCCAACCTTCGACGGCTTCAACTTCACCATCTCGCCTTTTTCCATCTTCTCGTTTAGCAGGTCATTTAGCTTGAATTTCTGCACCTTTCCGCGCCCGGAATAGGGAAGATTTTCCGCGATCAGAACGTATCTTGGCACGGCCGCAGACGACATCTCGCCGTAGCACCAATCAACTATCTCCACCGGGTCGATCTTTTGCCCCGCTGCCGGTATGACCGCTGCCGCTACGACCTCTCCCAGATCAAAATCCTTTGCGCCTGTAACGGCAACGTCCTGCACCTTCGGATGCCTTATGATGTGGTCCTCTATGACCTTCGGGAATACGTTAAAGCCGCCGACTATCACCATGTCCTTTGCGCGCCCCGTTATCTTGTAATATCCGTAAGGCGTCTCGACCGAAAGGTCTCCGGTGTAAAGCCAACCCCCCTCATCGACGGTTTCTGCGGTCTTGTCAGGCTGCTTGTAGTATCCGCCATCCATGACGCAGTGGCCGCGGCAGGCAAGCTCCCCCTGTTCCCCGCAAGGCATTTCCTTGTGCGTCATCGGGTCGACTATGCGTATCTCGACTCCGGGTATCGCGACGCCGACAGTCGTGCTCATGGTGTCGATGTCGTCGCCGAAGCGGTTCATCGTGATGAGCGGCGACGCTTCGGTCTGCCCGTAGACGTTGAGAAGTTGCGTACCCATCTTCTCGCGCACCGCAACCATCACCTCCTTGGGGCAGGGCGCGCCCGCTACGAATCCCGAACGCATCGACGAGAGGTCGAATTTTTCAGACTTTAGCGCTTCGAGTTCGCGGATGAACATGGTGGGAACTCCGTGGTGCAGCGTGCATTTCTGCTTCTCTATGGTGCGCAGCGCCTCTGCCGGCGCGTAGGCGATCATGGGCGTCTGGCATGCGCCGCGAAGGCTTGCGAGCGTTAGCGCGAGCGTGTTGCCAAAGCAGTGCGAATAGGGCACCGGCACGAGGATGTTGTCCTCAGGCGTAACCCGCAGGCCCGCGCCGCCTATCCATGCGTTGAGGATGACGTTGCGGTGAGAGAGCGACGCCCCCTTTGGCTTGCCCGTCGTTCCGGAAGTGTAGAGTATGAAGTGGATGTCGGACTCCACGGTCTTGTCCATCCGCGCTTCAAGTTCCGCATCCGAGACTTTTTTCCCTATCTCGAACAACTCGCCAAAGCCCGTCATCCAGCCGTTCTTGGCGCGGTCGCCCAACTCGCCGTAGACGACTGCGTGCTTGAGTTCCGGCAACTCGGTGCGTATCTCGTTTATCATACCTAGGAAGTCCACCTTGAACATCGGCTCGCTCGTAATGACTACTGACGTGCCGCTGTGCCAGAGGATATACTGCGCCTCTCCGGCCTTATACCAATAATCAAGGGGCACCATCGTCGCGCCGGCCTTCGATGCGCCAAACCAGGCCACGACCCACTCCGGATGGTTGTGCATCCAGATACCGACCCGATCACCCTTTTTTACTCCAAGCGCCATCAACCCTTTCGCGAAGCCGTCGCTTGCAAGGTCGAGTTCGGCGTACGAGATAACGCGGTCATCGAACTTTACCGCAGGTCGCCCGCCCCACTTTTCGGCGGCATATCTGGCTATTCCGGACATCGTCTTTTGCTTCTCTCCAAAATACATCATTCTGTTACCCCCATGGTAATCAGAAAGCAGAGTAAATTGCCGTTCATAAAGTTTTCCAAGGCGCTTTGCGGCAGACCAGAAACAACCGAAGTTTTTCGCGTAGCCGGAAAACGGTTAAGTAAAGATAGAGCATTATCCGTTTAATGGGTTACAAAATCCCAAGTGACGAAGAAGTGCGAGAGTGCATCCTGGAAGTGCTTGCGGTCGCGGGCACGGTCGGCTCACAGCGCAAGCTATCCGAACTCGTCATCGAACGGCTCAGGATACGGGACGGCGATTTCCGGCTGGCTGGCAATCGGGCAAGGAGGCTTGCGGCCCAGAGCGATTTCGTGCGCCTCGAGATAAGGGCAAGGCCGGGGGACCCGAAAAGAATACTCCGGTTTTGTCCTGTTTGCGGTGAAAAGTTGAAGCACCTGCGGAACAGGACGATATGGGGCGGCGAGGTCACGATAGAGCTAAAGTGTCCGGCCTGCCCATACTGGACCGGAAAAAGGAAGAGGATTCCGACCCGGTATTTCTTCAGTTTGAGGAATTGATTTTTAGTATTTTAGTGTCCATAAACCTAGGTTTGAGCGTCTCGGTCGAGTGAGAAAGTTGCAGATAGTAAAACCGGGGCAACTTTCGAGCAAGCCGAAACCGAGGTTGGGACTTGCGTCTAATTTGTTTGCTCGCTTCGCTCGCTCCCAAATGAACCGAATCGCTCTCGCGCTTCGGTTTATCTCGGAAGCAAAGCTTCCTCGACACGCCCGAAACTTTGTTTCGGTCTATCTCAGGGCTCGTTTTCACTCACCCCTCGACCCGCCCGAAACTTTGTTTCGGTCTATCTCAGGGCTCGTTTTCAC
>PGXE01000094.1 GCA_002838935.1 Thermoplasmata archaeon HGW-Thermoplasmata-1 | reverse complement strand
CGGTAGCCGAAGGCGCATTGCTCGGCGACGAGTTCACGGGCGTTCGAGCCGTTGAAAAGCCACTCCCTCTGCTGGTAGACTGGGGGCGCCAATTCCGGCGGCTCGGGCGCCGCAGGCTTCCACCACAGGCAGCCCGAAATAGAGGATGCGATGACGAGCAGCGCGAGCAGAGCCAAAGAAACAGCCAATCTTGAAATGCGCCTTTGCATCCTGCCATAATCCGTTTTCCGGTAATAACGGTTTACTAAAACATCAGCAGAGGCGCTTCCGCACTTCTAAAATCTCGGTGTGCTTGCTGAGAATCTTCATATCAGTTTCTTCCACCACCACTCATTCTGCACATACCACTTTACCGTTTTCAGCATTGCGGCGCGGAATTCGTGCTTCGGCTTCCATCCGAGAGCCGCGACTTTTTCGGTGCTTATGCTGTACCTCCGGTCGTGCCCCGGCCTGTCGGCAACATACTTTATCAGCGACCCGGGCTTTTTCAGCGCTTCGAGAATTGTGTCGGTTATCTCGCGGTTGCTGTGCTCGTTGCCTGCGCCGACGTTGTATGCCTCGCCCGGCTTTCCCTTTTCAAGCACGAGATCAAGCGCCTCGCAGTTGTCCCCGACGTAGAGCCAGTCGCGCACCGCAAGCCCGTCGCCGTATAGCGGCAGCGGCGCATCCCGCATCGCGTTCGTTATGAATCTGGGAATCAGCTTTTCCGGATACTGGTATGGGCCGAAGTTGTTGGAGCTTCGCGTTACTACCACCGGCAACCCGAAGGTCTTGTGGTATGCAAGCGCCAGAAGGTCTGCGCCCGCCTTGCTGGCGGAATACGGGCTGCTCGGCGAAAAAGCGTCGCTTTCCTTGAACGACCCTTTCTCACGGCTGCCGTAAACCTCGTCGGTATTCCCGCAAAAGGTTGCTTTTCCATTGCGTTCTACAAGGAAATTTTTATTGTTTTTAATTTTAAGGCACCAAATTTTTCCTCTATAATCCACTTCACTGATGATTTCTCTCCGTACACCTCTCCATTCTTTCTTGGAGATTAAAATGCAATATGAAAGTCCGCTAACATCCCTATTGTCAATCTTGCTCCTGCTAAATCGACTTTTCAGAATAGGATTAAACCCCAATTTAACACAGAGAACCATTACTTGACGTGCTAATTTCAAAGAAGACGTAAAAAAGCAATAGCCCCGGCTCCCATCAGAATCCAACAACCCGTCGAGAAGTGGGCGAAGTAACGTCGGAGAGGACTCGAGCGCCCATAATGGTATTTCTTTATTCTTTGCATTTTTGCCACACTGCTCGAATATGTGAAAGAGTTCTTTTGAAGTGAAGTAAATGTGTTCCCCTGACTTACCCTTTTGCTTATGCCAACGAACTCCGAGGGCATCTAAACTTTTTTCACATCGTTTTCGGCACGAATCATTCTCTGGAATATCTAAAAAGATTCTCCAACTTTTCGAAACGTTGAATTTTTGTTTTCCATGCATTCCAACCAATTTAAACCGACCGCATCGATCCCTCGCATTTTTGAGGAATTCCTCTCTCGTCAATCCTGTTTTACTTGGGATATTTTTTTCTTGGTATGCAACGAATCCATCACCAATGAAAATTCCAAGGAGATACATAAACTGTTCTGCAAATTTTTGATTTTTTAGTATATCCGGCATCTCTCCCTCCCACTGATAGTGTTTGGGTAGCTTATTGACCGCTTCATTTGCTACGTCTTCGGCTGTCTTATAGGCCAACTTCTTGCTTTTTAGCATTTGCACGAGCATTCTGTGATTCGGTGTGACTAACATATCCACTGTATCGGTCTTCATACGTATCATTTTACCAGCGTAATCTTGAACGATTATCTTTTCCACGGGCTTCCATTCGACTTTACGGTTTTCGACGTTAATGGTTAGAACAAGTTCACCTTCTTTTATCTCATTATATGTTTTCAACCCTTCACGAGTGAATGCCCTTGTTTTCGAGTCGTAACACGAAATGTGAAGAAAGCGCTCTACTTTGTGTTTCTTGGCGGCTTCCAGCAGGACGTGCGCGCCGTAGACGTTGGTGCGCACGAAAGCGCCGGGGTCGGTAATGCTCCTGTCGACATGAGACTCGGCCGCGAAATTGACTATCCTGTCAATCCCTCCACTGACGATTTTGTCCACGAACTTTTCGTCGCAGATGTCTCCTTTTACGAACTTGTAGCGCGCATCCTTTTCCACGCCCTTCAGGTTGTCCAGATTGCCCGCGTAGGTCAACTTGTCGTAGTTCACCACAGTTACGTCCCTGTATTTGCCGAGAACGTAATGGATGAAGTTGGCGCCTATGAACCCGGCGCCTCCGGTCACGAGTATTTTCATAAGGCGCCTCCAATCAACATCTTTACAACAACCCCGATGATAAGAGCAAGTGTGATACTTATAAGTGTTCCTAATAAGTAGTACTCAGCAACCGTTCTATTTTTCAATTCATTAAACCTTGCAATGGATTTGCCTGCGAATATGATTGTTATCGCAGTATATTGATTGAGCAAAATGAATGTTAAAACAAGAATTCTTTCGATTACGCCGATAGCAAAACCAGCTCCTCTCAGACCACTTATCTTGATATCTTTCTCATGTTTCCTTAACAGAAACCTCACAAGATAACCACACCAGTACGAGACAAGATATCCTCCGATTACTGCAAGCACGGCATATCCTATATTGTTCATCCACTCACCAGCCATCGCCTTGTTCATCATCAATAACCATTTTTGGTTCACTTTCAATCTTTGAACCGTTTTTGGCTCAATGCCTTCTCCAGGGCATCTTTTCCATATTTCCACAGCCTGTAATTTCCAGCGTTTAAGGTCTTATATATGCTCCTTTCACTTACACCAAGCGCCGCAGACAGCGGCTTAACTCCCTTTCCATCCCTGCCACATAAAACAAAATGTCCTATTACTTCTTTTTGCCTCTTCGTCCACCCCCACATCATATCCGCCGCGAAGTTCATAAGGCAGGCAATAAGATCATTGTCCTTCCAATTGCTCCTTAACTCTATCCATCGGATTTCTTTTTTTGCGCCTGCCAGCGCCTCAGAAGCCATGTGAAACGCCTCGCCGTCTATTTCGGCAATATCCTCGCTCAAATTCGTTGATATTCCGCCTATGCCGATTCCAAGATAGAATGGATGGCCAATTTTTTCAAATAGTGCATAGTAGACATCGAAGATTGATTCCGGCGAGGAAAGCATGCCCTGAAAACTGTCCCCACTCACAATTCTGAATTTTGCTGCGATGGAATCTGCACAGTATTCGTTTACATACTTGAGCGTCCTCTTCAGTTTCTCCTGGACTTTGGCCCTCTCGGCAATCTTTCTCGAAGATTTGAGGTCGCCTATCAGAACCACATATTTCATTTTTTCACCTTATCCGTGCTTCTTGCTTTTGTCCAGAACCCAGTCATACGGGATTTCCTTTGCGTCCGGCGGGAGGCGGTATTCGTCCGGGTTCTTGTAGTCGTAAACTTCAGTGGGTATGTTCACAACAACAGATTCGTCGGCGGATATGCATTTCCAGCCGTGATAGACGCCGGGCGGTATCGTTATCAGGCAGGGGTTGTGGTCGCCTATGAAGAACTCGTTGATTTCTCCCTTCGTTTTTGACTTCCCGCGCGAATCGTAGGCAACCAGTTTTATCATACCCTTGACGCAGCAGACGTAATCAGTCTGCTTCTTGTGGTAGTGCCACGCCTTGACGACCCCGGGATAATTAGTGGTCATGTAAACCTGCCCGAATTTGACGAATGCGGGATCGTCGCTTCGCAGGATTTCCATCAGCCGCCCGCGCTCGTCCGGAACGACTTTCAACTTCTTAACGAAAACGCCTTCAATCACAGTTTCACCTCCGAATTGTCGCCAAGAATCATCTTGTGGCCGTGTGGGTGCGCATTGTTGGCGGAAACCTTCGCGCCTTTTCCGATCAGGGATTCGACTATCTTTCCGGCATTTTCCAGTTTCGCGCCGTCCATTACAACCGAATCCGAAATCTCCGTGTTCGTTATTTCGCAGCCGTTTCCTATGCTCGTATACGGCCCGATGTAAGAGCAGGAAACTTTCGCGCCTTTTCCTATGACTGCCGGGCCCCTGATAGTGGATGATTCGTCTACGTGCGCCCCTTCCTCAATCTTAACGCGCCCTGAAATGCTGCCTCCCATGACGCCGGATACTGGCGCCTCTATCTCGTCCAGCACCAGCCGGTTAGCATGCAGTATGTCGTCGGGCTTTCCTGTGTCCTTCCACCATCCGTCCACCTTTGCGGACTTTACCTTGTATCCTTTGTCTATCAGCCACTGGATTGCGTCGGTGATTTCCAGCTGGTTGCGCCATGACGGCTTTATCTCTTCCACTGCCTTGAATATCGCCGGGCGGAAAAGGTATATCCCTATCACAGCAAGGTTGGTCGGCGGCAACTTCGGCTTCTCGACGACCTTTACTATCTCGCCCTTGCGGTTCAGCGTTGCAATCCCGAACTCATGGGGATTGGGGACGGGGCACAGCATGACGCTCGCCTCGCATTTGGATTTCTCGAATTCCCTGACTGCCTTGACAATCCCGCCGCGCAGTATGTTGTCGCCAAGATACATTGCGAACGAGTCGCCCTTGAGTTTTTCCTTTGCGATACGTATTGTGTGCGCCAGCCCGCGCGGCTCGTCCTGATAAATGAAGTCGATCTTCGCATCCCATTTTGCGCCGCGGACAGTTTCCATTACCTGCTCCTTGTTCGGCCCAACTATAACGTAAATCTCCTTTATCCCCGCATCTATCATGTCCTGTATCGCATAGAAAAGCACCGGCTTGTTCGCCACCGGTATCAGCTGCTTTTGCTGCGAATACGTTAACGGTCGAAGGCGCGTGCCGTATCCTCCTGAAAGTACAAGACCCTTCATTTCAACACCTTTGCTCCTTCTTCATCGCTTCCAATCCTGAACGTATGTCTAACGGGTTTTTAATCTTTGATATCTTTTCCGTGTTCAAGGAGGAATCCATCGGGCGCTTTGCAGTCCAGTTGAGCTTGTCGGACGTGGTAGGCTTTATCAGAGAAGCGTCCAGTCCGAAAACGTCGGCGATTTTCACGGCAAAGTCATACCTGTTTATGCGTTCCGCGCCGCAGGTGTGATAAGTCCCCCGACAGTCATTTTTCATAAGCGCCAGAATCATTTCCGACAGGTCGCCCACATAGGTCGGTGTGGTGAACTGGTCGTTAACGACGGATATTTCCTTTCCGTTCTTCAGGGAATCTATCACCCACATCACGAAATTGGATTTTACGGGATTCCAGCCGTAGAGAACTGACGTTCTGGCGACGACGGAATCGCCGAGCGCTTCCTGAACCGCCTTTTCGCCAATCAATTTCGTGTAGCCGTAGTGGTTTATGGGATTGGCGGCGTCCGTTTCCCTGTAGTTTCCCTTCGTCCCGTCGAAAACGTAGTCCGTGGAAACGTAAACGAGTTTCGCTCCCGCCTTACGGCAGGCGCGCGCCACGTTTCCCGGGCCCTCGGCGTTTATCCCGTATGCCAGTTCCTTTTCCCTCTCGCACTGGTCGACGTTTGTGAGCGCCGCGGTCAGGACGACGAACCTGGGCTTGATTTTCAATATGGCGGCTTCGCATGAAGCGCAGTTCGTAATGTCCAGATCCAGAACTTTTCCGATTCCTGGAACAGGCGCCTTGTCTGCCGCAAATACCTCCAGTTCCTTTCCAGCGAGTTTCACAAGTTTGATGCCCAGCAACCCTGTTCCTATAACAAGCAATCTATCAGCCATGCAACAACGCGGCTATCGAATGATTGATTATAACGTATTGCTATGTGTGAAAAATACGAAAGATAACTAAAACGTTAACTAAAGCGCC
>PGXE01000093.1 GCA_002838935.1 Thermoplasmata archaeon HGW-Thermoplasmata-1 | reverse complement strand
CGTGATAAATCACTGAAATTGCGTTGGTAAAACTCAACTGTCAAATGGTGCAGATGCCAATAATCAGAGTGAAAAAGGGCTAAGTGGCGAGGTTAGGTTTTAAATTAACCAAAAGGAGGGGAAGATGTGGCCAATTTGGGAGTGAGCGTTAGCGAACGGACAAATTAGACACTAATCTCCCCCTCCGCGTTCAAGTAATAGTATTTAAAAAGCCCTTGCAATTTATTACCTTATGTCGGGGATAAAAAAAATGATTGACGAGAAACAATTAATTATGCTGTGCTCTAAAAAAACCTGTTTTATCTTTGATATGGACGGAACCCTCATCGACCTCAACGCAAACTGGGGCTGGCTAAGAAAAAACCTATCCGAACTGGCTTTAGACCGGTTCGGGGAAAGAGTGCAGTTTGCCACGTTCAGCGAGGGTTTCAGGACGATACGGGACAAATACGGCCTTGAGTATCTTAAGGATTTTCACGCGATAATGGAAAAAGAGGAAAATCGCAGCGTAATCGAAGATGCGGCGGTGTGCGACAACGGTATGCGCATATTCGACCTTGTGCAAAAAAGCCGGACATACGAAAAAAACCCAAACAGTTGCGTGGTCATCCTTTCCAACAACTTTAAGTCTACTATCGAAATGGCTACTAGGAAGTTCGATATTCGCGAAAAGGTCGATTTCTATCTTGGCCGCGACATGGTCGAGGAAACGAAGCCGAATGCGTGGGGGCTTCAAAGGATAAAGGAAACGGTTCCTGGCGTCTCAAAAGAAGAGATGGTGCTCTTTGGCAACAGCGATGCCGACAGGGGCGCGGCAAAGAGTTTTGGCATAGACTACATCGATGTGAACGAATTGCAAATGCCCCGATTATAGCGTGATGAGTTCGTAGTCTCTTCTGCCAAGCCCTATCTTCTCGCCGTATTCAAGCTGGACATCGGAACTTAGCCCGTTGAACTCCTTGAACGGGTCTTTGCCACGATTCTCGTTAATGACCATATCGAGCGACGCCCGGTCTATTGCGACCATGTCCCACGACGCCAGTATTCCTATATCAGGCATCATCGGAACGTTATCCTCTTTTGCGAGGCAGTCGCAGTAAGGGGTGATGTTCGTCAGGAAATTGAAATACACCATTTTGAAGGCGCCTGCGCCGGATGCGTTTCTCTTCGTTTCCATAACACCAAGCGCATATTCGCATATCTTTTCCTGAAGGATGACGCTCTCGGTATCCCACCGGGTCTTTATCGCGGTCTTGGGGCAGGAGGCGATGCAGTCTGCGCAACCCCAGCATTTATCAGTGTCTATCTCTGCCTTGCCGGTTTTGTCATTAGTCGATATCGCGCCAGCGGGACAGTCGCGCACGCAGCGGCCGCAACCCATGCAGTATTTTACATCGATCCACGGCGAGAGGTCCGAATGCATGAGCTGTTTTCCGGCCTTGTTGCCGCAACCCATGCCCACGTTCTTTATCGCGCCGCCAAATCCGACGTCCGGGTGTCCTTTGAAGTGGGAGATGCAAACGAACGCTTCGGCCTCGGCTATGGCGGATGCTATCTTCACGGATTCGAAATGTTTCGCTTTTATGGGAACTTCCGCCGCCTGCCTGCCGTGGAGGCCGTCCGCGATTATTACGGGCGCTTTCACGTTACCAAAGCCAAAACCATGACTGTATGCGGTTATGAGGTGGCTTGCCGCATCGGCCCTGCTTTTCTTGTATAGGGTCGTGGTATCCGTCAGGAACGGCCGAAAGCCGTCGGCCGAAAGCCGCTTCGCTATCTCCGCGACGTAGGAAGGTTTCACATGGTATGGGTTGCCCTTCTCCCCGAAATGGAGTTTTAACGCCACGAAGTCACCCTTTGAAAAAATCTTGCCGACCCCGAGCTTTTCGTAAAGCCGGCTTATGTTCCCGAGATTCTCCTCGTCGTCTGGCGATATTCGCGCATAGTAAACATTGGATACCATGAAAACGGATTGCCGGACAAACTAAAAAACGTTTGCTTTGATTTAAAATAAAAAGGAATGGGTTTTGAAAAGATTTTTGCCCGTTTAGCTGCGGAGCATTATTTCGATGTTCACACCGTCGGGCACCTGGATGCGCATGAGCTGGCGCAGGGCGCGGTCGTCCGCGTCGAGGTCGATCAAGCGCTTGTGTATGCGCATTTCCCAATGATCCCATGTCTCGGCGCCTTCCCCGTCAGGGGATTTGCGGCAGGGGACTTTGAGGTGTTTTGTCGGAAGCGGCACTGGTCCTGCGATGGAAACGCCGGTGCGCTCTGCAATCAGTTTTATCTGTTTGCAGACCATATCGACCTTTTCCGCTTCGGTGCCGGTCAGTGATACCCTTGCCTTTTGTGCCATAGTGACCCCTCAAAAAATTTGAGAGAGGGACACGCTTACTCGCGTGCCTCTACGTCTATGCACACACCGGCAGCCACTGTCTGACCCATGTCGCGTATGGCGAAGCGGCCGAGCTGCGGGAACTCCTTTGCCTTTTCCATGACCATCGGGCGGGTCGGGCGTATCTTGACGATAGCCGCATCGCCGGTCTTCAGGAACTGGGGGTTCTCTTCCTTTACCTGGCCGCTTCTGGGGTCGAGCTTCTTCTGGAGTTCCTCGAAGGTGCATGCGACCTGGGCGGTGTAGGCGTGGAACACTGGAGTGTATCCTGCAGTTATGACCGAGGGGTGGTTGAGCACCATAATCTGGGCGGTGAAGGACTTCGCGACGACCGGCGGGTGATCGACAGGGCCCGCAACATCTCCGCGGCGTATGTCGTTCTTCCCTAGGCCACGTATGTTGACACCGACGTTGTCGCCGGGAACGGCCTGGGCTATAGATTCGTGGTGCATCTCGATGGATTTTATTTCACCGAGTGCGCCGCCGGGTTTGTTCGAGGGTTTGAATATGACCTTCTGTCCGGGTTTCATGACGCCGGTCTCTATGCGTCCTACCGGGACGGTGCCTATACCGGTGATGGTGTAGACGTCCTGGATAGGCCACCTGAGCGCGAGTTCAACCGGTCTCTGTCCTTCCTTGAAGTTGTCGAGTGACTGCAGGAGGGTGGGTCCCTTCCAGAAAGCCATGTCGCCCTTCGCCTTCACGTTCGCGCCGGTGAATGCGGAAACCGGTATGAACTGAACGTCATCGTCACGGTAACCGACCGACTTGGCGAGTTTGTGCATATCTTCCTTTACCTGGTTGAAGCGCTCTTCGGAGTAGGCGGGCTTGGTGTCGTCCATCTTGTTGAGGGCGACTATAATCTGCTTTACGCCAAGCGTCCTTGCAAGGAACATGTGTTCCTTCGTCTGGGCCATTATACCATCAGGGGCTGCGACGACGAGTATTGCGGCGTCCGCCTGGGAGGTACCGGTGATCATATTCTTGACGAAGTCGCGGTGGCCGGGTGCGTCTATGACTGTGAAGTAGTACTTGTCGGTGTCGAAACGCTTGTGGGCGACGTCTATCGTCACACCGCGTTCGCGCTCTTCCTTAAGACCGTCCATTATCCATGCGAGGAAGAAAGAACCCTTACCCTTCTCCTCTGCTTCCTTTTTGTACTTCTCCACGATGTGCGCGGGGAACTGGCCTGTCTCGAGCAACAGGCGACCGACGAGGGTGGACTTGCCGTGGTCGACGTGCCCGATAACTACGAGATTCATGTGGGGCTTTTCTGCCATATTTTTTCCTCCTAAGGTTTTAGTCTGTATGCGGTCGGGGAAACTCCCTTGCCGCGGCGTTTCGGAATGCACATTCCGATATATAGGCGTTGCCCCAAAAGCTCACGCTATTGGAGGTCTGCCGGTAGTCGCAGTTTGCAATTCTTGCGCGAATGCCCAAAAATTACAACTTCTTGCGATAGATCGCCTTCCCGAACGAAGCAGGTCGGCACGCCAGCCTATTACCGCTGAACAGGCGATGAATAAGATTTCAGTATAAAAGTGTTGGGTAAAAATATTTTGAAAAAAGAAGAAAAGGTATCTCCTTTTCGATTTTAACTGAAATCAGCCAGTTACGAATCAGACCGGGATTTCCAATTCCAGTCTGGGTTCGGCTGTGCCGCCAATCTGGCAGGAAAGCGCCCCGTCATTTGAAGTGGCGGTCAGTATCAGGCTGCTTACAGATACTGCGACTTTCTTGAATGTAAACTTCACCTCGGACGGGCTGTCAAGGGCGCCCCCAGCATCTGCACTGTCCACATATCCCAAAAGCTCCCCGTCGCCCCACAATGCGGCTGCCCAGGTTGCACTCTCTGGTGATCCGCCCCATACATAAGCGTTGACCTCGCCCTTTATCGTAATCGGTTGTGTGTATTCCCAGATTATAGCGTGGACATTGTCCGGGCTTCCGTCTATTCCGCCGCTACCGGTTCCATAGAACATTTCTTCTCCGCTGTATTTTTCAGGGGATACTGGCAGATGGCTGCCTCCTCCGGCGGTTGATGTCATGGCACCTACGCCGTAATCTTCCCCGTCACCATGCAGATATAGCGTAAGTATGGCGGTCATCTCTACCACTTCGTCTTCGGTTTCATTGGCGTCATCTACAGTATCATCAACATCTCCGGTGTCTCCGGTATCTCCGGTGTCATCCCCACCCACGCATCCCGCAAACGCGGATGCGAGGAACATGCTTAATATCAGTAGTAGCCATATATTCTTCATCTTTTTTCCTCCTTTTGAAATAGCCTCTTCTCATTTGCCAGCGTATTGAGGTTAGATATAGAGTATAACTTGTAACTTATTAAAAGTTTCAATGAAAAGAGTGGAGTGGTTCAGGCGTTGTTCTCTATAAATATTAGATTATAGGGAAAACCGCCTCGCTCGCAGTAAAGGTCACGCTTGACGGATATGCCGACGAGCCGACCACAATCTTCACGCCAGCCGGATTTCCGCCGGGGGTCGACGCGAATATCAAAACGCCTGCACCGACATCGTCGCCTTTTTCCACTGCCACGCCACTTCCCGAGAATTCTACGCCAATGACTGTGCCCGCCGTAATGACATCTTCACGAGCCTGCGAAACACGAGTCGAATCGACTTTGCCCCCATTCACCCAAAGAATGGAATCGGCTTCTGTGACGACGTTTACTGCATCGGCAGTGTACCAATACTTTACATCAAACTTCTTTATCTTGGCACCTTCAGGCATCATAAATCCAGTAAATGCTATCCACGATGAGACTGCCGGGGTAGTAACCGGGCTGGTGTCAACAGTCTGATATTCGGAAGCCGTCGGTGCAACAGTCGTCAATCCGCCTTCTGCCGTGAAGTAAAGGGTTATCGTCTTGCTGAGGCCGGGCGTTTCATCGTTAACCAATGTGAATGATGCCTCGGTGCCTTTGCCAGACTCTACGACCACGCTCATACTGCCCTTTGCGAATCCTCCCTTCACCACATCCACAACATAAGAACCGGGCTCGACATTCACTATTGTGTACTGACCGTTGGAGTCCGTGCTTACTGCAAATTGCGTTCCTTCGACGGTAACGGTCGCTCCGGCCACCGCGCCCGCGGCGCTTGAAACGGTGCCAAATATCCAGCCATTTCCATCTTCCTGGCCGCTAGGTTTGGCGCCAATATCTACGCCATCGTCTCCTCCGTCCCCGCCTATGCATCCTGCAAAGCTTGCGACCAGGAACATTCCTATAATGCCTGCTATCCATATATTCTTCATCTTTTTTCCTCCTCCTTGATTATAACGAAAGTCTGCTACAGATAGACTGCTTTACTTTCGTAACGCGAAAAAACTACTTGTGCCATTGGCATTGGCGGTAGTTTTTTCATTCCAACCATGTGTTGCAGTATCAACCATGTGTTGCATTATGGTAGTTGTTTTATCAATTGAGGCCGACCCGTAACCTATTTAGCTAATATTGCAACTTTTTTCTAAAATACCACCCGCTGACACTGGTGGCATTCTGGTTCCTTTTTCAAGCAA
>PGXE01000092.1 GCA_002838935.1 Thermoplasmata archaeon HGW-Thermoplasmata-1 | reverse complement strand
GGAAACTCGGCAAAGCTCGACGTCCCAAAAAAATACATCGGAAAAAGGGCTTATGTGATCATCGTCAAAGATTAATGAGGAATTCTGTCCCAAAGCCGTGTTGCTGGGTGTTTGAGGCAATTATTCACCAAAGTGGCTTTGGTGAAAGGAGCAATCGTGCCACACAGCAACTGTATGGGAAAATTTATAAGCTGATAATTCACTCACTAATTCAGGCCAAGCCGAAAGGATGGCGAAAAGGAGGATATAAAATGAGCAATAAGATATTGTTAGCACTGTTGACAATGGGAATGCTTCTGGCTGCAACTTTTTCAGGTTGCATAGGAAGCAACCCCGAAAGCGAGAGCATTGAGACCGAAACTGATGTTGAAACCGATACAGATGTAACCAACGAAACCGCGGAAACTCCGGCTGTCGAGCCGACCGTTGAAACCGTCACGTTGGAGTGCGGTATCACTTTCAGCGTTTCCGCAGGCGGTGCGGGGTTATCGTTGCCTTCCGGTGATGATAGTTTCGAGTCCAACGCCAACTGCAAGGGAATCATCGCCACCATAGATGGCGGCGGCGCGGCACCCACTGCGACTTCGTACCAGTTCAGGATTGCAGATTCCGAGTATGACGGTTCGACCGGAACCGGCGGGAAGTATTGGGAAGTCGTTGGGACGCTGCCCATGACGCTCAAGATTTCGGAAAAAGACCTTAAGAAATATTCTGACGGCGAGGGCTTCCAGACCGTTCTATTCGTAGAACCTGTGGCGGCACAGGAAACGTTTACGATTACGGTCAACCTCTACTACGGCGCACCGCCGTCTTGATTTCTTCCCAATTATTTTCTTTTTTTATTCCACAACTTTATTACTTTGCTTTTGCATACCGATAATCGATTAACATGTTTGACGAAAAATCAAAGATAAGGTTTCTCGGCGGAGGCGACGAGGTCGGGCGCCTCGGCATGCTGATGGAGTCGGGGGACGTGAAGTTCCTCTTCGACTACGGCATGCTTCCCGAGAAACCGCCGAAATATCCGCTTGAGGCGCCGCCCGTAGACCTCACCTTCCTGACGCATGCGCATATCGACCATTCGGGAATGATCCCCTGGATAGCCGCGCACCACGGCACGCAGGTTATGGCGACCCGCCCGACGATGGAGGTAAGCAGCCTTCTGCACCAGGACACGCTCAAGATAGCCGATATCGAGGGCTACCCCGCGCCTTACACCAAGACCGACGCCAAGAGCGCCTACCACAATTTCGACGAGGTGCGCCACAAGGTCCCGCGCGATATCGCCACCGTCGAGATGCGTTTCCACTCCGCAGGCCATATACCCGGCGCCACCATGTTCGAGATGCGCGGCGGGCGCAGGATGCTTTTCACAGGCGATCTGGACACCCGGAATGCGCGCCTCGTATGGGGCGCCCACCCCGTCAAGTGCGACGTGCTCTTCATGGAAGCCACCTATAGCGGGCGCGATCATCCCGAGCGCGGCGAAGAGGAGAAAAGATTCATCGACACCATCGACGACACGGTCTCGCGCGGCGGCGTCGCAGTCGTGCCCGCGTTTGCCGTAGGCCGTTCGCAGGAGGTTTTGCTGATGCTAAAGGACCGCGGCTACAACGTCTGGTTCGACGGCATGGGCAAGGCCATCTCGCAGATATTCCTCCAGAACCCGGAGTACCTCCGCTCGTCAAAGGATCTCGAACGTGCGCTGCGCGACGTGAAGGAGGTCCACTCCGGCCACGGCCGCAAGCTGGCGCTAAAGGACGACGTGATAGTGACCACTTCCGGAATGCTCGACGGCGGCCCCGTCCTCTGGTATCTCGAGCACCTGCGCGACGATCCCAAGAGCAGCATCCTTACGACCGGCTATCAGGTGTCAGGAACGAACGGCGCGAGGCTGCGCGACACGGGAACGATAGACTTCTACGGCGACATAAAGAAGGTGGAGTGCCAGGTCGATTCCTTCGATTTCTCCGCCCACGCGGGCCATAAGGACCTCGTCAGCTTCGCAAAGGAGTGCGCACCCGAGAAGGTGGTGCTCATGCACGGCGACAAGCCGACAGCACTCGCAAGCGACATAAGCGACTTCGCAGAGGTCATTATGCCAAAGAACGGCGAAGAGTTCATCGTATAAGCGAGAAAAACGCCCCCCTCTTTTTAGTCCATTTTCTCTTTTAGCTCCCACCTATTTTGTCATTTTTCCACGATTCATTGAAAATAGTTTTTAAGCCCGATGACGTTTTTCCCTCGCATGAACCGCATCGCCCTCAAGTTCGCATACTCTGCGGAAGGCTTTTTCGGCTACGCAAGGCAAACCGGTCTCCGGACTGTAGAAGGGGAGCTTACGAAAGCTCTTCGTGACTTGCACATAATCGAAAGCATTGAAGGAAACCGTTTTCGCTCCGGAAGCAGGACGGATCGGGGCGTATGGGCTGCAGGCAACGTCTGCGCATTCGATACGGATTTTCCCCTGCGGGGGCTATGCGGCGCATTGAACCGCCATATCGGCGCAAACGGGATATGGGCCGTGGCTGCGGCGAGCGTGGATGCGGATTTCAATCCGAGGCACGCCAGGCGCAGGACGTATCGCTATTTTCTCAATGACGATTCAAAAACCCTCGACATCGATGCGATGAGGGGCGCGGCAGGCGAGTTTTTGGGGGAGCATGATTTCTCCAATTTCGCAAGACTCGAATCGGGGCGGACGCCTGTAAGACAAGTGGATGAAATACATATAGGGCGCGCGGCAGGCGGCTTCCCGTCATCCGGAAACGAATACGCGACCTTCGATTTTTCGGCCCCGAACTTCCTGTGGAACCAGGTGCGGCGCATGGTCGGCGCAATAAAACTCTGCGGCGAAGGCCGGCTTGGGGCAGACGATATAAGGCGTGCGCTTTCAAACCCGCAAGAGAGATCCGACTACGGTCTTGCCGACGCCCGCGGCCTTGTGCTCATGGACGTCGATTACGGGACGGAAGTATCGTTCGAAGCGGGCCGGGATGCGGGCAAGGTCGGGGATACGATTCGTTCAGTCATCAAGAAAAGGGAGAAGGAACTGCTTCTTTTGGGTAGCATGCTGTGCGCCTTGCGCGGCAAGCGATAGGCGTCGGGGTGCCGCGCGGAGGGCGGGACCCGCAGAAAATGAACGTAGCGAGTTTTCGAGGGCACTACGCGAGGAGTGAATTTCAAAATGAAATTCACGACAGCATGCGCAAATTTTGTTTGCGCATTGCCCGCAAACAACAGTTTGCGGACTACAACTAATCTTTGATTAGTTGCGAACCGAACGGGCATGGCGAGTGTTCGCGTCAGGATTAGCGCCTAATTCTTCAAAGCGCCAAGCCGCTCGTCCAGATCGGAGAGGAATCCTTCGAACGCATTCGCAGGCACCCTCGCTCCGCCGGCAAGCCTGTGCCCTCCGCCGGAACCGTCGTGCCTGACAGCCACCTCTCTCAATATCGGGTCGAGGTTGCCGCCAAATGACTGCGATGCCCTTACGCTTATGTCGTATACGTTCTTCTGGCCGCGGTATTCGGCTGCGGCGCCAACGAGTTTGCCGCTGTATATCTGCGAATATATTGCCGCCTTGCTCATGTAGCCCGACGGGTTCACGTAATATCCGAGATTCCGCATGCTCTTTACGGTCTTCTTTATGTCGAGCCGCATCTTCTCCTCAAGCTCGGCTGAAGCTATCGCGCGGCTCATTATCTCGCGGTTGTTCGACGGGAGCAGGTCCTGCGAGAGGTATTCGGCAAGGCTGCGCTTGTAGCCGTAGTCCCGCCCCGCGTCGAATATCGCGCCTATGAGGGCGCCAGCCTGAAAGCTGAGGCTGCGTATGTCCCATTCGGCTGCCCACTTCGCTATCATGCCGGTATTTATCTCGTAGTCCCCCAGTGCGCCTATTATCGCCACCCTCGTAAGGTCGCGGTTTACCCTGCTTTTGAAATGCCGGTAGGCAAGTTCGGATGTGGATGCGCTTTCGTCGTTAACGAACCACTCCTCTTTGAGGTAGCGCGAGCAGGAATCCGGCACCGGATGGTGGTCTATCCAGAGCAGTTCGTGGCTCTTCTGCAATCCTTCGAGGATGTCGCAGATCTCGCCGCCGCTCCGTTCGTCTATCGCAAGGTCCAAAAGCACGATCCTTCCGTATTCGCCCGCCTCCCGCAGGTCCCCGACAAGACCCACCGGGTTCGTGAAGAACAGTCTTGCGTCCGGCAGCGCCGCCTTCGCTATCGCGGCAGCGCATACGCCGTCGCTGTCGCCGTGGGAAAATATGATGCTTTTCATGGGTATTGGTCTTGCATGCGGCACTACATTACTTTTTCGTTTTTATCGCGGTTTTTCGAAAAAAGCGCGCTCATTGGAAAATTCTATTAATGCCGCATCGTTTACTGGCAGCGATGAGTCTCTGGACGGATTGGACAGAGAAATACCGCCCCCGCTCGCTCTCGCAGGTCGCAGGAAACCCCACGGCGATAAGGCAGCTTGCGGAATGGGCGAAGTCGTGGAAAGGCAGCACCCCGCCAAAGAAGCGCGGAGTGATACTTGCGGGGAAGCCGGGAACAGGCAAGACCTCGACCGCGCTCGCGCTCGCTGCCGACCTGGGCTGGGGTGTAATAGAGCTAAACGCCTCGGATGCAAGGAATGCGGCGAACATAAAGCGGATAGCGACCTCGGGTGCATTGAATGAAACGTTCGGGGCGGACGGCTCTTTTATTTCTAGTGCCGACGGGGGCAGGAAACTCATAGTGCTTGACGAGGCCGACAATCTCTACGAGCGTTCTGGCGGGGACGACGGGGCGGGCTGCGACCTAAGCGACCGCGGCGGCAAGCGGGCGATAATAGACACCCTGAAAGCCACCCGCCAGCCGATGATACTGATAGTCAACGATTATTACGCGCTTACGAAGGGCGGCGGCTCGTCGCTCTCGTCGCTCTGCATCACGATAAAATATCATGCGGTTACAGCCCGTTCGGTTGCCGAGGTGCTAAAGAGGATATGCATTGCCGAGGACGTGAGGATACATCCCGACGTCATACGAATCATCGCCGAAAGGAGCAACGGGGACGTGCGCAGCGCCGTGAACGACCTGCAGTCCGTCTGCTGCGGCAAGGAAGAGGTGGGGAGGGATTCGATAGATTCTCTTGGCTACCGGGACACCGAAACGAGCGTGTTCGACGTGATGAGGGACATACTCAAGAACCGCAGCTTCGACGGCGCGAGGCGTGCGGCATCGCAGCTCAATGAGACGCCCGAACACATTGCGCTGTGGGTTGACGAGAACCTGCCGCGCGAATACACCCGCCCCGAAGACCTCTGCCGCGGCTTCGACGCGCTCTCGAAGGCGGACCTCTACCTTGGCAGGGTGAACCGGAGGCAGTATTACGGATTATGGTCGTACGCAAGCGACCTCATGTCCGGTGGGGTGTCGGTAGCAAAATCGAAGAGCTACAGCGGCTACGCAGGCTACCAGTTCCCTTCGTGGCTTCGCAAGATGGGTTCATCCAAGGGGGTCCGGGCGGTTCGCGAATCGCTTTCGCGCAAGATCGGCTCCTTCTGCCACCTCTCCGCCTCGCAGGCGCGCCAGGAGATGCTTTCGCTCTTCTCGCACCTGTTTGCCACAGACCGCGACTTTGCGGCCTGGATGACGGCACGGCTTTCTCTGGAAGAGGACGAGGTGGACGCCCTTCTTGGCGACGGGGCCACCCACAGCGCAAAGCAGATACTCGAGGATGCCGCGAAACTCGC
Source organism: Thermoplasmata archaeon HGW-Thermoplasmata-1 (assembly GCA_002838935.1). Classification (GTDB taxonomy): domain Archaea; phylum Thermoplasmatota; class E2. The sequence continues at coordinate 266 of PGXE01000092.1, read as the reverse complement.
GGAATTCGTGACAGAAAAGACCGCCTCGCCATTCGACCGCTACGACGATGAGGATGACGTTGAAGACGGCAAGGATGGCGGTTCAGGCGGGGATGACGCCGCGAAAAGCGGTAGAGGAACGGCGTCCTGCGCCGCTGCAAAAACGGCGGCAGCAACCAAAGATAGTAACGATGAGACAAAACCTGAGGAACGCGAAGAGCGGGGAAGGCAAAAATCGCTCTTTGATTTCTAGGGAAACGAAAAACCCTCTAAACCATTTTCAGGAA
>PGXE01000091.1 GCA_002838935.1 Thermoplasmata archaeon HGW-Thermoplasmata-1 | reverse complement strand
CCTTCTATTTGTGGGGAATGTGCAGAAAAAATGAAAGTGCTGTGATTAACTTGGTTATAAGGAATGCGGTTGATTACAATTTTCTTTCGGAGATACTGATTATACAAATGCCTTTATAATAATTATTGTATTATTGTATAATCCATTTGATTGTCGTGGAATCGGGGCATCCGTCATCGGATGACGTCCGCGAAAGTAGCCGCCAAACGCCCGCCGAATCTAAGTTTTGACGAAAACTTTTTAAACTATAGCTAGTATACCTTTGTCTGACAACTGTCTGACAAATGATGTTTGATAGTTACCATATGGTGAACGGATAACTACCAAACGACCATTCTAAGGCAGCTGATGGTGAACAAGATGCAGACCGAGCGCATCACAGTCCGGCTTCAATCTTCGGATATAAAGGCAGTCGACCTCATGATAAAGATCGGCGAGTTTATATCCAGATCCGACGCCATACGAGTGGCCGTAAAGGAGCTCGTCGAGAGCAGGACGGACAAAGCACTCGACAAGGTCGAGAAGATGAAGAAGATGCAGAAACTGGCCGCTCTTGCAGATGCACTTGAGGAATACAACCTGAAATAACAATCGATAGGGATGGGATGCGCCTTGGCCGCAAAATCAAAACGGGCAGGGCAAAATTTCCGCCGATAGGGATGCCGGCGGAAAACAACAAAGGGGGCGGTAAACGCCCCCGCCAGCCACCAAAACGCAAGTAAATATGAAGGTAGAAACGAAAAAAGAGGGATAAAAATGCAATCTCTAATCGCGAATGCCATGGAATATATGGCCGAAGACAACAGGCAGATAGAGTTGGAATCTTTCGGCACTCCCCGGATAGTCATAGTTGGTTGCGGAGGCGCTGGCGGAAACACGGTGAACCGGCTTCACAAACTCGGCGTCAAGGGTGCGGAAACCATAGCGATAAACACCGACAAACAGGCGCTTGACCTCGTCGATGCGGACAAGAAGCTTCTTGTCGGAAAGACCATCACCCGCGGCCTTGGCGCAGGCGGATACCCGGAGGTGGCGGAGCGGTGCGCGGAGCAGGCGCGCGGCGCGCTTGAGGAGATGCTCAAAGGCGCGGATCTCGTTTTCATAACCGCTGGCATGGGCGGCGGCACAGGCACAGGAGTCGCGCCCGTAGTTGCAGAGATAGCAAAGAAGCACGGCGCGATAGTGACCGCGATGGTCTCGACCCCGTTCAACGTTGAGCGCGCGAGGATAATAAAAGGAGAGCAGGGGCTCGACAAGCTTCGCAAGAAAGCGGACAGCGTCATAGTGCTCGACAACAACAGGTTGCTGAAATTTGTCCCCAATCTCCCGATAGACCAGGCGTTTAGCGTCATGGACCAGCTCATAGCGGAGACCGTAAAGGGCATATCCGAAACCATAACCCAGCCCTCCCTGATAAACCTGGACTACGCGGACGTCAAGACCGTGATGAGCGCCGGCGGGGTCGCGGTAATGCTGTGGGGCGAAGGAAAGACCCAGGACGGCCCGACCACCATAGTGTCGGAGGCGCTCAATCATCCGCTGCTCGATGTGGACTACAAGGGAGCGACCGCCTGCCTGCTGCACATAACGGGCGGGCCGGACATGACGCTCAAGTTCGCAGAGGAGATCGCGCAGTCGCTCACCTACGAACTCGACTCCCACGCAAACGTGATATGGGGTGCAAGGACGCTCTCAGATTTCGAGGGTCGCTGCCGCGTGATGGCGGTCATGACCGGCGTGAGTTCGCCCAACATACTGTCTGCGGCCGGCGAACCGCGCGGAAACGTCTTAACACAGAAGGAAGGAAGGGCGCAAGGCGTACAACTCGGCATAGATTTCATACGCTAATTTTAAACCTCCCCCCACCTTTCCTTCCTTCTGCCTCCCCCAATTCTATATTTTGACGATAATACCATTTTTTCATACATCAACCTAATAAATCACTTTTCGATTTCAGGTTCGTGAGGAACATGGCCTGCGAAACCAGAAAGATACTTGTAACGGGCGCGCTCGGGCAGATCGGCTCGGAGCTTACAATCGCGCTACGCAAAAAATACGGCAACGAAAACGTCGTCATCTCAGACATGCGAAGCAAGGTGACTGACGAGCTTCTTGCCGGTCATTTCGAAGTGGCGGACGTTTGCAACCAGTCGGTGCTGCGAAAGGTCGTGCGTGAACACGACATCGACACCGTGTATCATCTTGCAGCCATACTTTCGGCCACAGGCGAGCGCGACCCGCACCTCTGCTGGCGCGTCAACATGGAAGGGCTTCGCAATACTCTAGAAGTGGCAAGGGATGAGGAATTATACCGTGTATTCTGCCCGAGTTCGATAGCCGCATTCGGCCCGGACACGCCCCGTGACGATACGCCGCAGGAAACCGTGCTTCGGCCATCCACCATGTATGGGGTCACCAAGGTCTGCGGCGAACTCCTCGGCGATTACTACTTCAGCAAGTTCGGCGTCGACATACGCGGCGTCCGCTATCCGGGCATCATAAGCTACAAGACACCCCCCGGCGGCGGCACCACCGACTACGCCGTAGCCATCTACTACGAGGCGATAAAGAGCAGGAGATACGAGTGCTTCGTTTCAAAAGACACCGTGCTTCCGATGATGTACATGCCTGACGCGATAAAGGCGACACTAGACCTAATGGAGGCGCCTCTTGAGAGCCTCAAGCACCACTCCGATTTCAACCTTGCGGCGATGAGTTTCTCGGCAGGAGAACTTGCCGCCGAAATAAAAAAGCACGTTCCCGAGTTCGAGGTTGTCTACAAGCCCGACTTCAGGCAGAAGATAGCGGATTCGTGGCCAAGGAGCATAGACGACTCTGCGGCTAGGAATGAGTGGGGCTGGAAACCTGAATACGACCTTGCGACGATGACAAAGGATATGCTGGAAAAGTTAAAAGAGAGACACGAAGCGGGCGAACTCTAAAATTTGTTGCGGGTGATTATTCCACCGCGCCCTTCGCAAGGTCCATCAAAACCTCTTCCCAGTTCTTCGCCTTTGCGACACCGCTTGCGAGAAGCACTCCCGCAGAGCCGAGTTCTATCGCCCCTCTAACGTCTTTTCCGTTTTTGACTCCCGCGCCGCACAGCACGAGGACTTTTTCATCGACCTTTCGCACCGCATCCACGCTGCCGCTCACGACCGCAGGGTCGGCGCTTGTCACAGATATGTCGCCGCCTATGAGTTCCGGCGGCTCGACTGCCACCATGTAGGGCTTTAGGGCTGCCGCGGCGGCGCTTGTCGCCACGTTGTTCGTGCACACGATCGTATCGAGTTTCAGCGCCTTCGCCTTCTGGACGCACCAGTCGATGTCGGCAAGGGTGAGGCGATGCTCGCTGTGGTTTACGAGCGTGCCGCACGCGCCCGCATCCGCAACCGTTTCGGGGAGCGTCATGCCTGTTCCTGCGCCCGGTTTTAAGACATCGAAGTGCTGCGCGAATACGGGCACGTTCGAGTTCTCGGCCACAAGACGCAGGTCTGCCGCCTGCGGGCATATCGCCATCTGCACGCCGGTCTCGCTTGAAACCCTCTCCATAACCTTCGCAAGTTCGAGCGCCTTCTTGCCTGTGGTTTCGAGGTAGGTCTTGAGGTTGACGACTATCGCGGGTGTTTTTAGCATATTTATCGGAAATCGAATAGTTTGCAAAGATTATAAAATATGTGGCAAATAAAATATGCCGGATGGCCGCAATCGCAAATGCGGCAAGGGCAGAGTTACGATGTGATGGGGGTGTGCACCGTAAAACCGCGCTACCTGATAACGTCAAACAACATCAAACGCCTAAGAGCCAACGGCGCAAGTTGGCCGCGCACATCAACCAATAAAACGGGCGCGTAATACTAAATAGCCCTTTTCCATTCCAACTTGATTCGAATGGTTAACTGGATGACGACCGTTGCCGCCGCGCTTGGCATAGTCCCCGCGCTAGGGCTGCTTTACCTTACCCTCTACCGGTTCGAGGGATACTTCAACGAAAAGCGCGTATTCGGCACACTGTTCGGCGGCATGGTGCTCGGTTTCGTAGTCGCGATAATCGAGGCGCTAGCGCAGCCGCTCTATTACGTCATACCCGAAGGTTCGGAAACAGGTGAACTCGACATATTCATGGCCGTATCCTTCATGGTCATGGGTTTTGCCTTTCTGGAGCAACTCGCAAAACTTGCCCTGCTCAACATGAAGCGCTTTCAGAATAAGGTGGACACCCCGTTCTACGGCGCTTCGGTGGGGATGGGTTTTGGCGCCCTTTATGTTCTCATTTCGCTTGGCAGGTCACCGGTGCTCCTGTCGGGCGACATAAAAATCCTTTTGGTCTACGGCAGCCTCATTTCGCTTGGCGCGCTCCTCTTCCACTCCGCAACGGGCGCGTGGCTCGGATACGGCGTCGCGAAGGGCAAGAAGGGCGGATATCTCGCCTATTCGGTGATGGCCCAGCTTCCGTTCAACGGCGTCCTTCTCCTTAACTACTTCTACGTCGGCCTGCCGCCGCTCTACGTGCCCCTCGGCCTTTTCTGCTACGGTTTTATGGTATGGCTTTACATCTACAAGGTGGTATTGCCCGAAGCGCTTCCAAAGGAACTTGTCGATAGGCACAAGCGCGAAAGGCGAAGAGGGATAAGGAAGAGCAAGCTTGGCATGGACGGCGAAAATAAGAAGCCCTGAAGAGGCCAACGTTTTTACCTTTCCCGTCAATACCTGCCGCCATGGCCCGTTTTAGACCGCGCGACAAGAAGAGGCAGAGAGGTATTGCCGAGGAGCGGATAGACCGCCTCTTCCAGCTTGCGAAAGCCGCGGCGCTTGCCGGGAGAATCGACCGCGCAGGCAGATACATGGCGCTTGCGAGAAAGATGGCGATGAAGATACAAAAGCCGCTGCCCCCGGAAATGCGGCGCGCGGTTTGCCGCAGGTGCGGCGCCTTCATGCTGCCCGGTTCCACATGCCGCACGCGCGTAGGCGGATCCCGCGTCACGACGACCTGCCTTGGATGCGGCGAGATATACCGGTTCCCTTTCCTGCGCGAGCAAAAAACAGGGACCCGCAGGTATAAAAAGACCAGTTTACAACCATCGGATGTGATAGAATGATTTCGAGTGCAGACTCAAACGACATGAAGTCGAAGGCGACAAAGATGGAGGCAACCCTCCAGATAGGCAAAGGCGGTATTAGCGAGGGAGTGGTAGAAGAACTCAGGGTCCAGCTCAAGGACCGCAAGCTCGTGAAGGTAAAGCTGCTTCGCTCCGCTCTCGAGGAAGGCGGCCGCAGGGAAATGGCGGAAAAGCTTGCCGAAATGACGAACGCGACCTTAATCGACGTACGGGGATCGAGTGTCGTTCTATATAAGAGGTGAGCGTTTGACGGCATCATATCCACATGCTTAACGGCATCATACCCACATGCTTATATAGGAAATTTCCATTACCGGTATGAGTTCCAGATAGCTGGGTGAAGGTAATGCTTAGACCACGTAAAATAATGGCATATTGCCCCACTTGTAAGAAACACACCTCCCACGAACTTGAGCGTGTGAAGAAGAAGAAGGCCAGCGAGCTGGCCTGGGGCCAGAGGCGCTTCCGCAGGGTGACCGCCGGTTACAGGGGTTTCCCCCGTCCGAAGCCTGAAGGAAGGGAAAAGGCGACCCGCCGCGTATACCTGAGGTACCGCTGCGTAGACTGCGGCAAGGCTCACCAGAAGCCGTGCATCAGGGCAAAGAAGTTCGAATTCGGAGAGTAAGGTGATTGCAATGGTTACTTCAAGCAAATTCGTGAATGTGGAGTGCGCGGACTGCGGCAACAAGCAGGCGGTATTCAACAAGCCGGCAACTGTAGTCAAGTGCTCGGTATGCGGCGCAGTCCTGGCGGAGCCGGTCGGCGGCATTGCAAGGTTCTCCGGAAAAGTCCTGGGCGCGCTCGACGCATAATCCCCATGCAGCGATAAAGCAAAAGCCGCGCGAAAAACCTCTTTTCATAAATCCACCCTTCGACCCTGCGCTCCCGTTTTGCAGGGATTTCATTTTGGCATCGTTTTCCAGACCCTATCGTCGATTTTTCATTTTATCCGGATACCCCACAGCTTGCTGTGGGGAGGACTCGTAGCAAAAGCAGTTAAACCACATTACGAATTAACTATTGATGGTTGAAC
>PGXE01000090.1 GCA_002838935.1 Thermoplasmata archaeon HGW-Thermoplasmata-1 | reverse complement strand
GTGATTACGTAAGGCATCAAGAAGATGTTCATCAGACAAAATTATCCGCATATTTCCAGGTTGGAAGCCCCGCCTTTTAAGGCGGGGAGGATGTCACTCGTATTGGTATTATTATTTATTACATCCAAGTTTTCGTATGTTCTTCCCCCACAGACAGGAACTATCAAAATGATTATTGCTATTAGACTAAAAAATTTAATGTAATTCATATAATCATCCATATATTGCTCATAGTTAATACTTTATCTTAAAAAAGAGAAAAAAGAGAAACGAAAAATAGATTTGTGAAAATTCTTATGCTCCTTTGTTCTTCAACTCATTTGCTAAAGAACCATCCAACACTGTGCTAACAGCAGCAGTTGAAGGTTGACCATCATTGCCAGGCTTCCCCGGAGTGCCAGGAGCCCCCGGTAAACCCGGTTCTGCAACTGGTGTTCCTGAAATAATGCCTAGCCCCGGAGTTGCAGTGGCAGTTCCACCGACCCCTACAATTTCGCTACCTGGACTGGGGGTTCCACCAATTCCTGGGTTGCTCCAACACCCCGCAGCACCACCATCGCCACCATCGCCACCGTCACCACCGTTCCCTCCGGCGCCTCCATACGCATATGCATTTCCGCCTTTTGCTATGGGCAAGTCTGCATTTGTATTTGAGCCCTTCTTAGAATAGAATGCAACTGTGTTCAATCTAAGTCCTATGCTGGCATCTCCTCCTTTAGCACTAGCGCTCCCTCCCTTTTTTCCGTCGCCACCATCACCACCTGTGCCTCCATTTCCACCTTCCACCCATGCCCAGCCATCAGCACCATTTCCTCCATTGCCTCCGCCACCGCCAGATCCGCCATCGCCCCCTATTGCAGTAGCGTGACCGCCAGATCCGCCGTCTTTACCGTCACCACCAATGGCATTTGCAGGCTGACCTGCCGAAACAGCATCGGCCCCATCTCCCCCATCTTCGCCTTCACTACCCATCCACCATCCATCATCACCATTGTCTCCGGCATCTCCACTTACACCAGCTTCACCTTCGGCATATTTGTCCTCTCCTGATTGTGGTTCTGGCGTTGGATCGTTTGGATTGTTATCTAAGATGTCATTAAGGTCGGGTATTTCTTGCCCCATCAACCAAACAACCAATGCCATCGCAGTAGCATACGTCTCCCAAACGGTTTCTTCCGCATCTTCCGCAGTATCCTGAACAAGCTTTATGATAACTGCACCATACGGAGGAACCGAAGGTGGGTCTTCGAGAGTCTCTTCAACGAGTTTTATGATTAATGCACCATATGGAGGAACTGATGGTGGGTTTTCAATATAGTCCATAACGAGTTTTATAATAAGTGCACCATAGGGAGGAACCGAAGGCGGCTCTTGTATGTATGGAGCAATTATATCATTTATATCAGTATCTGATCCCAACAAACCAGCTATCAACGCCGCAAGAAACGCAGGTGTTTCCAATCCACCGCTGCCTCCGCTTTTCCCAATGAATCTATTCAATGTGGCCGAAAGCTCGTCATCGGCAACTATCGTCGGCAAATCTTCACCTATGGCAAGGGCGCTTCCGCCTGCGCCCCCGTTGCCGCCGACTATCTGTCCTGCTTCGAAGTAGGTCAAAAGCGCGTCGTTGTCTAAATCCGAGATTGCCAAAGCGCCAGACCTGCCCGCAGGTCCGCCTACTGCGCTTACGAGTTCGAAACCCCTGCCGAGCGCTATCGCGTCTCCGCCAGCGCCTCCGTTGCCTACGCTCAGGATTCCGTCGAGGTTTACCGCTCCTGCGTAGAGTTCGAGGTTTCCTGCATCCCCGGCTTTCCCGCCTACGGATTCGAATATAATGCTGTTGTTGTAATCACCAATTCCGTATGCAAGCGCGTTGCCGCCTTTTCCGCCGGTGCCGGACGCGACCATCGCGTCGGGGCCGATATTTATGATGCCTTCGCGCGAGGTGAGTGTCATGCTTCCGCCGTTGGTCCCTTCGCCGCCCTGGAACAGTTGGCCCGCGCCGTCGCTGCCGTCTCCGGCGATGACGTTGCCGTTGACCGTAAGGTTTTTGCCAGAAATCAGGGTGAATCCTGCGCCGTTCAGACCGACGAGATTTCCGTCTACTATTATCTCTTCAACCGCGTTAAGCACGAGGTCATTTAAAGCAGTCACCGTAACCCCGGCAGGTATGTATATCGAGTTTGCCGTGACTGTTTCGGCAATTTCGCAAGTCTCAAAAACGAGGTCTTCTAGTTCTTCCTGCGCCATCGTCCCCGGCATCGCCGCCATTCCGACAACGAGAACCATCATCACGCTCATCATCAGGCCTAAAATCTTCTTGTCAGTTTCTCTTCTCCTTCCCATGGTGTGATCACCACAGGATACAACTTTCGCAGGGTTGAAATAGATTTTTAACAGGTGGTATAACAGATGATGCGATAGGTAACAATACCCGATATACCGCCCGTTATATCACCTGTTACAGAATTTGGAACTTGATCTTCGTCGCGATTTCCATGCCCCGTTCGGTGATGCGAAAAATCCGCAGTTTGCTATTCGCATCTTCTATCTCCTCAACGAGGTTCAACGCCTGCAGCGAATAAGGCTTGCTGAACTCGTCCTTGTAGCCGACTATACTATGAATCACATTCCCCGAGGATGTTTTGCAATGCCTGGCAATGTCACTTAAGTACATCGGGCCGTCGTTTGCAAGCGCTTCGATAACTCTTCGCTTGACACTGCTGCGCCTTAGAGAATATATCTCGTCATAATCTGAATTGGGGGGGGGGCGGAATCGTATTCACCAACCATCTTTTTCAACCTTCTTCCACACCCCAGATAATTTCGTTTGCGTATTAATAAATATCGATTTGCATCTAACTTTCCTTACGTCCCCTCCATCCACGACCCCAGATATTCCTTCTGCTCCTTTGTGAGCACGTCTATATCAGCTCCAAGCGAGAGCAGTTTTCTCCTCGCTATCTCGCGGTCGAGCGTTTCCGGGACGGGATAAACCTTGTTTTCAAGGTTCTTCGCTCCGCCCTCGGCAAGAAGCCACCTTGCGCTAGTCGCCTGATTCGCAAAACTCATGTCCATGACCTCGCTGGGGTGGCCTTCGGCGGCCGCGAGGTTTACGAGCCGCCCTTCCGCGAGCAGGTATATCTTCCTGCGGTCCGGGAGCCGGTATTCCCGCACTTCGGGGCGTATATCGAGGTAGTCCCCTTTCGTCCACTCGTCGAGCCACTTCACATCTATCTCGTTGTCGAAGTGGCCGGAGTTGGCGATGACGCAGCCGTTCTTGATTACCTCGAAATCTTCCTTGTCGACGACGTTCTTGTTGCCCGTCACGGTCACGATTATGTCCGCCTCTCTCGCGGCCTCTTTCATCGGCATGACCCGAAAACCGTCCATGACCGCCTCTATCCCCTTGACCGGGTCGATCTCTGTCACTATCACGCTGGCGCCCATTCCCTTCGCCCTCATCGCAAGGCCCTTGCCGCACCAGCCATAGCCCGCGACGACGAAGTTCTTTCCCGCGAGAAGAACAGATGTTGCGCGCAGTATTCCGTCAAGCGTCGACTGCCCCGTTCCGTAGCGGTTGTCGAAGAAGTGCTTGGTCATCGCGTCGTTGACCGCTATCACGGGGTATTCGAGTATCCCTTCGTCGGCCATCGCCCTCTGCCTTATGACCCCGGTAGTGGTCTCTTCCGTTCCCGCAATCACGCCCGAAATAAGCTCTTTTCGAACGGTGTGCAGCCTCGTGACGAGGTCGCCGCCGTCGTCCATCGTCAGGTGCGGCTTGTGGTCTAGCGCGCGGTCCACGCACCTGTAGTATTCCTCGCTGTTCACGCCGCGCCAGGCATAGACGTAAATGCCCTCGTCGGCGAGCGCCGCAGCCACCGCATCATTCGTCGAAAGCGGGTTCGAACCGCATAGAACGACCTTCGCGCCGCCTGCCTTCAAGGTCTTCATCAGCACCGCCGTCTCCTTCGTGACGTGAAGACAGCACGCGAGCGTCTTGCCAAGAAGCGGCTTATTCTTTTCGAACTCGGCGCGCAGTTCCATCAGCACAGGCATGTGGTCCTCGGCCCAGCGGATGTGGTTTTTGCCCTCTTTTGCAAGCGAGAGGTCTTTCACTGCATAATCTTGCGTAACGTCCAAAATTTTCACCAAAACGGGAATGGCTATATCGCTTAATAATGTTTGAGTGAAACCTTCTGCAAAGAAATACGGCCTGCAAACGGCCCTGTTTTTGTAAAGCCCTCTTTTATCCGCGCACCCGAACAGGGGCCGCATCGCAGGCAAGTTGCTCGACGCTTCCCGTGATGCCGTTCACGTATACCGTGCGGCCCCCCTCTCCGGCAACGCACCAATATGGGACGTATATCATCTCCACCGCGTCCGGGTTCATTCGTATCTCCTCGTCGTATCCGAGAGAGACCTGTATCTTCGAGCGGATGAACGGCAGAAGGGTCTCCATCTGGAGGGTCGGCTCGAAAAAGCGCGTTTCCCTTCCGGTATTGACTATGAAGTAGCCAAGCCCCTGCTCGGTAAGCTGCCCGATTATCGCAAGCGATGTGTCGGCCTTGAAATCCGAATTGTTCGCATTTATGCAGACCTCGAAATCCCCGTGCCGAGTCGAAAACGGAATCTTCCAGTATGGCACGTAGGCGGTGCCCGGAGGCGTGCGGTCGGCGCGCATGTGGCGGCGTATCTTGTCGAACGTCACCGCAGGCTTTGCCACGGGCACGGGCGAGAGGACCGCTTCCTCCCTGCCGCCGCGTTGCGGTGACGAAAGCCTCTTGTTTATCGCGTCCTTTAGCTTTGGCAGCTTGCTTGAGAACAAAAGCGCCCTCTCCTCCTCGAACATCGTCCTTGACGCGAGCCTCTCCTCGAAAAGTTCGACCTCGTCGAGCAGGAAGGCAAGGTCGCCACGGAAAGAGGCGAAATCCAACTCGTTGAATATCGTGTTTATGCGCTTCTCCAACATCAGGCCGGTGGCGCTCCAGGTGAAAGCGCCGACGAACAGCAGTTTGTCTTCCACCATCCGCTTTACCCGCTTGACAAGCGCGCTCTTTCCCTTGAAGGAGATGACCGAAGACTGGCTTATGTGCGGGAATGTCACGCCCCTTTTGCGTATCCTCACCATCCCCTCGCCCTTCTTTCTCACTGTCACGCTCTTTAGGCCTGCCCTTATCTTCCAGCTTACATCGCAAAGCGGGCCTGCGCGCGCCATCGCCTCAAGCGCCTGCCCGACGTCGAAGAGCGATGCGTCAAGGTGGACGGCGTCGCGGCTCTTCCTTGTCAGAAGCGAGAAGAAGCCGAGCACGAAGACATTCAATAGCCCGAAGAACATTATCGCTATATTGAGCATCCCGCTTAGCAGGTGGTCGAAGAAGCGGACTATCACGGTAAAGCCCTTTCTCTTGAATACCATCTCGCCCGAGGTCTCGCACAGGTAGGCGTCGAACATCGGAATCTTGCGCGGCTTGCTCCTCGAAAGGTCTATCGCAAGGCTCGTCCTCCGGTCAAGGGTCGACGAGAAGAAAGGCACCATGACCGCGATCAGGCAGCCGATGATGGTCTCGGGCAATACCGGGTCGAACTGCGGCAGCGGCAGCATGCGCAGGAGCGTGGTGAAAAGCGCCTGTATCGAAACGTTGTGAAGCGACGGGAGAAAGTAGATGACGATGCCGACCAGATAGGCTACCGCTACGTCGAAGAGTGCCGCCATTATGCGAAGGAATACGCTCGCCCTCTTCTTTCTCGTCGCTACTGAGACTATCGCGCCCACTACGAGCAGGCCGCCGCCTATTGACAGGAACACGGGCAGGTTGACTACGAGGCTTGCGCGTATCATCCCGGATGAGAGCAGGTTTACGTAGAATACGTCGCCGACCGTGAAAAGCCAGACGAGCATGAAGAAAACGTTCACCTGCGTCACGGAGCGCATCATGTGCTGGATGTCGCTTTTTCCTTTCCCGTACTGCCACGATGCGATCATGTCGCCGAATGATGGTGCGGCAGAGAATGGGTTGAACATCAGTGCATCCAAAACTTAAACGGGTTGTAGATATTTAAGGGTGATGAAAAATATGCTGTGTGGCACGATTCCTAAAAATCAACCTTGCTCTCGCTAATCCGACTCGTTTTTGTCCTAATTTACGTCCCTTAACTGTTGGTATGCCC
>PGXE01000089.1 GCA_002838935.1 Thermoplasmata archaeon HGW-Thermoplasmata-1 | reverse complement strand
AATGGGGCTTCGCCCCATACCCCACACGGGGTACGGGGGCTTTGCCCCCGTTTATTGTCTGATTGAATCAAAAATGCAGAATCACGCGGGAGTAGCTAAGCCTGGTCAATGCCACGAAAAATCTGGCGACTAAAGGCGATGGACTCAAGGGGTAAAAATTACCGAGACCTTCGGGTTTCCGGCGCAAGAGCGCGCCTGTGAAATCCATTCCAGCAGTGGTCCGCAGGTTCGAAGCCTGCCTCCCGCACGGCCTCCTTTCTTTTCTTCTATGTGGTCGCTCCCTGCGGTCGCTCTTGCATAAGAAAAGAAAGTAGCCCGGGGAGTCAAAGAAAAGAAAGGAGATGTTTGGCACGCGCCAAACATCTCAACATAAAATCGTTTCAAATGGTGTAAAAATGGCATTCGACATAGCAATGGCGCTCAACGTATTCATCAGCATATTCGCAATCGTGAATCCATTGGGAAACATACCGGCGTTTCTGGCGCTCACGGACGGCTACACAAAAGAGGAAAGGGCGCACGTCATACTGAAAATAGTCCTGGTGGCAAGCGGCGTCCTTGTCGTATTCGGGCTTATCGGCAACTACATATTCCAGATGTTCAGCATAACGATTCCCGCCTTCCGCATAGCCGGAGGAATGCTCATAATAAGAGTGGCTTTCTCGATGATGCAGGGACAGCACACCCAGACAAAGATAACGCACGAAGAAATGCACGACGCGCTGGAGAGGGAGGCGGTGGGAATAACGCCGCTGGCAGTTCCCCTGTTCGCGGGGCCGGGCGCCATAACGACGGTCATGCTTTACATCGGCCAGTTCAACCAGGCAGGCCAAATCCTTCCGACGCTATGGGTCTTTGCCTCAATACTGCTTACAATGGCGCTTTCCGGCGTTCTTCTGACATACGCCTTGCAGTTGAACAAATACATGGGGCGCTCCGGCCTGATGGTTTTCTCGCGCATAATGGGCCTGATACTGGCAGCGATAGGCGTCCAGTTCATAATAAACGGAGTTGTCGGCGTAATCCCGATTATAACCGGCGAACTGGCAGCAGGGCACTGATTCTTTCTATTTTTTGATTGTTTTTTAGAAAGGCGGCGCACACAAAGCATCTTGTAAAAAATTTATTTGAGATTCCATTAATTGGTGCTCCCGTCGGGATTTGAACCCGAGTCCCGGCCTCGAGAGGGCCGAATGATTGGCCGCTACACTACGGGAGCAAGATGAGCGAAGCGAATCTTGCGACTTAGCGCTGTCCCGCAGGACAGCGCGCTAGGAGCATTTTGCAGAGCAAAACGCGACCAAGTGCTGTCGCCGCGCGACAGCACGCAGGGAACGATTTGCTTTGCAAATCGTGACCCAGCGCTGTTGCACCGCAACAGCGCGCAGGGCAGATTTTCCGCAGAAAATCTGGAATTATGAAATAATAATTCGGAAAAATTTAGAGAAAATTTACTGCTGCGCCGTCTGCTCGGCAGGCGCCTGCTCTACCGGCTTTGTCTCGGCCGGTGCTTCGACAGGCGCTTCCTGTGCCTGCGCCGCTTCCTCTGCGGGCTTGGGCGCTTCCACCGGAACGTCAGTTTGCGAAACGACCTCGGACTTGCTCATGTCGATGTTCTCGACCGGATATACGGTCCTGCATGCCTTTGCCACGTCTGCCGCGAGCGTTCCTTCCATAATCCCCTTTACGAGCGCGTTGAAGTCCATCCCCGCCGCCTTCCCGGCGATTGTCTTTACCATCTCGTTGCGGAGTGCCGTGACCTGGCTGCTCTGTATCTTGTGGCGCGCCATTGCTACTGGTTTCAGTATGACTTTCGAGCCGTCTTTTGTGGAGACAGTGCAAACAGCGTCTATCCTGCTCCTGTGCCTGCGCATCAGTCTCCTTATGTAATCGCTCGTGTACTCGTGCCCCACGAATTTCGTGGATGCCTCGTTGCCCTTCACCGCGTCAACCTGGAAGATGAGCTTTATGTGCATCTTGGCGAAGTCACCGGTTATGTCCTGAAGCGTGACCTCGACAGTCCTTCCCATGAGTTTCGCCGGGTCGTCGGTGAGCGTTTCCGCTATCTGGGAGCTTCCGAAGATTGCCGGAGCGTTAATCTTATACCACTGCTTCGCGCGCCACTTGTCCTTTGCCGTGCGCGCCGCAGTTTCGCTGGTTTGTGTTCCTGCCACTTATATCACCCATATTATTTTAGAGGGGGTGTATAGTTTATTTATTTAAGAAGATAAAGGTCTTCCGAAGTATGAAATGGGAACGCGGATGTCGGAAGTCCCGAATCCCGATTCCCTAATCCCGATTCCCGAATTCCACTTTTTCCAGAACTTTCATAATCCCGGAGCCATACTGCGCCGCCTTCTTTTTCCTCTGTGCAATGGATTCCGGCAATCCCAGCGACGCGGCGGCGAGGCGCAGAATGTATTTTTGAACCGAATGTGATTTAAGTTTGCCTGCATTCTTGCCAAGCAAACAATTATCGCATTCGTTCAAATTGCGTATGCCATCCTTGATTTTCATCGCGGCGGGAATTTCCAGCGCAAGCCGGAAAAATTCTTCTTCGAGAAAAGGGCAGAAAAGGGACGCGCCGAATTTTGCGGCCATTGCCTGGTCTACTTTTATCCCGCATTCCTTCAATTTCAATGCGTCCTCGCGGGACGATTTTGCGAACTCCTCCGGCGCAATTGTCGAATATCTTGCGTAGCCGCCGAAAAGCTCGTCTGCGCCCTGTCCCGTGGCAAGGAATTTGTAGCTGTCCGCTGCCGCCGCCTTCGCCGCGAAATAAAGCGGAAGTTCGTATGAAATTTGCAGGATTGTCGGAACGCCGCCAGCGCTTTTTATGATGATTTCAACCTCCTTTGCCGCATTCGTCACTTCTTTTTCGCTTACGATTATTTCCTTGAGCGGAATGCCGATGAGTTCCGCGGCGCCTCTTGCCGCCTCGACGTCCGGCGCGCTCTTTCCAGCACCGACGACATACAACCGTACCTCCGACGCGAAAGGCTTGAGAAGGAACGCTACGAGCGAACTGTCCACCCCTCCGGAGAAAGGCACGGCGACTCTTTTCCCTTCGCAGTTTTTCCTTATCGCGGAAGCGAGCGCCGCAAGCAGGTCGGATATAATTTTCGCCTCGCCTGCGTCAATCATTTTACACACCTTTCAAAATATCGACCCCTGCCGACGTTCCAATGCGGCTTGCGCCGGCGCGTATCATTTTCAGCGCGTCGCCGTAAGTCTTTATCCCGCCCGCCGCTTTTATTTTAACGCCTGTGCCTTCCAGCGCCTTCTTTATCAGCGCAACGTCGCGGACTGCGGCGCCTCCGGTGCCGAATCCTGTCGATGTCTTCACGAAATCGGCGCCCGCTTTCGCCGCGATTTTGCACGCCTTTATTTTCTCATCGTCGGTCAGATAGCAGCACTCGATTATTACTTTGAGCAGCCTGCGCCCGCAAATACGTTTCACAGCCGCAATTTCCTTTTCCACGCCCGAAAAATCTCCTGATTTCAGCAAGCCGAAATTAATCACCATGTCCAATTCGTCTGCGCCGTCCATAATCGCTTTTTTCGCCTCGCAGATTTTCGCTTCGGCGCTTGAGGCGCCGAACGGGAAGCCGACGACGGAAACGACTTTTACATCAGTCTTAGAGTCTTGGAGTCTATCGGTATTATTGGTTAAGTCTATCGAGTCGTCGAGTCTATGAAGTCTATCGAGTCGTGACTCTATGACTCGATGACTCGACGACTTTTGGACTTTCGGACTCAATATACTCTTTGCAGTTTCTACCCAGCACGGATTTACGCACACGGCGTAAAATTTGTTCGCCGCCGCCTCAGCACAAACCTTCTCGATATCGGCGCGGACTGCAAACGGCTTCAGGCAGGAATGATCGATGAGTTTGGCGAGTTGGGAGCGTTTCATCAATCGGTAAATAGATTATCTGTAAAAGAAGTTGACGAAAAAAGGATTGCTTTCAGATCGAATCGCGCCGAACGGCACAAAGCGTTATGTGGTTTTTCCCTCGTTGCACGGTTCATACGGGTTAAACGCCGGATCGCCGTAGAGGATATATTCAAAAGATATCTCTTTTAAGACATCTTGTTTTGCTATTTTTAGTGCCTCCCCGACAGTACAATTTTTCGTGAGTAGATTGTTCATTAAGTAATATCCCAAGTCACCACAAGTCCCCCACGTCACACCGATTGCAGGATAGCTTCCGGTATACATCGCACCGGCCGGGCGCATCGAGGCGACGAGTGCGCCCACTCCATTATCAATCATAGAGTATGCGAAAGAGTCGTTCTTGGTGAATTCATTGCAGTTGGGGTTTAAATAATATGTGTCAATCGTTCCTGTATTGCACGATGCTTGAAAATTAACGTTTGGCGGCATAGGCTTTACGTCCGAATATTGAATGGAATTGCCGTGTGGCGAGCCGTGGTCTCCACCGGAAACGATGAAATTTGACATCGATACATATTCGGCAAGTACATACCCAAAAAGTTTGCCCTTTGCCTCGACAGATCCTTCTTTGACGTTAAATTTTCCATTTAAGAATAAATCAATTGTAGATTGTATTTCTTCCGGCCACCCCCACTCTGCCTGAAGGCCATTATAGGTAAAGGCATTGTTGTTCCATTCATTAGGAACCGTATCCATTTGGGGTGTAGAAGGAGCCTGGCCGACCGCAAGATATTGCATATAGTTCACCATTCTGTCGAAATACATACTCATGCCAGAGAGATTTTTTGCGATGATGCGGCCACTGGCGAGTTCTGGCATTTTCGCTCCGGATGGAAAACCGGGACGATTTTTATCAGTATCATATCCTTCAGTTGGCGACCCTCCTAAGTCTGCATAAACATTGTCTGTCGGTATTTTTCCCAAGTTATCGCTACTGCCATTGAACCAATAGTATGCAAACGGTAGTGAAATGGAGTCTCCGACCATTAGAAGAAATTTTGACTCTATTCCAACATACCTCATTTTTTCAGCAACAGATTCAATGGACTTGTCTATCAGTTCCGGGGAGGGTGCCTTGTTATCTGCGGCATCGCAACAAACCACAATTCCATTTCGGAGCGCTGCGAACATAGACGCGAAGCATGAAAGGTGCGGCGTGTATGGGGGTTTTGAGTTCTGTGGAAAATATGACGTCAAGCCCTCGTTGTCATCAGGATTGGTTACAACAATATAATTCATATCAACTCCAAAATCCGTGGCAAGCGATATTGTGAAATTCCATACGTCAAACTGAGTTTTCAGTGCGATACCCGCGTTGTTCGAATATGGGGTATTTCCAATCGCAATAACGTTTTCTGCCTTGTAAATGCCCGTTCTCCAAAGCACCTCGTTAGTCATGGGGCCATATCTCAATATGGGTATATCGAGAATGCACGCAATTGGCCCTGCCAAAAGAGAATTTTCATACGAGTCGACGACAATCGCTTTTATTCTATCGCCGTTTTCCGTGTTCTGGCTTTCGCTTGTTTCATAAAAAGTTAGGGCAATCTTGGAAGAAAATTCTGAAACGTCTTCAAAATCAATGTCCGTATACGTTAGCTTGTTCTTCTTAAATGAATCTCTACTGTCTTTCCACGCCAGACTTACCATTTTGTTGTGGTTTTTAAATACGGGAACAAGAATCGGCACCCCTTCGTAATCGTTTTCATCCACAAGGCAGATTGCATCTCCTCGAATTTCGTATGGTTTGAGTGTATAACTAGAAGGGCGTACGATCTCGCCACTCAGATGATTGCTCCCCTCCGATGCTTTCTGCTCGGTATTTGCGGGCCGGTTCGAATTATCTGCTATAAAAGTTCTATTGCGATTTACGTCAAGATTTCCAACACATCCAGACATAGCTGACGCTATCAAAAGAAGAATAAGAAAGAGAGAACAGATTGCGCTCGCTCTGTTCATAATAGACACATCGCTTCAATGGTATTTATTTATTGTGTTTCATAGTCCAATCCTGCCAGCCCTCCTACTTCTGCCCAATATCCTGGCAAAGATACAATTTGCAGTTCTCTCGACCAAACTTCAATATTGCCATACACAAGTTGTCCAATTACAGGCCCATTCTCTACCGTAGATACTGACACGGTGTCTTGAACTTCCCAACCCAAACTGACCTCTCTTGTTCCCAACTGAGGAAGCTTCTTGCCCATTCCTTCGGGAAGCGCGGCGATTGCTCCCACACTA
>PGXE01000088.1 GCA_002838935.1 Thermoplasmata archaeon HGW-Thermoplasmata-1 | reverse complement strand
TGCAAGATTTCCTATACTGAAGGTTGTGTTTTCTTTCATTGTTCATCAAACTTGCAAGGAAACACAGCCTTTAAACTTTTTCAACTGGCGAAGTTAGGAGACTTGATATCTTTACCTCCCGAACCTTGGACAGCTGAGTATACGATTAACGGTGCATATACAAACAATTGGTTTAAAGAAGGCATGGCATTTAGTTGGAAGGTATTGGCAGACACCCCGATAGGCGGTTCATTCGAAGGAGGCGGTACGGGTGTGGGTACAGGCGAAGGACAGTCGCAATACACAGGAGAAGGAGAGGACATGCTTGCAGGAGGATTCTTTTTGCATGCAATTCCCATGTTAGGTGATTTGAGTTTTCATTTTGGGTATAAACCCACTGGAGATGATACTGTAATTACGGTAACATGGGTTAGCCTGTCATATTCGGGATATTTGATGGGGTCACGTATGTTAAAAGTAAGTGGATGGGGCATAACGCCAACTGTTGTTGGAGCAGGAATGAATATAGACACCACCAAAATTATCTAATTTTTTCATTTTTATTAATTATTGTACTACAATGATTGATCAATAAGATAAATAAGGAACCCTATGTTATGGGGATTGGCATGGAAATAAAGAGCACAGCCCTATTAATATCTCTTGCAATATGTGTTAGCGGTGCATTGTGTGGTTGTATCGGTAATGAAGAATCGGTCAATTTTGGAGAAGATGAAAGTCACGAAAAAAAATATGTTGATGAGATAAACTTCACGACGGGTGGAGATTTCTGGCATCTCTGGAAATTCAATTACATTAATTCGGGAGCAGGGGGAGGAATTTACGGGAATTTTTCTGAAACCGGTATGAATCCCTGTCATGAACCGTATTCTGATTTGATGGTTATATTCGATGAAAACTTGAGCATCGTATATGACGCAGGGTTGATAATGTCGCTTCCTGCTTTAGCCGGATTTGAGGTAAATAATCAATCACAGGAGATCGAACAGCCGGGGATAAGCGAAACAAAAGAAAAATATAGGTACCTTGAAGGCGGATTAAACAATGGAACATATTATCTGTTGATTGTATACAACAACGTGCCTTGTTTGGAAATGAAAATCGATTTTTCTCCTGCCATAGAACTGCTTGGAGAGACGGGGGGAACTGAAACCTTCGCCTACGACTATTCGGATTTCGAAAGCGAGGTCTATGCAGAGGTCTGGCCTGCAGTGACGGAAGTTCATAACGGAAAATCAAATTTCCATGTGAATCACACATTTTTCGGATTCATCCAAGGACATAATCATTATGGCAAATTAGCGTGGAAAGTGATTTCGCCTGATGGAAGCATCGTTCGGGATGTTGATTCCGAACCAGGGTATCCGGGATATTCTATGATATATGATAAGTTTGTTTTTAACAAATCAGGCGATTGGGAATTTAATCTCGAAATGACCTCTGTTTACCAAGGTTGTATGTTTTGGATAGCCGGTGCAGACGTGGAATTCATCTGAAAAACATATTTCAAAAAGGAGAAATCAGGCCTTGGAAACCGCAAGGCGACGATAATCAAGCACCGTTCGGAGCCGGAGGGAAAAAGCGCGGTTTTCAGGATAACGTCGCGGGGGATGGAGTGAACTAACTTTAGGTCAACGTTTAGGTCAACACTTGTTACGGAAAGGTTTTAAAGCGCGGCGCACTACTCATTTCGTATCGTCACGGTGGTTTTATGGACCAGAGCCAAAGGATAATGATTGCCCTGTTCGCGGCCCTTGCGGTAGTCTTCGTGTCAGGCGTTGGGCTGACCTACGTGGATTACAAGACGTTCAACGACAACATCGGCCCGCAAGAGGTTGGCGACCCGATCGAAGTGTGGAGCATCGGCGAGAGCAACTGGTTTGGGCTCGTAGTCGGCTCGATGGCCTCGATGGGTGTCCTTTTGATAATATTCGCCGTCGGCGGCGTCAAGACGGTCACGCCGGAGAACGTCCTCGACAAGAAGATACGGCAGCTTTTACTCGAACACATACGCAACAATCCCGGAACCCACCTGCGCGAGATAGCGGAAAAGCTCTCGATGAACGTCACCAACGCGAGATGGCACCTGCGGAAACTGGAGAAGACCGATCTCGTAACCGGCAAAAAATCCAACGGAAAACTCATATATTACGCAAAGCAGGGCGGCGTGGCGGCGCGGGACAGCGCGATATCGGGGTCCATACTGAAAAACGACAACGCGTTAAACATAATGCTTTACGTCCATTCGCACTCCGGCTGCAACCAGAGGGAGATAGCTGACGCGCTTGAAGTGAACCACGGCACGGTAAGGTGGCACGTGGGCAAGCTGATGGATGCAAAACTCGTTTCCGATATGAGTTCGGGAAACCGGCACCGCTATTTTTCCACAGAAGCGGGAAGGATATCGCTTGAAAGGTTGACCGGCGAAGGGCTTGCAACCGTAGTCCACGCGGAAAGCACTGAAGAGGTCAAGGGCAGTTCGCAAAAATAGGTCCGTGCAAAGAGATGCGCGGGGAAAACGCAGATAAAGCGCGGGTAAAGCGCCGTAAAAAGAGTCGGCGCGATTTTTTCAAACCTGCCAACTACCCGTATTCGCTCTTTTAGCGGGTATGACGATTTTCACATCGTGACGTTCGGAGGTGAATTATCCGGTTTTCAGGATTTCGTAAACCGTCTTGCGGTCGTGCTCGCGGCACTCGAAACCTTCCCAGGACGGATTCCACGACATCGATGCGCCGCAAAGCGGGCAGGCCACCTCGCTTATGACCTTTCTCCTGTTGACCTCGGTCGTTTTCAGCACCTCTGCCCTCACCGGCATCTCCGGATTCATCGAATCCAGGATATACACGACGCCGCCCTCAGGCAGGAACGGGGTGTTGTCTACCTTGCCCCTCTGTTTCTTGAGGGCTTTCATCTGAAGCTTGTACTTGTCCATCATCGATTGTCTGCGGCCCATGGTCTCACAAGCCATGCATGCGGTGCGTGGGGATAAGTTTTTTGCTGAAAGTGCGATTACGCAAGCGAGCAGATGAAGGTTTCCGATGTGAATATGCCGCAGGATGTAAAATCGATACTCCTTGCCAGGGGCATAACCGAGCTATACCCGCCGCAGGCAGAGGCGCTGCCTCACGTTTTTAGCAAAAAGAACCTTGTTCTTGCGATACCCACCGCGAGCGGAAAGAGCCTCGTTGCCTATCTGGCCGCACTGAACGGCGTGTTGTCAGGGAGCGGCAAAGCCATCTACATCGTGCCGCTACGCGCTCTTGCGAGCGAAAAGTTCGAAGAACTCTCGGCCTTTTCTTCCCTTGGCATAAAAGTCGGCATCTCGACAGGCGATCTCGACGAGGCCGAACCAAGGCTTGCGGACAACGACATCATCGTCTGCACGAGCGAGAAGGCGGACTCCCTTATGCGGCACCGGGCCGCATGGCTAAGGGAGATATCGGTGGTCGTGGCGGACGAGGTGCATCTCATAAACGACGCCGGGCGCGGGCCGACGCTAGAAGTCATCCTCACGAGATTCAAGGCCATAAACCCGTCCGCTCAGATAGTCGCGCTGTCGGCCACGATAAAGAACGCGCGCGACCTTGCCATGTGGCTTGATGCGGAACTCGTGCAAAGCGAGTGGAGGCCGGTAGTCCTCAAGGAAGGCATCTTCGACGGCACTTCTATATTGTTCACGGACAACACGGTAAGGGAGGTCCCCGGAAACGAGAAGGATGCGGTGGCGGCGCTCGCGCTTGATACTATTGCCGAAGGAGGACAGACGCTGGTATTTGTTAACACCCGCCGCTCGACTGAGGCTGTGGCAGAGAAACTGGCCCCGAAGATAAGGAGGATGCTTGACGAACGCGGGTCTGCCAAGGCGAAAGCCCTCTCGGAAACATTCCTGCGCGGCCAGAGCGAACCGACTTCGCTTGGCGAGCGGGCGGCGAAACTGATAGAGCGCGGGGTCGCGTTCCACAACGCGGGGCTCGATTCGTTCCAGCGAAAGACAGTTGAACGAGGATTCAAGGACGGCATCATCAAGTGCATCGTGGCTACGCCGACTCTTGCGGCCGGAGTGAACACGCCTGCGCGAAGGGTGATAATAAGGGACGTGTGGCGGCACGATGCGAACCTCGGCATCCAGCCTGTTCCAATACTTGAAATAAGGCAGATGATGGGGCGGGCGGGGAGGCCGGGCTACGACCCATACGGCGAGGCGGTGCTCATAGCAAGGTCGGATGACGAGGCTGAAAAACTCCGCGACATCTATCTGCTTTCCGACACCGAGCCGATAGTGTCCAAGCTGGGGACCGAGGCCGCGCTGAGGACTCACGTTCTTTCAGCGGTCGCGACAGGGTTCGTCTCGGACGATGGCGGGCTTCGCCGCTTCATAGACTCCACTTTCTATGCGCAACAGTCCGACAGCTGGGCGCTCTACGGTAGGATAGAGGAAACCGTAGAATTTCTCGAAGAGAACTGTTTTGTGGAGTCCGTCGGCGAAAAGCTTTCCGCCACCATATTCGGCAGGATGACAAGCGACCTCTACATAGACCCGCTTTCTGCCATAATGCTAAAAGGCGCGCTCGAAAGATCCTGCAACGTCGCGACCGCCCCGCTCTCCTACCTGCACGCCATATGCGCCACGCCTGACATGTTGTCTCTCTACCTGCGGCAGAACGACAACTGGGTCGAGGAGAAGATAGAGGAGTTCGAAGCGTTCCTTCTCGAAAAGCCTTCGAGGTACGATTCCGAATACGAGTGGTTCGCGGCGGATGTCAAGACCGCATCGCTGATAGAGGACTGGATAGACGAGGTGAGCGAGGACCGGCTTATAGACAAATACGGCGTCGGCCCGGGCGACATCCATGGCAAGGTCGAGATAGCGGAGTGGCTCCTTCATGCGGCAAGGGAGCTTGCGCGGGCGTTCAACTTCGCCTGCGTCACGGAACTGACGAAGCTCATAATGCGCATACGCAACGGCTGCCGCGAGGAACTTTTGAACCTGATAAAGCTCGAGAACGTGGGCCGGGTGAGGGCGCGGGCGATATACGGCGCAGGGTTCAAAACGCTGGATTCACTTCGGGGCGTTCCGGTCGACACCCTCTCGCGCATACCGACAATCGGGCGGGGTATAGCCGAAAGCATAAAGCGGCAGCTTGGCGAGGAGATTGCACCCGAAGGCAGGGGGGCGCGGCGCAAAAAAGAAGAAGCGGCCGCGGATAGCGAAACCGGAAACGGCACGGACGATAAGCAAGGGCAGTTGCCGCGCAGGTCGGGGCAGTCGAGCCTGATGCAATTCAAAGAGGAAAAGGAGGAATAAAGGGATGGAGGGGATGGACTACGCATTCATGGGCGCAAAGGGCTCGATAGTGGACGCGGGCGCTTTTGTCGAGCGCGTGAACCGTTTTGCCTTGGAGAACCGTATCGCGGTCCAGTTTATGAATGCGAGAATGGTCTACGGGAAAGAGCACCTGCTCTCTGCGCTCGTCCACGCGGTCAGGTCTTTAGAGCAGGGGCGAAACAGCGCGTCCTCACCGGCGCTCGAGATGCTGCTTTACGCCTGCGGCGAGAAACAGATAAGCGCGGCGCTTGGAAAAATGGGGGTAATCAGCGGCGAAGTCGGGCTTGCCGCCTGCTTTGCGTCGGTGCCGGGCATGGCTGGCTGCGACGGCCACATGCCGACAGAATCCGAGTTGGTGAATTTTATCGAAAAACTCGGGCTTCGGCGCGACGATGCCGTGATGAAGGGCACGCCTGAAAAGCTGTTCGCGCTAGGAATCTCCGCGCAGGAGGCGGCGACGGTCGGGGTAAAGAGATACGTCGATCTCGTGCTAGAGAAGGTTGCGATGACCGATATCCTTCAGTGATTATGACACGCTGTGCGACCGGACCGTTTATGATAGATTTTATAAATAAGTGTGATATTCCCAAACTGCTTCATACGCAAAAGCCCTCGTGGGGTAGCTTGGATATCCTAGAAGGTTGCGGACCTTCGGACTCGTGTTCGAATCGCGACGGGGGCACTCGCTTTTTATATTTGTATTGTGGGTTAATTGGGCAGTTCGCGCCCCCGTGCTATCTCGGAATTTGCTTATGCAAATTCCTCAATTCAAACGAATTGCAATACAATTGAGGCTGACTATTAATACCAAAAAAAGCCTAAAAAGAGGAATCCCGTCCAATCTTTTGATTAATGATTTTGTGATTGGCAGAAATTCATTGCCA
>PGXE01000087.1 GCA_002838935.1 Thermoplasmata archaeon HGW-Thermoplasmata-1 | reverse complement strand
TCACCAAGCAGAATGCGGTAAATACACTGAAATGGATGATAAACAACACCGGCGAGAATTCAACAGTCGTCTTTTCGTTCAACGGCCACGGCGCGGCGGATGCCGGAAGCGAAGGGCGCGCACTTGGCTCGTATATAGTCTTTAGCGACGGCGACCTGTGGGATTACGAGATGGGCGAGATGATGAAGGACTGGAAATGCAAGCGGTTCCTGTTCATCTCGGAAGGGTGCCAGAACGGCTTTTTCTGCCATGACGAAAGCGACCCGCTGATGGGCGGCAATCCCGGGGTTGCGACCGCGGGGCGGGCGATACTTTCCGGCAGTTCCGAAGTCACGCTGGCGTGGAGCAACGACACCGGCCCGCTATTCCACCAGTGCGTCTATTACGGGCTTCTCGGCGATATCGCCGACGGATGGGACATGACATCGAACGACGTTGCCGGAGCCATGGGGCAAAAAGACGGAAAGGCCTCTGCCGAAGAAGCTTTCTGGTATGCGCGAAATCACATCTGGCCCGCCCAGGACTTCGTAGAGAACATGGAAGCGCAGCCTAAGATGTACGACGGGGTGGAGGGGGATTTCTTCCTTTAAACCGCCAAATGTCGCTAACGGATGCGGCCGTTCGCCTTCGAGCACTCTAACTCACTTAATCCTCCTTACTTAACTCTCTCTCAAATCTCTTATTATCTTCGCATAATCCTTTTCGCGAAATACCGCGTTCCCTGCCACGAGAACGTCGGCCCCGGCCTCTTTTGCGAGCCTTGCGGTCTCACGGTTTATCCCGCCATCGACCTGAAGGCGCACGTCACGCCCGGTCTCTATTATCATGTTGCGGGCGCGCGCGATCTTGGACAGCACCGCCTCAATGAAGCTCTGTCCGCCAAAACCGGGATTCACGGTCATGAGCAAAAGTAAGTCTACCTCGCCAAGGACGTAATCCACCATCGTAAGCGGGGTCGAAGGGTTGAGGGCGACCCCTGCCTTGCACCCGCTCGCCTTTATGTGCTGTATCGTGCGGTGAAGGTGTGGGCAGGCCTCCGCGTGGACTACGATGTAATCCGCGCCCGCCTTTGCAAAATCGTCGACGTAGATGTCCGGATTCTCTATCATAAGATGGACGTCGAACACGATATCCGTGACGCTGCGAAGCGCATTCACGACGAGCGGCCCTATCGTTATGTTTGGGACGAAATGGCCGTCCATCACGTCGATGTGTATCCAGTCGGCGCCTGCGTTTGCGACCGCCCGGACATCATCCCCCAGCCTTGCAAAATCCGCCGAAAGGAGGGATGGCGCTATGAGCACCGCGTTCCTGCCGCCTGATGCACGCATTACGACTGCGTTCCTGTCCATGATATGGCAAATGCGGGGGATGTTTAAAAATTTAATAGCTGCCCGATGCACCGACACTCTTATGAACGCTCAAAATATTGCATTCCTGCCTCGGGGGATTTTTGTAATGCAAGACCACAGTGAAGAGCTTCTCGAAGACCTGCTTAACAAGGCGCTCAAGATACGGCGGCACATCGTTAATATGATATACGCCGCAGGCTCCGGCCATCCGGGCGGTTCGCTTTCGATAGCGGACGTCATGACCGCTTTATACTTCCACGAACTCAGGCACGACCCGAAAAAACCCAAGTGGGATGAACGCGACAGGGTCGTGCTCAGCAAGGGACACTGCGCCCCGGCGCTTTATGCGACCCTTGCCGAAAACGGCTATTTCCCGGTAGACGACCTCAAGAACCTGCGCCAGATGGGGCACTACCTTCAGGGGCATCCCTGCATGCGAAAGGTTCCGGGCGTCGACATGTCTACAGGATCCCTTGGACAGGGGTTGTCCGTTGCAGTCGGAATGGCTATTGCAGGAAGACTCGACATGCAGGACTACCGCGTCTTTGCGATACTCGGCGACGGCGAGTGCGACGAAGGGCAGGTGTGGGAAGCGGCGATGGCTGCAAACCACTTCGGCCTTGGCAATCTCGTGGCGATAGTCGACCGCAACGGGCTGCAGATAGACGGGCCGACCGAGGAGATAATGTCGCAGGAACCGATGCCGAAGAGGTGGCGCGCTTTTGGATGGCACGTCATAGAGATAGACGGTCACGACATGAACGAGATTCTGCGGGCATTCCACGAGGCGGACCACGTGAATGACCATCCCGTAGTCATAATAGCGAACACGATAAAGGGCAAAGGTGTCTCTTTCATGGAGGGGACGCTCTCGTTCCACGGTTCGCCGCCCTCGAAGGAACAATACGAGAAAGCGGTTGGCGAATTCGACAGGGCCGAAGAAAAGCTGCGGCTATTGGGGGTGTAACTTTGAAACTTGGATCTTTCAATGTCTCAAACAAGCTTCAAAACAAACCTGCCGCAATGCGGGAGGTGGCGTGAATGGACGGCAAGGTAAGGATGATGAGCATGCGCGACTCCTACAGCAGCGCCCTCATAGAACTCGGAAGGAAAAACCATAATGTGATAGTCTGCGATGCGGACCTTGCGCTTTCGACAAAAACGAAGAGGTTCGGGATGCAGTTCCCTGAAAGATTCTTTGACTTCGGCATAGCGGAGGCGAACATGATGAGCGCGGCCGCGGGCATGGCTTCGTGCGGCAAGATAGTGTTCGCATCGAGTTTTGCCGCGTTTGCGACCGGGCGGTGCTACGACCAGATAAGGCAGTCGATAGCGTATCCCCGGCTCAACGTGAAGATAGTCGCCACGCACGCCGGCATATCGGTAGGCGGCGACGGCGCAAGCCACCAGATGATCGAGGACATGGCCATAATGAGGGCCATACCCAACATGACGGTCATCGCCCCCGCGGACGGCAACGAGGCGGAAGCGGTGATAAAAGCGGTCGCGGAGTTCGACGGCCCATGTTATGTAAGGATGGGAAGGGCGGATTACCCCGTCGTTTTTGACAATCTGGACGGCTTCAGGATAGGAAAGGCGGTCACGCTCAGGGAAGGAAACGGCATAACCCTCGTTTCGACCGGCGTGATGCTCAGCGAGACCATCAAGGCCGCAGAGATTCTGTCCTGCGAAGGCATCGACGCAAGGGTGCTTCACGTGCACACCCTAAAGCCGATAGATTCGGACGCCATATCCAAAGCCTCAAAGGAAACCGGCGCAATCGTTACCGTCGAGGAACACTCGATAATAGGCGGTCTTGGAAGCGCGGTCGCGGAAGTGACCTCGGAAGAGGCGCCATGCCGCATAACCCGTGTCGGTATCAGGGACTGCTTTGGCGAGTCCGGGGACGGCAATGAGTTGATGAAGAAATACGGCCTTGACGCAGATAACATAGTGGCCGCGGCAAAGGGGCTTCTTGGAGCGAAGTAGGCCGTTACGGCGAAATCCGGAGTGCTGGGATGAGGGGTAAAAGGTTAATTCCCTCCCCCGATACCCTATTTATGGAATACGACCTCATACTGGTGCGCTACAACGAGATCGCCCTCAAGTCGGGTAGCGTCAGGGAAAGGTTTGAAAAAAGGCTTCTATCCAACATCGAAGACGCTTTTGCCGTCGCAGGGGAGACCGCTTCGATAGAGCGGGCGGCGGGTCGGTTTTACGTATACCCTCAAAACTTCGATGCCGCACTTCTGATATTGGGGCGTATTTTTGGTATCTACAGTTTCAGCCCGGCCATAAAATGCTCGTCGGACCTGGAAGACATACGGCGCTCTGCCGCGGCTTTTGCCCTCAAATCGATAAAACCGGGCCAGAGCTTCGCGGTCAGGCCGAAGAGGACAGGCAGCGGCCATCCGTATACCAGCCAGGAACTCGGGCGGGACGTCGGCGATGCGGTCAACGAGGCCACGGGTGCAAGCGTCAACCTGACAAATCCCGACTTCGAGCTTTTCGCGGAGGTGCGCGACAACAAGGCGTTCGTCTTCTCCGGGCGGCTGCATGGTCCGGGCGGAATGCCCTACGGGACGCAAGGCAGGGTAGTTGCCGTGGTGGACTCCATGGACGGCGCGCTTGCCGCCTACCTGATGGCAAAGAGGGGATGCGAAGTTATCCTTATGGCTCCAGATTCGGACGGCGATTCGCCTAGTGCGGCAGGGGCCGCGCTTGAAAGCCTAAAACCCTGGATACCCAAAGTAAAAATGTGCATTATAGACCACAAAGAAGATTTCAAAGAAATTGCTGCCGCATCCGCCCCCGCATGTGCAAGGGTTCTCTCGAAACGCCAGCTTCTCAGAAAGGCCGAACTTCTTGCGAGATTCATAGGCTACGACGCTATAGTGACAGGCGAGCGGCTATCCGGCAGCGAGGAGTCAGGAGACGACATCTGCCTCACAGACAGCGCGGCCTCGATGACGGTGTTGCGGCCGCTCACAGGATTTTACGGCAAACGGCTCATTGCGCTTTCGAATGCGACGAGAATAGGTCTTGAAGCAGACCACGGCAACGGGCCGGAAAACCTCGGGGATTGCCGCATGACTGTCGGGGAACTCGAAGCCGTCGAGAAAAATTGCCGTGCAGAAGAAACGGCGATTTGCTGCGTGGAGAAAAGGAGACTGCAGGGGTAGATATATGGATGTTCTCGTCGTGGGCGCGGGCGCACTCGGTTGCTGGCTTTCGGCATCGCTTTGTGCATCCGCAAACGTGACAGTTTTCTGCAGGGCCGCGCAGGCGGATGCGATAAACGAAAACGGAATTTTGGTTGTGGATGGCGATGGGCGTTCCATATACCGAAGCGTCAAGGCGCTCGATTCCGCGGACGGACTAAAGGCAGGATTCGACCTGATAATATTCGCCGTAAAATCATACGACACGAAAAACGCTGCAATGAAAATAAAGGACACCGTTCTCAAGACGGGCGGCGCCCGCGGGCGGGACGAACCTGTTGTGCTTTCGCTGCAGAACGGCATTGGCAACGAGGAAAAATTAGCGAAGGTTTTCGGAAAAGAAAATGTCCTCGGGGGCGTGACGAGCCACGGCATGACCTCGCTTGGAAACGGGGAAATCGAACATCGGGGTGAAGGTTATACCATAATAGGAGAGATGGACGGTTCCTGCGGCGCGAGATGCAAGCGGGTTGCAAAATTATTTTCAGGCGCAGGCATAAAGACTGAGGTAAGCGAAAATATAGTCGGCGAGATATGGCTAAAGGGAATTGTCAACTCCGCAATCAACCCCTCAACCGTAATCTACGACTGTCTCAACGGAGAGCTTCTTGACGGGGATGAACGCGAAAAAATGATGGAAGATATCACAGCCGAATGCGTCGCGGTGGCAAATGCAGCAGGGATACTCCTGCCCCACCCGAACCCGATTGAGGTGGTAAAGCGCGTCGCAACACAGACCGCTAAGAACAGGTCATCCATGCTCCAGTCAATCGATGCGAAAAAGAGAACGGAGATTGATTCCATGAACGATTATTTTGTAAAGCTGGGCAGGGGGCATGGGATTGCCACGCCCGTAAACGAAAAAATTGTTGCAAAAATCAAAGAAACCGAAAAAGAAAGATCAGTCTGAACATAGCGATTCAATTCCAGATTGTCAATTCAAACATCTCGTTTTCAAGTTTTTCCATGTATCGATACCATATAGAACTCGAAGGTATTCGGTAAGTTGCCCAATGGTGGGTCGCCGGATCGGGAGATGGCTCGTACATGAGCGGATTCCTAAAATGTATCATCCCCGACCCCGGTATTATTATAATCTTATCGCACAGAATATTGGATTTTGGATAGAAAAAAGGGGGATTTATAATAAAAGTATAATTTGTCTTAAAAGTTATTTCAACGTTAAAAGTACTGCTTAATTTTCCCTCGGCATAACTATCATCCATCGCTAGCTCAACGCCCAAGGGAGCGATATGATTTAGGACACTTTCAGATGCAGAGATTAGCTTTTTGCCATCCTGCGACGTAGCATCGATTGATAATTCTGAACCGTCATAACCTCTAACGATTACCTGTTCCACTTTACCATCTAAGGATATGGGAGTAAAAGATTGAGGATGAAAAACTAATAAAGAAAACAAAACGGTAGCAATTACTGCCACAAGAATAGAAAAGCAAATTATTAGATTTTTACGGGAGTATTTCATTTTAATTCCCCTAAAATGTATTTGTCGGGGGTTATATATAAACATTTTTATATCTAACAGTATCTCCGAAAGAAAATTGTAATCAACCGCATTCCTTATAACCAAGTTAATCACAGCACTTTCATTTTTTCTGCACATTCCCCACAAATAGAAG
>PGXE01000086.1 GCA_002838935.1 Thermoplasmata archaeon HGW-Thermoplasmata-1 | reverse complement strand
TTGAAAGACGACGGAACGCAGTGCAGGAACTCCGCCCGTGAGGGAAGCAAATACTGCGCGGCGCACAGGGGATATCAGCCGAAAACAGCGAAGGCGATTGCGGAGATGCACTCCACCAAGCCGGCGGTTGACAAAGCGAAGCACACGAAGCCCGCAGTCAGGAAAGCGGCCCCGAAGAAAAAGAACTAGGGCGCACGCAATGAAAAAATCACCCCCCGACCGCACAGGTGGTTTTTTGTGTTACGAAAGTGAGTGGTTCGTATATTCACAATACTTTCGTTACAAAAGCAAGGGGTGCGAAAAACCGGCGGCAAAAACCGCCGCGCGCCCGATTTTTTGAATTTTTAAAAAGAGCGATTTTTTAGAAAGGCGCGGCGTAGAACGCACCATACGCCTTATATGTCTCGTATATGTCCGCCTTCGACGCTATCTCGAACGGCGAGTGCATCGACAGGATTGCCGGGCCGCAGTCGATCACGTCCATATTGTATTGCGCAAGGAATTTCGCGACCGTGCCGCCTCCGCCCTCGTCCACACGTCCAAGCTCGCCCGTCTGCCACTGCACGCCCGCTGCGTTGAGGATGCGGCGTATCTCGCCCACGAACTCCGCGGATGAGTCGTTTGCGCCAGACTTGCCGCGGCTGCCCGTGAACTTCGTCACCGTGACTCCAAAGCCGAGCTTGCTCGCGTTCTGCGGTTCGTGAACGTCCTTGAAGTTGGGGTCCATCGCCGCGTTCACGTCGCTTGAGAGGCACTTGGAGTTCTCAAGGCTTTCGGCAAGAGCAGCGTAATCGCCACCCTCGCCCGATTTAGAGAGCAGCCGCAGGACGGAGTTTGGCATGAACGCGGAGGTCATTCCGGTGTTTGAGTCGCTGCCGGTCTCCTCCTTGTCCGCGAGGAAGCAGACGCAGGTGCGTTCAGGCGTACCCTGCATGTCGAGCATCGCGCGCAGGCTGGTGTAAGCGCATATCCTGTCGTCCTGCCCGTAGGCGCCGACCATCGAGCGGTCGAATCCGACGTCCCTCGCCTTTCCCACGGGCACGGCTTCGAACTCTGCGGAAACGAAGTCCTCCTCGGTCATGCCGTAGTTCTCGTGCAAATACTCAAGGACTGCGAGCTTCACAGGCGACTTGGACTTCTTGTCGGGGTGGGGCATGCTCGCGGCGATTATGACAAGCTCCTCGCCGGAGAGCACCTCGCCCATCTTGCGGTCCGCTTTCTTGTGCGAGAGGTGGGGCAAGAGGTCGTTTATGGAAAAGACCGGCTCGTCCTCTTTCTCGCCTATGGAAACGTCAACCTTCTTGCCGTCGGAAAGCACGACCGCTCCGTGCAGCGCGAGAGGGGTCGCGCCCCACTGGTATTTCTTTATGCCTCCGTAGTAGTGCGTCCGTAGCAGGGCCATCGAAAGCTCCTTCTCCTCGTACAGCGGGTTCTGCTTGAGGTCGAGGCGCGGGGAATCGATGTGGCTTGCGACAAGGTTCACTCCTTCGCGCATAGGTTTCTTTCCGATGACTGCAAGGAGCAGGTTCTTGCCGCGGTTCGTCAGATAGACCCGGTCGCCAGCCTTTACCTCCGCCAGCTTTTCTAGCGGCTTGAAGCCTGCGGCCTCCGCCGCCCGCAGCGAGTCCGAGAAACACTCGCGCTCAGTTTTTCCCGCATCGAGGTAACCCTTGTAACCTTCGCAGAAATCGCCTATCTCGCGCTCGTCGGCCTTCTTGTAGGCCTTCCACGCGACCTCCTTTTTCATGCAAAGCTTCTTTTCGAGGGCGGAACCCTCCTCTTTTTTCTTCGTCTTGGTCACGTTCTTCTTGGCATCCATGGAGTCACCTTCTATTTTCGTTAATCGGGTAGTGTTTATTCAAGGTTGCGCCCCCAGAATATCACTCCGGCGCCCGCCGTGCACAAGACGGTGAAGAGCAAGAGCATCAGTACCGACGTTCCTACCGAGGCGGGAACGCCAACGAAAGGCAGGAATGCGGAGAACTCCTCGAACCGGTATAATTCCGGCGCTATGACGCTTGTCGCGGCCTTCATGCAGTACCCCGGGTTAAGGTAGAGCGTCGTTTTTGCAAGAGCGCTCTCCGTCGGCAGTTTTTCATAGAGCACCGCTATGAGTGAACCGGAATACCCTATCATCGGGAACAATACGAGCCACGAAATGGCGGATCGGATGATACTGCTCGTCGTCGTTTTTGTCATGGTCGATACCAGGAGGCCAAGGCTTGCAAACGCGGCAAGGCCCAGCAGTATTATACCGAACGACGCAAACGTCCTGCCGATATCACTCCAATACACGTCGACTCCGGCGGTATTCAGGTTGACGAGTATCGCGATATATCCTATAATCGCAACAGGCAGGAAGATGACGCCGATCGACGCAAAGGCCCCGCCGAGTTTTCCAAGCACCACGCTCACCCGCCTGACAGGTTTTGAAAGAAGCAGGAAGATTGTCTTGTTCTGCCACTCGCCCACGATCGAGTCGAACGAGAGTGTTATCGCGAGCAGGGGGATTACGAAATAGGTGACCGTATAAACTATCATGAGTATCATGGCACCTGCGTTTGGAAATTCCGATGAGGAAAAATACCCGCCCGCTTTCGCTATGGCCCTCGAGGTAACGTATGAGGCGATTATCGATATCAGCAGGAAAAGGGCTGCGAAGGTGAGCCCGAGGCCGAGAAGCCGCTTCGTCTTCCAGTGGCCGAGGAACTCCTTTCGTCCTATCTCGTAAGACTGTTTTGCAACATCGAGCGAAGAACGCGCAACGGAGACGACGACCCCCTTCAGATTCTCGGTGTTCATCTGCTCCCCCCTACGATGTCGAGGAATATCTTTTCGAGGTCAGGCGTCTCCTCCATGACAGAGGTTATCCTGGCGCCGCCGGAAAACAGGTGCGAGGTGATATCGGCCACGACCTCGGGCGAGTTCAGGAAAACCACGAGTTCGTCCCCACCGGCGTCCGCCCGGGACACCCCCCGGATGCGTCTTACACCCTCCAGCAGCCCTTCTGTAAGGCCGATGCACCTTATCCGGACGCTGACTCCGCTGGCACCCTTTATCTCTTTTTTGAGTTCGCCGATGCCTGCGACCCGCAGTAGCCTTCCGCGGTCTATTATACCGACCGTCTTGCAGACGTCCTCCACCTCGTGCAGTATGTGTGACGAGAGGAATACGGTGGTTCCCTCTCCGGCGAGTTTCTTTAGAAGCACACGGGTCTGGTGCGCCGCGACAGGGTCGAGGCCGACCGTGGGCTCGTCGAATATGATCAGCTCCGGTTCGTTTATGAGCGCCTGCGCTATGGCAAGCCTCTGGCGCATGCCGTGCGAATATTCTTTTACGCGCGAACCAATCCTCTCGTCGAGGCCGACGAGTTCCGAAAGTGAGTAACGCCTTTCCTGCCGCACCTCCTTCGAGAAGCCAAAGAGCCTGCCGTAATAGTCAAGGTGCTCCTCTCCTGTCATGTTGGGGTAGAATCCGAACTGGTCGGGGACTAGGCCGATTCTCTCCCTGATGCGGAAATTGGAGTCGCAGACCTCTTCGCCGAATACCGTGATAGTCCCACCCGACGGGCGTATGAACCCCATCATGAGTTTCGTGAACGTGGTCTTACCGGCTCCGTTCGGGCCAAGAAACCCGAATATATCCCCTTTCTTTATCTCGAGGTCCACGTTCTTCAGGGCGTGCACCCGCCCTTTCTTTCCCTTGTATATCTTGTTTAGCTTTACCGTTTCCACGACAGACATTTCCCCACCTCGACCTTCGCAAAAGACGACAGAACGGCACTTCGTTCCGTTCGTCTTTTTTCGGAAACTTACGCTTCCTCAACACGAACGTGAACCACTCACGAACCGACGAGCGGTTCGTGGCGCTTCCAAATTTCATTGTTATGATACAGATGTGAAATTTGTAAACAGCGACCTCGCCGCTTCGGTTCACGTTCTATTTCGGAATTTGCATAGCAAATTCCTCAATCTCGACCACTTTGGGTACGCTCGCAGCCGACGGCTGCTCGATCCTTTTATGGGGGTGATTTTTGTCAGCACTCAAGATCTTCATCATAGATTTTCGCAAAAGCCGGCGAACGGCGCATGAACAACAGTTCACGTAGCCAGTCCGGCAACCGCCAGGGCTTACCCGCAACTTTGTTGTCCGGTCACCCCCGGTCGTGCGAAAGTCTCAGCAAGGGTTCGTTCATCACTATGCAATAATCGGAGAAGGGGTTTTAATACTGTGTGGTGCCGCTTGGGCCGGACCGGGGTGATTTCCCCTACCGCAACCTTAAAACCGGTGACGGCGATTTCGGGGCAGAGGAATTATCATGGTGATGGAAATACACGAAAGCGTATTCATAGCCGACACGGCGGTAGTCATAGGCGACGTAGAGATAGGGAAGGACGCAAGCGTATGGTATGGCGTTGTCATAAGGGGGGACACCGGCAAGATAATCATACGCGAGGGGGCAAACATACAGGACAACTGCGTCGTCCACGCGGAACCCGGCGGCGTCACCGAGATAGGCAAGAACGTCACGATAGGCCACGGCGCGGTGATACACGGACCCAAAATTGAGGAGAATGCGCTAATCGGCATGAACGCGGTGGTTCTTGACCGTGTGGTCGTAGGCCGCGGGTCGCTTGTCGGCGCGAACGCGCTCGTTACCGCAGGAACCGAGATACCGCCGCACAGCCTCGTTCTCGGCGCTCCCGCAAAAGTGGTCAAGACGAACCCGGCGTTCGAGGATGGCATAAAACAGAACGCCGAGATTTACAAGGAGTTGGCAAGAAAGCACAAGGGCGGCAGGCTCGAGCGCTATATGCCGTAACCCTCCGTTCGTCTCCTTTTCCGGTCACATTTTATTTGTCTTTTCAATCCACATTTCGATTGTCGCGCACCAACGCGAAAGCGTCCCTTATTATCTTGTCGTGATCGAACGCAAGCGGCGGCAATTCGTTCACGTCGAAAAATTTAGCCTCGGCCGCATCGTCTCCACCCGTGAGCGTTCCGCCCGTTTTTTCCATCAGGTAGGTGACTGAAACCGTGTGCTTTCTCGGGTCGCGTTTCGGATCTGAATAGACGCCGACAAGACCGATTATGCGGCAGTCGAGCCCGGTCTCCTCTTTTAGCTCCCTGACCGCGGCATCCTCGGTCAGCTCCCCGTATCCCACGAAGCCGCCGGGAAGCGCCCATCTGCCCAAAAACGGCTCCCTGCCCCTCTTTATAAGCAGCAGGCGCAGGCCGCAAAAAGCCTCATTTTCCAACACCACGCCATCGACGGTAAGCGCCGGATTCCTGTATTGTTCCATTCTACCAACCTCCTGCCGCCGCCCTCTGTCCGCTCCTCACGCTTGCCCGCTCCCTTGCGAGCGTCACTATAACTGCGGGGAGCGCCGCCATCGCGGTCGCGGTCTCCATCGATATCCCCCTGCCCGTAAGGTCAAGGTGGCATTTGGCGTTCTTTATGATCTCCTTGGGAAGGCCGTGCGGTCCCAGGCCGACGACGAGACAGGCCGATTTTCTCCTAAGCAGCATCTCCGCCACGTCAGACGGCGCCGCGGCTTTCTTCTCGTCCGGCTTGCTTGTGGTTATTATCGGTTCGCCAAGCTGCGGCGGGAAACCGCCACCCCTCGCAGGAAAATCGAAGACCGAAAAGCGCCCCTCGTCCGCTAGTTCTAGCAGGTATTCGCCCCCGCCGCCAATCGTCGTTGAGTCCGCGACGAATTCCGCTATATCCTTCGGGGTGCGAAGGTCGGGCGCGTCCGGGTTCTTGACCTCGCGCCTCCTGCCTTCGTCGTATGGAAAGCCGAAGGTGACGAGGTTGAGGTCGAACGCCTTGCAGATTGGGGCGGCTCTCGCGAGTGCCCTACGGTGGGCCTCGTGGAAACGAGACGGGTCGTAGGAGTTGTACAGCCCGAGGGTCAGACGGCCGATGTTTTCGTTCTTCATAATTTATGTAACCGGTTGCGGGAAGAAAAGGTTTTGCGATTGAATGTAGGAAAAGCAAAACAACATAGCAAAACTATTTAAAGTAATAAAACGAATAAAAAAACATGTTCTTGTAACTCAAGAACAAAGAAACATGGGGAGAATAATATGGTAAACGAGAGATATATCCTAACCTCGCCACTTAGCCCTTTTTCACTCTGATTATTGACATCTGCACCATTTGACAGTTGAGTTTTACCAACGCAATTTCAGTGATTTATCACGGTATCTTTCTATGGAATCACCCAAAATGGTCTGAATTTCGGGT
>PGXE01000002.1 GCA_002838935.1 Thermoplasmata archaeon HGW-Thermoplasmata-1 | reverse complement strand
ACTGGCCCAAGAAACTCGATGTTCGGGTATCTTTTGGCGATTTCTTCAACTTCATCATATAGGGCTTCCCGTTTTGCGCCGATGACCATGCGCACTCCATCCAAATGCCCCACAACATCTAGCGCCTGCGGGAAGAATCTGGCGCTGCTAAGAACGCCTATGTAAATAACTGTGAATTGGTCACGGGTCGGGGGCAGGTACTCTTTTTCAGGGGTTTTGCAATTGTCTACCAGAATTGCCCCCATGCCGATTAATTCTGTAAAATAATCAGAACATGCGGCGTTTACCGTTATCAAACAATCGACCGCGCTTAAAAGGCGTTTCTCCATCCAAAACGCGGCGCGGGATACCGCGGCTGGGTAATCTTTTTCTATCATATATCCAAATATCTCGTGCGCATCATAAACCAGTTTAACGCCGAGCTTCTTCTTCAGCCATACGCCAGCCTGCAGCGTATCGAGGTCATGACAGTGAACCGCATCGAACCTGAATTCGCCGCTTTTGTGAAGTTCGAGCGCTTTTCGGTATGCCGTGCGCCACCAGACCGGATTTCTAAAAACGTCTCCGGGTAGCATGTTTATAAGGCGCGTGTTGTGAATGTAGACGGCCATTATACCGTCGATCGTTTCCTGCTGCGGGAGCTTTTTATCCGTGTCGTGTCTTGCCCAGTCCAGCACCAGAACATCGTGCCCGGCATCGACTAGCGCCTTCGCCTCGTTATAGACCCGCGGGTCGTTTCGAAAAAGCTTCGTGAGCAGCATCAATATTTTCATTCGCATCGAAGAATGACCTATCGATAAAAAGAGTTATCGCGCTAAAAATGGATAAGTGCGCAAAAAACCTTTTCAGTCCCTTGCGCATCATAAACCGATGCTCGCAAGCGTTATAGTGACAGTCAAGAACGAATCCGCCAACATCGCAGGGGTGCTGGAAGACCTCCTCGCTCAGGAAAAACCCTTCGAGATATTGATCGTCGATGCCGCAAGCACGGACGGCACGCAAGGCATCGTGGAGGGGTATTCCAAAAAACATCCCGAAGTAAAACTGCTCATCCATCCCGGCAGCAGGGGCGAGTCGCGCAACTACGGCGTTTCGCAGGCGAACGGCGATATCGTAGCCTTCACCGACGGAGGGTGCGGCGTTGACAAGAACTGGCTTTGCGAGCTTAAAAATACAATCGCATCCGGCTTTGACGTCGCGGCGGGCAAGACCATAAGCATCGGCCCCTACGGCGAGGACATGGAACGGGTCGGCGTGGAGCACAAGGGATTCGACGTCTCCTACCCTTCCTGCAACCTGGCCTACAAAAAGGTGCTTTTCTTGCGCATCGGCGGCTTCGATGCTGCGTTCATAACTGCGGAAGACATCGACCTGAACCTTCGCGCCGTGGATGCCGGCGGGCGCATCGGCTACAACGAAAAGGCCGTAGTCGAAAGGCACACCGCGCCCAACCTGAAAAAATATGCTAAGCAGGCGTTCTGGTACGGCTACGGGAGAAAGCAGCTTACGCTCAAGCATGGAAACCTCTGGAGCAGCTACTCGTTCTCCTCGATGCTAAAGGGACACCTCTCGTTCAAGGGGTCGATCCGCCTCTTCTACGGGTTTTTGGGCTATCTGCGCTGCAAGTTTGAGAGACGCTAGCCGCATTCTCGCTAAAGCGCGAAAAAACATCTTTTCGTTTTTGAAAGCCGGGAAAAATCCTTCGCTCCCGCCAAAACGCAAACTTCCCCCGCACTCAAGTTTTTTCGCATTAATCCTTGCGGTAGTGCGCTCCCCGCGACTCTTTGTTCCTAAGCGCGGCGCGGGCTATCACAAGACCGGTCTGAACGCCGTTACGCAACTCCACAAGTTCGCGTGTCAGCTTTGCGTTCTTGTAGAAATCCTCGACGCTCGCCCAGAGGTTGTTCAAATCCCCCACCGCACGCTTGAGCCTCCAGTGTCCGCGTATGAGCCCCACGTAGTTCCACATTATGGATTTGAGGGTGTCGAAGTCCTGCCGTACCAGCGCCGGGTCCGGCTCGAAGTTCCCGGTATCGACCCATTCGCAAGGAACCGGCATCTCCTCTTCCTTGTATTCGCCCCAGCGGGACAATATGTGGTCTGCTGCCGCCCTGCCCCACACGACGCACTCGAGAAGGGATATCGACGCAAGGCGGTTCGCCCCGTGCACGCCGGTGCAGGCTACCTCCCCGACAGCGTAAAGCCTGCCTATGCTCGTCCTGCCGTGCAGGCTCACCTTGACTCCGCCGCACGCGAAGTGCGCTGCCGGAACGACAGGTATCGGCTCCCTCGTGATGTCTACGCCTTCCTCCAGGCACCTCGCATAGACGCCGGGGAATCGCTTCTTTATCTGCGTCGCGCTCACGTAAGACGCAATGTCGAGTGCGAGGTAGCTTGAGCCCTGCGCGAGCATCTCCTCGTGCATCGCCCTTGCCACGACGTCGCGCGGGGCGAGCGAACCGAGTTCGTGATACTTTTCCATGAACTCGCGCCCGTCGAGCGTCTTGAGCCTGCCGCCCTCGCCGCGAAGAGCCTCCGTGATGAGAAAATCGCACTCCTCTCTTCTAGTCGAATAGAGCGTCGTAGGGTGGAACTGCACGTATTCCATGTTTATGAGCTTCCCCCCCGCCCGGTAAGCCGCGGCAAAGCCGTCGCCGGTCGCAAGCGGGCCGTTCGAAGTATGGCGAAATATCTGCCCGAGGCCGCCTGTCGCAAGCACGGTCGCCTTTGCAGCGAATGCCTCCACAGTCCGGGTCCTATCGTCGAGAAGGTATGCGCCAAGGCAGAACGGCTTCTCGTACACCGCAGCCGGATTATCAGTGTTGTGCTCGTAGGTAAGAAGGTCGACGAGCGTGTGGGACGTGAGAATCTCTATATTAGGATTATTTAATATCGCCGAGAATATCGCGCGCTCTATCGCCCGCCCCGTCGAGTCGGCAGAGTGGATTATCCTCTTCACAGAGTGCGCGGCCTCGGTCGTGCGGTCGAGGTCCCCGCAGTCCGATACCGTGAAATCGACGCCGAGGCGCTCGATCAGAAATTCCCTGACAATCTGCGGACCGTCCCTCGCAAGTTTCTCCACCGCCCCCTCGCGGCACGCGCCTGCGCCGGCATCCATTATATCCTTTTTCAAAAGCTCTGGAGAATCGTCCTCTCCCCGGTAGACTATGCCGCCTTGCGCCTTCCACGTATTGGTTTCAAGCGGATCGCCTGCCTTTGTGACTAGCGCCACATTCAGTCCCCCTTCGGCAAGATGGATGGCGGCTGTGCAGCCCGCAAGGCCGGTGCCTATGACGAGCACGTCAAAACTCTTCATTCTACCCCTTCGATTGCATTGTTATGCCTCGGCCGGTTTTAATTCTTATCTCTTGTCTCCTGTGGCAATCTCCCGTTTATCCGCAAACGCAAAAGCGGGAAGGGGCAATCTGCAAAACAATGGGAAAAACACAAAAGCGGGAAGGGGTAATCTGCAAAACAATGGGAAAAACACAAAAGCGGGAAGGGGCAATCTGCAAAACAATGGGAAAAACGCAAAAGCGGGAAGGGGCAATCTGCAAAACAATGGGAAAAACGCAAAAGCGGGAAGGGGTAATCTGCAAAACAATGGGAAAAACACAAAAAGGCGCAAGGGATGGTCTGCGACATGAAGGTGAGCGTAGTTTTACCCACCCTTAACGAGGAGAAAGGGATAGGTGGCACGATAGACGCGATCAAGCGCGAGGAATTCAAGAAGCGCGGAATGGAACTCGAGATACTCGTAATCGACGGAAACAGCCGCGACCGCACGAGAGAAATAGCGGAATCGAAAGGCGCAAAGGTGGTGGTCGAGAGGCGGAAGGGATACGGCAGGGCATACAAGACCGGATTTCCGCAGGCATCGGGCGACGTCATAGTGACCGGCGACGCCGACGAGACCTACCCGTTCGACGAAATACACAACTACATCGACTACCTGCTTGAAAACAATCTTGATTTCATAACGACCGACAGGTTCGCAAAACTTCATCACGGCTCGATGAGCAGAAAGCACGCATTCGGAAACTGGACGCTATCCGCAACCGCAAAGGCGCTCTTCCCCTCGATAAAGTTCCGCGACAGCCAGTCCGGGATGTGGATATTCAAAAAGAACGCACTCGACGCGATATCCCCCCTCGAGAGCATGGATGACGGCATGCCGTTTAGCGAGGAGATAAAGATAGAGATGTTCCGCGCTAGGCGCGTGCGGGCAAAAGAGATACCTTCGAAGCTCTTTGCAAGGGCGGGCGAGGCGAAGATACAGAGTTTCAGCGACGGCTGGAAGAACCTCTCGTTCCTCTTCAGGAAAAGGTTCGGATGCCGCCACTGCCGCAATGGAAGGTCGTAAACTTGATAGATCCGCTAGTAACAGGCATAATAGCCATATTGGTCCTGCTCTCTTTCCTTGCGGGCGCATTGATTGCAAGAAGCCTCGTTTTTAAAAAGTTCGTCGAGCCCCTGCAAAAAGAGCGCGACTCCCTCAAATCCAGCAAGCAGTCCCTTGCCACGACCTACGGCAAGATAACGGAGCAGTTCGCGCCGTTCATGGCTGATTATCCTTACGACCCGCAGAGATTCCGGTTCATCGGCACGCCTATCGACGGCATACAGTTCAACGACGACGAGATAGTCTTCGTGGAGATAAAGGCGAGCAACTCGCGCTTAAGCCCCCTGCAGGCGCGCATAAGGAACCTGATCGAGGAAAAGAGGATACGCTGGCTGGAATTCAAGATAAGGTAAAATCGTAGTGGGTGGCGGGTTTGCGGGCTTGCCGAACCTTAGGTTCAGACCCACTCGAACACCCCTGTTTTCAGTCACCACCTCCAGTGGGAATTTTGACAGAGACGTTCGCGTTTACACTTCACGCAGCCAACGAAATCCCACAAGACTCGTTGATGGGTGCGCAATCGCAACCATGCTGCACAGACGTTTCGCCACTCGGCATGGCGTCGTGCGGATTAATGCACGAGGCGTCCGACCACGCAAGGTTCGTTTGGCCGCTTGCGATGCTTTTTGCAATGCACTGCGAGAGTGCACGGCAGGCAGGGCAAGCGTTTCGCAAACAGTTTATTTCAAGCCGTCCGCTTTTGAATCCGAAGATTCGCATGCTTGTGGCCGATTTTGCCGTAAGCGCTTTTACCCAAAGAACCGTTTTTGCGTAATTGAAGCGCGGGATACGAGCAAGCTCGATTACCTCCCCCGCCAATTATGGTGTTGTCTTCGCAATTATAAATAATTTTTCAGGAAATGATTTTGAGTGTTTCGCCTCGATTGACATGGGTTTAAAAAAGTGTGTGGCCTGTGTGACATGGCATCAAAATAGGCGTGATGGAAGTTTATGGGCCCAAAGAGATTCGAACTCTCGACCTCCCGGTTTCTGACTAATGAGAGATTGATCATCTCTCCAATCATTCTGATTGCAGATATCAGCCGGGCGCTCCAGCCAGTCTAAGCTATGGGCCCTTGTTGAGATTGCTTGCAAATGCGCCCACCGCTTGGCCTTAACCGCAAGAAGTGCTTCATATTCTTGCGGAGCCAGTCTAAGCTATGGGCCCTTGTTGAGATAACGTTTTATGGCCTCAAAGGGCAACCCTTGAATGAAATTACAGTATAAAAATTCTATGAAACTACCGTTGGCGCCGCATCCGGGGATTTCGTTTTGCGGTTTTTGGGGCGAGACACCGTTTCACGCCCAACTTCCCGGCACATCGCTGACTTTTTCACCGCTAACTTCTTTTAACTGCATACGATTTCGACAGGCATGATCGCTCTCGGAATAGAAGGCACCGCCCACTCGCTCGGCGTCGGGATAGTCACAAAAGAGAACGGCAAGTGCCGCGTGCTCTCGAACGTGATAAAGATGCACCGTCCGGCCGAAGGCGGCATACACCCGCGGGAGGCGGCAAACCACCATGCCGAGCAGGCGCCGCTCGTGCTTGCCGAGGCTGTCGAAAAGGCAGGCATCTCGCTTTCCGAGGTCGACTTGGTCTCATTCTCGCAAGGGCCGGGGCTTGGCCCCTGCCTCAGAACTGCGGCTACGGCGGCAAGGGCGCTTGCGGTTTCCCTCGGCAAGCCGATAATCGGCGTCAACCACTGCGTCGCCCACATAGAGATAGGCTGCGGCGTCACCGACTGCACGGACCCGATACTCCTTTACGCAAGCGGTGCAAATACCCAGATAATAGCCTTCACGAACGGCAAGTACCGCGTCTTTGGCGAAACCCTCGACATAGGGATAGGCAACTGCCTCGACAAGTTCGCAAGGGACCACGGTATACCGTTCCCGGGCGGCCCGGAGATAGAAAAACTCGCAAGGGCGGGGAGGAAATACCTCGAACTGCCCTATTCGGTAAAAGGC
Organism: Thermoplasmata archaeon HGW-Thermoplasmata-1; assembly: GCA_002838935.1. Lineage (GTDB taxonomy): Archaea > Thermoplasmatota > E2. The sequence continues at coordinate 25,548 of PGXE01000002.1, read as the reverse complement.
ATGGACCTGGCATTTTCGGGCATACTTTCCTCGGCTGCTCAATACATCAAACGGGGCGAGACCGTTGAAGACGTATGTTATTCGATTCAGGAGACCACCTTCGCCATGCTGACCGAGGTTGCGGAACGGGCGATGGCGCACACCGAAAAGAACGAGATCCTCCTCGGCGGCGGGGTCGCCTGCAATGCGCGATTGCAGGAGATGGTGAATATCATGGCAAGGGAACGGGGCGCACAGGCATACGTCCCGCCAAAGCCGCTTTGCGTCGACAATGGCGCGATGATAGGGTGGATGGGCATCGTGATGCACGAGGCGGGAGTCAGGATGAGCCTTGCGGAGACTACCGTAAACCAGCGATACCGCACAGACGACGTGCACGTCACGTGGAGGTCGGGCTGATGCAACACGAAAAACTTATCCGGCGCGGGGCCGAAGCGGAGATATTGCTCTCGGATTACATGGGGCGGCCCGTGGTGCTCAAGCGCAGGGTGAGAAAATCCTACCGCACAGAGGAGATAGACTTCCGGCTCCGCTCGTACCGCACAAGGGATGAGGCAAAGCTTCTCCACGAGGCGAGGCGGGCTGGCGTCAACGTTCCGGTAATTTACGACGTGGACGTGCAGAACGGGCAGATAACGATGGAATACGTCGAAGGAAAAAGGGTCAAGGATGCGCTTCATTCCATGGCTCGCGCAGAGATGGAAGCGTTGTGCATGGAAGTGGGGCGAAGCGTTGCCAGGCTCCACAATGCGAACCTCATACACGGCGACCTGACGACCTCAAACATGATACTCTCCGACGGAAAGGTCGTGTTCATAGACTTCGGGCTTGGCGCAAAGACGGAAAGCGTGGAGGACCGGGGCGTCGACCTGCACGTATTGATGGAGGCTTTCGAGTCCACGCATTCCGAGCGTCCTGATTGTTTTGAGAACGCATGGCGCGGCTACGAGGATATCTGCTGGCATGGCGCGGCTGCCGTCAGGCAAAAGATAGACGACATAATAAGGCGCGGGAGGTACCGGAGTTGAGAACCATAGTCTTCGTCACGGGAAACACGGGTAAGTTGGCGGAAGCAAGGGCAAAGCTTGGGCCCCTTGGTTTTGACGTCACGCAGGACAAGGGCGGCTATCCCGAGCTTCAGTGCGACAGCCTCGAAGAGGTCGCAAAGGAGGGGGTCAGGGCGGTCGCAGGGCGTCTGGATTGCGACTTCATTTTGGAGGATGCGGGACTTTTCGTGGATGCGCTTCACGGCTTTCCCGGAGTCTATTCGGCATACGTCAACAAGACTCTCGGCTGCGAAGGGTTGCTCAAGCTCATGGACGGTACGCCAGAAAACGGGCGCGCGGCGCGCTTCGAGGCGGTCATTGCCTACTATGAGAAAGGAACTCTGAAGCTATTCAAAGGTGTATGCCACGGGCGCATCTCCGACAGTATGAGGGGGGGCGGCGGCTTTGGATTCGATCCCGTTTTCGTGCCGACGGGCGACGACCGGTCATTTGCCGAAATGTGCAAGAACGAGAAGAATGCGGCATCCCACAGGGGCAGGGCGTTCGACCAGTTCGTCGAGTATTTAAAGAACGGCCAATCAGGCCACTGACGATATTTGGTATTGACTTGGAAACTTTTCTAAAGAGGAATTGGTAAAAAATATGGTAAACTATATTTTGCCGTTCGCCTTTCATGGCCGGCATCTGGTAACAAATGTGGTTCAAAAACACAAATAAAAGAACCCCGTAATTCGGGATAGGTCGAGTGTTTGACAACATATGCCGATTCGCACCGCTATGTCGGTGATTAGAAACGAGCTTAGGATGAATAATTGGATGGTAGCGATATGATAAGGATGAAGGATACAGGCTTTCGCGGAAAGGAGGGCCTCGCCCAGCAAAAGACGAAGGAGGACGCGACGGACATGACGCTTTTTGTCAGAACCTCGGGCGAAGAGATCCTCGAGTGGGACAAAAAACGAATCTACGACGCGCTCACCCGCGAAACCGATATATCGGATGATGCGGCCAGCATAATAGCGCGCGAGGTCGAGAAAATGGTGCTCAACCTCGAGATAAGCAACATAACCGCGCCGCTGCTCCGGGAACTGACTAACGCAAAACTCATAGAGTACGGCCTTGAGAACATACGCCGCCAGCATACCCGCCTCGGTGTCCCGATATACGACGCCCGCGAGATAATAGTGAGCCACAACAAGGAGAATGCCAACGTGCCGCACGGTCCGGAGGCGACAAACCTCACGCTCGCCGAGAACATAAAGAAGGAATACGCGCTGATGGAGGTATTCAGCCCTGAGGTGGCGGATGCCCACATGCGCGGCGACATACATCTCCACGATCTCGGCATGGTGGACCGGCCTTACTGCAGCGGGCAGTCGATAGAGTACGTCAAGAAGTTCGGGCTCAACCTGCCAAACGCCCTATCCATCGCAAGGCCCGCAAAGCACCCCGAGGTCCTGATAGAGCACGTCGTCAAGTTCAGCGCCGCGCTGCAGGGCCACTTCGCGGGAGCGATAGGATGGGATGCCTTCAACACCTTCCTCGCACCGTATCTCGTCGGCCTCGACGAGCGGCGCGTCAAGCAACTCGCGCAGATACTGGTATACGAATTCGCGCAGCAGGCCGTGGCAAGGGGCGGGCAGTCGATATTCAGCGACCTGAACCTCTACTGGGAATGCCCAAAGCACTTCGAGAACGTGGAGGCGATAGGCCCCGGCGGCCAGTATACCGGAAAAACCTACGCAGACTACATGCCCGAAGCGCGGGGATTTTTGAACGCGCTGGTAGACGTCTACATGGAGGGCGACGCTCAAGGAAGGCCTTTCTTCTTCCCCAAGCCCAACGTCCACATAACGGACAAGTTCTTCAAGGAGGAGGGGAGCGAGGAGTTCCTGCTCCACCTAAGCCGGCTTGCCGCCGATAAGGGCAACACCTACTTCGTCTTCGACCGCGGCGACACCGCGAAGATAAGCGAGTGCTGCCGCCTTGCGTTCCAGCTTCGCCCCTCCGACCTTGAGGATGCGAAACAGCCCTGGAAGATGCGCTACTCGGCGATGCAGAACGTGACGATAAACCTGCCGCGTGTGGCTTACGACGCCGGCGGCGACGAGAGCAAGCTGTTCGAGACAATATACGACCGGATAGAGCTGGCGGCAAAGGCGCACCTGCAGAAGAAGAAGTTCATCAGCCATCTGCTCGGCCTCGGCAAGAGGGGGCCGCTCTCGCTGCTCGCGATGGAGACCGACGGCGAGCCGTACTACAGGTTGCACCGCGCCTCGTTCCTTCTCGGCATGCTCGGCCTGAACGAGATGGTCCAGTCCCACACCGGAGAGGAGATGCACGAATCCGAGGACGCCTATATGTTCGGCCTCAAAACGATTGCGTTCATGAGAAAGGCGACTGTCGACATGGAGGACATCTACGGCATACACATGCCTCTCGAGCAGACGCCTGCCGAATCCACGGCATACCGGATGGCAAAGCTCGACATGAAGTACTATCCGATGCAGAGTTCTGCCGTGATGAAGGGGAACCGCGCCACCGGCGAGATATATTACACCAACTCGACCTACATGAACGTCTCCGCGCCGATAAGCGCTATCGAGCGCGTCAAGAAGGACGGAAAATTCCACCCGCTGATAGAAGCAGGCGCGCTATCGCACATCTGGCTTGGAGAGTCGAAGCCGCCGGCGGAGTCGATAGCAAACTTCGTGAAGAAGACATTCAGGCACACCCAGAACGCGCAGATAGCTTTTTCGCCCGAATTCACATCCTGCCTCGTTTGCGGAAGGACCTACCGCGGGTTAAAAGACGTTTGCGAAAACTGCGCCTCGGCGGTGCTGCCGGGCGTTACGCCGATAAAGAACAAGGAGAGATAAGATGGCAAACATACATGAGTTTCTAGAAAAGCTGAAATCGTGTCCCGACGACTTCGAATACAGGGACTACGAGCTGGGGGGGAAAACGGGATATCTCGTGACGAACAGGACATTCGACACGAGAACGCACTTCACCCACGATGCGATCGAGAGAAACGACGTTTCGTCCCTGCTGAACCAGACCTATCAGGGGCGGCTACTCGAGCACATGACCCGCGTGACAGGATTCTTCAGCAAGACCGAATCGTGGAACAAGGGCAAACTCGGCGAACTCAAGGAAAGGCGGCGCGAACTGGATTTCCACAGCTAAGGTTGCCATTTCGGGCATCCGCTAAACGATGCTTTCGCCATACTCTCACCACCTCAAAAAGCACTCTGCGGGGAAAATCGCCTTTTGTCGGCGATTTTTTCCGCAAAACTACCGCCCCGTAAACCGGGGGTGCCGGGATGTGCACCCCCGGGCCAATATTCAGGGGATCAGATTATGTTCGAGATAAAGGGATTCATAGAGACCTCGCTGATAGACTGGGACGGGATGATAACCGCAGTCATATTCCTGCCAAGGTGCAACCTCGCCTGCCCCATGTGCCATAACTACGGGCTCGTGAAAAACCCCGAAAAATACGAGAGCGCGCCCTTTGAGAAAATAGAATGTTACCTGAAGGCAAACCGCGACTTCATCGACGGCGTGGTCGTGACCGGCGGCGAGCCTACGATATACAAGCATCTGCCCGAGCTGTGCAAAAAACTAAAGGACCTTGGCATGCTAGTCAAACTCGACACCAACGGCACTATGCCGGACATCATTGAGAAACTCTATTCCGAAGGACTGATAGACTACGTCGCGATGGATGTTAAGACATCGCTTGAGCAGGATAAATACGACCTGGTCTGCGGTATCGAAGGCGTCGATCTGGACGGGATAAAGCGCACTATCGACTTCCTCCTGCACTCCGGCATCGACTATGAGTTCCGCACGACCGTCGTGCCGACCATAATGGAACTCGGGGATGTCGTCAAAGCCGCAAGCTGCATCGCGGGCGCAAAGAAGTACGTCATACAGCAGTTCAAGCCGGAAAACGCGTGGGATAAAAGGCTGAAGGGCGTTAGACCCTACTTCGCAAAAGAGCTTCTGGGGGCTGCGGAGGAGTGCCGCAAGTATGTCGGCACCGTCGCCGTGAGGGGAATTTAACACCTGCCGCAAAGGACGATGTTTTTTTATTGGCGCTTGGCATAACAGATACATGGAGATCCGGTTCGTGCCGGGTGCGGGCTATGATTCAAACACATATCTCTTCTCCGGCAGCCATCCCGCGATAGTGGATACCGGAACTGGAGCGGCGTCGGCGGAGAGGATACTGTCCGCGACCGAAAAGATTGCGGGTTGCCGCGACGTAGAGGCCATACTTCTCACCCATGAACACCTCGACCACGCAGGCGGCGCACCCGCTTTGCGCGAAAAGACGGGGGCGAAGATAGCCTGCTCGAAGAAATGCGCGCAGATACTAAAAGAGGGGAGCGACGCTTCGGCAAGGCTCTTTGGCATCGAGCCCCCAAGGTTCGAAACCGACCGGGCGTTATGCGAGGGCGACACCATCCGGCTTGGGGACGACGTTTTTTTGGTTCTAGAAACTCCGGGACACTCGCAGGGGTCGATCTGCCTATACTGCGATGAGAGCGGAACGCTGATATCGGGCGACACGGTTTTTGCCGGAGGCGGCGTCGGCAGGTGGGACCTTCCCGGCGGAGACTACGAGACGCTTGTAGAATCCATAAAGCTGCTTGCGACACTCGATGTTGAAACCCTGCTCCCCGGGCACGGGCCGACAGTCGAGCGCGGCGCCAAAAGGCAAGTGGATGCGTCGCTTAGGAATCTGGCTGGGTGGAGGGGGAGGGAGATAGGATGAAAACGGCAAGGGACGTCCTGAACGAACTCAAGTGGGGGGACGGCTTTGGCAATCTTGACGATGTCGTAGTCTTCTACCTTCATAGGGGTGCGCAAGACGACATCCGGTCAGTCGGGGGCGCCGAGATAGATTCACTTGGCCACTCATCCATGGAGATAGGCGATACATCCATACCGTATCACAGAATCAGGAAAATAACACTCCGCGGAAAAACCGTTTTTGAGAGAGAGGAAAAACACACCGAAGACTAGAGCAGCGTCGATTCGCCTTCCAGATGGAACTCATCTTTCGGGATGGTTTTCAGGATTAATTCCATAAGGCTTTCCACGCCTTCGCCAGTAAGCGTCGAAATCTTCGGATACGCCGAGTCGGTGGAAGCGCCGAGGTCTGATTTGTTCTCGCAGACCACTATCGGCATGCCGGCGAAATTCACGCTCACCCTCTCCAGCAGTTTGCGCTGCCGGTCGAGGGTGTACCCGCAGTGTCCGGAAGGGTCGATTATGAACAGTATGACGTCCGCAAGATAGCGCAGCGCGAGCATCGCCTGCTTCTCTATATCGTTTTGCTCTTCGGGGCTCCTATCAAGCAGTCCGGGGGTGTCCACTATCTGGTAGCGTTTCCTCTCCCAGTCCTTCTCGCCAAGCTCGAAATGGCCTATCAGTATGCCCTTTGTCGTGAACGGGTATTCGGCAATCTCCGGCTCGCCTGTCGAGACCATGCGTATAAATGAGGACTTGCCGACGTTCGGATATCCGGCAACGACGATGGTCGGGTTGGTGGGCTCGATGGTTGGCAGCTTGCGGACCTTGCGGCGTGCGTCGTCGAGGAAGCGCAGGTTGTAGTCCACCTGATTCAATATGCTTGCCATCCTTCCGAATATCTCGGCCCTCTTCGCCTTGACGAACTCCGGGCTCTTGCTTTTAACCATCTGGGAAATGGCTTTTGACGTGATGTCGACACAGGTCTTTCTTGCCCAGTCGATCGCGCCAAGCGATTTTTTCAGGGAATCTATGCCTGACGCGCCGTCGCGCTCCTCCTTCTTGCGGCCGTAGGGTATCTCGGTCAGGACGATGGCTATAAGCTCCCTGTAAAATGGGGACATCCCGTCGGTGGAAGGAAAAGAGGTGACGTATCTCGACAGCGCCGAATCTATTGTCTCGGCCATGCATCTCGCCTTTGCGGCTTCTGTCTTCCTCGCGCGGTAGACCGCGTTCTTGTCCTCTACCGTTATGCGGGAGGCCTTGCGGACGGCCTTGTCGAGGAGTTCTTTTGCGGTCAGTATGCTTGGGATGTCTTCGAACATTACGTACCCCCGTATGTCCAGCCCGTTCTTATTGTTATTGCAGACGCGCGCCGGTCTTGCGACCGGCCCGGCGCGGGTGCGCGGATTTTGGGGAAAGAGTGATTAACGACATGACAATTAAGTGATGTGATAACATGCTTGAACACGAGTTGGTCTTTGCGCTAAGGGAAATTGCGCTGCTTGGCGGCATACTCGGCGACGTGGAACTCTCGTCGAGCGAACTGGGGGGCATTCTCGGGATAAGCCAGCAGACGGCTTCACGCAGGATTCTCGAACTGGAGGAGGCGGGATACATACAGAGGAAGCCGGGCGTCAAGAAACAGTTGATCCACGTGACCGAATCCGGCTCCGAACGCATAAAGGCGGAAAAGGAGAAATACGAGCGTATATTCGAAATGGGGAGCAGGATGCGTTTCTCCGGCACTGTCATAAGCGGCATGGGCGAAGGCAGATACTACATCTCCCAGCCGGGCTACACGCTCCATTTCCGCAGCGCCCTCGGATTCGAACCCTATCCCGGGACATTCAACATGCAGCTAAACGGTGCCGAGCTGAACAAGCTGAACATACTTCGGAACCGCGAGGGTTACACGATACCGGAATTCTCGACAGGCGACCGGACGTTTGGCTCCGTGCGGTTCTTCCGGGCCGAGATATCGGGCGAACCGTGCGGCGTGGTGCTGCCCCTGCGCGGCCACCACAAGGGCGTTCTCGAGGTCATAGCGGGCGAGAACATGCGCCAAAAACTCAACCTCAGGGACGGTGACGAGGCAAGGCTCACTGTTTTTCTCGACAGGTGAGCCGGTTTCACTTGCGGCTTTCGAGCAATCTGTCGGCAACGAAAGCCTGCCCCAGCGCAACGCATCCGTCGCCCGCAGGCACCGCTTTGTGCGTTACCATCGAAAGTCCGGCATCCGCAACCGTTTTTCGCACAGCGGACATCAGGTGGCTGTTGTAGAAACACCCCCCGGAAGCGCCGACGAATTTTACGCCCCTCTCATTCGCGGCTTCGCATGCAGAGCGGGCAAGAGAACTCGCCAGATATTCCTCTGCGGAATAGGAAAGGTCTGCGGTCATGGAGCTGCCGCTTTTTTCGTATATCTCGGCGACGAGTGGTGTGGTAGGGATGACTTTTGAGGACGCGGGTTCCAAATCAAGAACGTAACGCCCGCCTCGCGCAGCTGATTCGAGTTTCATTGCCGGTTCTCCTTCGTAGGTGCGGCGGGCGCAGACGCCGAGTGTCGCCGAGACCGCGTCGAGCATCCTGCCGCAACTCGTCGTTTCTCCCATAAGCCGCTTGGTTTCGGCCATGCCTGACAAAAGATGCGCCTCCGCCATGCCGTGCGGGAGGCAGTGCGCGTTTCTTTCTATCCACTCCGCCGCTTCTTGCCGGGAAAGTATCTTCGAAAGGACTCCAAACGCCATCCTGACAGGCCAGACTGTGGCAAGGTCTCCGCCGACAAGGGGCTGCTCCTCAAGATGGGCGACCCGGTCGAAGGCGCCGTCCGAATTGCAGTGAAGCACCTCGCCGCCCCACGCCTTGCCGTCCGTGCCGTATCCGTAGCCGTCCGCCGCGATGACCACCAGTTCGTCGAGGCCGTGTTCTGCCATCAAGGCTCCGCCGTGCGCGTGGTGGTGCTGCACCCTGAAAAGAGGCGCGTCCAGTTCATCCGAAAGGCGGCGGGCAAGCCGCGTGGTTCCAAACGAAGGGTGAAGGTCACAAGCGACACATTTCGGCTTTGCGCCCGTCAGCATCATCAGGTGGCGGGTCGCATCTTCCAGGAAAAGCAGGGTGTCGTATCTCGCCGTATTCCCCACATGCTGTGAAAGAAAGCCCTTGTCGCCCATAAGTATGCAGGAAACAACGTCGAGTTCCGGGCCCATCGCGACAACGCAACTCTTCGACGCTTTCGGCAGCACGACCGGCGCGGGCGCATAACCCCTCGAACGTCGCAGCATCGCCATCCTGCCGCCCACCAGCCTCACCACCGAATCGTCGCAGCGCTGCGCTATCCTGCGGTCGTAGAAGAGGAAATAATCCGCAACGCCGCAGAGCTTTTCGAGCGCCTCGCCGTTATCCACCACCATCGGCTCCCCAGGTGCGTTGGCGCTGGTCATGACGAATGCGCGGCACTTGTCGGCGCACCCGCCGAAAAGCAATATGTGACTCCCGGTATGGGGGAGCATGATCCCTACGTTGTGAAGGCCGGGAGCGACGTTTTGCGCAATAATTCCGCTTCGCTCACCCTTTGCCTTGTCCAGAACGACTATAGGCCTCGCCCTAGAGAGAAGCGCATCCCTTTCGTCTGCACCGATATCGACCGCACCCGAAAGGACATCGACGTTTTTTGCCATGACTGCAAAAGGCTGTTGCATCCGCCCGAGCCTTTTGCGCAAAAGCTCCACGGCATCGCAGTTCGACGCGTCGCAGGAAAGGTGAAAACCGCCGTTGCCTTTTATGGCGACGATTTTGCCTTGCGCAAGAAGTTGCCCTGCCCTTCTTATCGCATCTGCCGAGCCGTTGTCCCCGTCCAAAGCCAAAACCGCACTGCCGTCCCCGTAAGCGGCTATTTTTCCGCCCACCATGGCGGCTGCTTTGCCGCTTCCATCCGCAAGGAACGCCTGCGGGCCGCATTTCGGGCAGGCTATCGTCTGCGCGTGATACCTGCGGTCTGCGGGATCGAGATACTCGCGGCTGCAGTTCCCGCACATTTCGAACTCCGACATCGTGGTAAGCGGGCGGTCGTAGGGCAGACCCGTTATCGCGGTATAGCGCGGGCCGCAGTTCGTGCAAGTAGTGAAGAAATAATCATGCCTGCGGTTGGCGGCATCCCCCATGTCGCGCACGCAGTCGTCGCATATGGCTACGTCGTAAGGAATGACCGAGCCTTTTCCGCTTCCGGCGGCATCGCTGTGCTTTATAGAGAACGAACGAAAATCACCCTTGCCCTCGCCAAACCGGGTTTCGATCGAGTATATCTCGGCAAGGGGCGGGCGCTTTGCATCTATGTCGGCTATGAAACCTGCAAGTTTCCCATCGTCTCCTTCCGCCACTATCTCGACTCCGGCGTCGCCTCTGTTCTGGACGTAGCCGGTAAGGCCGTAATCCTGCGCAAGCCGGTAGATGAAAGGTCGAAAGCCCACGCCCTGGACTATTCCCGCAACGCGGATGGAAGCCCTCATGAAGGGAGGTATGTCCAAAAAGGTTAAAACGTTGCAGGAAAAAAACGGATTTGACCAAAAGCGGCATTAGTGCGGGACGCTGTGAAATAAAGAGTGCCCGCTGCTCTATGCTGGCAAGTCGTCGTGCGGTGCGCTGTCCGGCCGGGTTTCAATCACCGGGTGTCTCCGACTTCGTGCCGAAGCTTGTTTTCGAGTCTTTCCTGCTTTTTCCTGTGCCTTATCGAATCCATCTTTATGGCGCGGTGCGCCCACATCTTGAGAAGCGGCGGCAGGACGAATATCGCAAGCAGGAAGCTGTATACTATGGATATGAGGGTTATTATCCCCATTTCGCGCAAGGGTGTCATCGACGAAAGGATGAGTGTCCCAAAACCCGCCACTGTCGTGCTGACCGCCCCGAACACCGCGGTGCCGGTAGTCATCACCGTCCTCTTGAGGGATTCGTCTATGGTTTCGCCTTTTTCGAGCTCTTCTATGAACCTGTGCGTGACGTGGATGGCGTAGTCTATGCCAAGGCCGATGGTGAGCGAGGTTACTGTCACCGTCACGACGTTGAAGCTTATGCCGAGCAGGTACATGGTGCCGAGTATCCAGATGAGCGATATCGCTACCGGAATCATCGTTATCATGCCAAGACCCAAACTCGATATGCTTCGTATCTTGTAGGCAAAGACGAACGCCAGTATGACAAACGCTATCCCGAGTGTTATCAGCATGGAGGTCCACTGGCTTCCCTGAAGCGAATCGCTTATCTTGTAGGTTATAATCGACATCCCGGTCGGATGAGCGGACAGCCCTGCGTCCTCTAGCGGCTTTATGTCCTTTAGAAGTTCCTTGTAAAGCCTGCCGTTCTCGTTGGTTGTGCCGGCGTATGACCTTATCTTTATCAGCGCCGACCCGTAGCTGCCGTTGTTTTTCTCTACGACCGAACTTGCCTCCCCCGTGTTTTCGTATAGCCAGTCGTATATGCTCACTATATTGGCATCCGGAAGGCCGTCGCCGTCGATATCGCTGCTCTTTACCAGAGTAGAGAACGACGAATCCATCTCGGAGTAGGTCTTTATCAGGGCGGTTATGCTCGTCGACTGGTAGAAATCGACGAACGGGTCGTTGCGGATGTTGCTCATCGTGGCGTTTATCGCGTTTACCGCAGCCGCAGACGATACGTTTCCGTTTATGAGTATGTATGCGTCATTTATGTTCGCCGCCGCGAAGTTGTCCGTAAGATAACGTATCGTGTCCGTTAGCTCTATTCCTTCCGGGAGGAAATCCCTGCTGTCGAAATCGGTCTCTATCTGCGTTGCGCCGACTAGCGATGCCGCGCCGAGCAGGCCGACAACGCAGATGACGATGTAACGGTGGCGGGTGCTCCATTCTGCCCCGCGATATAATGCCCGGTCAAGGAAGGTCACGCCCGACGACCTGTTGCGCCTCTTTTTTAACTCCCGTATCATCAACTGCCCGGTCTTCTCACGTCGCAGGTCGATAAGCATCCTGATGGCGGGTATCACCGTCAGGAATATCACGAATGCTCCGAATATCCCTACAGCGTTCATTATGCCGAAGCTGACTATCGGGGGTATCGGGGAAGAGAGGTTCGAAAGGAATGCGACAACCGTCGTCACGGTGGTCAGCGCGAGGCCGACGCCGAGGTGGCTTATCATGGTGCCGGTCGACCGCTTTACGTCCCACTTCTTGCGCAACTCCTCGCGGTAGCGCATGGTGGTGTGTATGGAGTAGTCTATGCCAAGGCCGATTAACAGTATCGCGACAGTCGCCGATATCTGGTTGAAACTGAAATTCATCAGCACGCCGAATCCGTAAGCCCACGCCATCGCCATGCCAAGCCCAAGCACCCCCAAAAGCGTGTCCACGACGCTTCGGAACGTGAGCAGGAGCATGAAGACAACGAGCGCTATCGCAATCGGTATTAGCAGCGTTATCGTCTCGCTGAGCGTCTCCTCGGTCGCCTTCGATATCATGGTATCGCTCAGAAGTTTTACTTCTGCGGAAGTGTGGTCCGCCGCTATCAGGGCTATACGTTTCTGTACGGTTTCAAGCCTGTTTGCATGTTCCGCCTTTCCCTCATCCGGCAGGTAGCTGCTGTTGAGGGTGAGTATCATCATGCAGGATGCGGCGGAGGTCCCGTCGAAGTCGTTCGATATTATAGAAGATACCCCTGAGTCCAGGGTGTTCATTGCTCTCGCAAATCCGGTGACGCCGCCGATATTGTCCTGCAGGAAATTTATGCCGTCGGCCGCCTCGCCTATCTTATCCCCGGCATCCCTGTAGAACACCAGACTGTTTTCGACAGAACTGCTAAAGGTCTTTGCGTATATGAACTCCGACACCGAGATTATGTTCTTTACTTGCGAATCGAGGTTGTTTATCTCCTTGGATTTGAGTCCCGCGATAACGGAAAGCCGGCCTGCGACCGACACCAGATCCGACGAGTCGTAGGATTTTACGGCGTCGACCATCTCCGCTATGCCGTCGTTCCCGAGCGCGGAGAGAATCGCCCGCTTATCCGCTATCGAGGGGTTGAGGTTTATCGCAGGTATCTCCACATCCATATCGATTTCGAGGTCTGCCGACGGGATTCCTATGCGCAGCATCGCCAGCTCTCGCAGAAACATGTCCTGCAGCATCTCCTTTATGGCAGCCTCCTCGCCTGAATCGAAACCGGTTTTAAGTCCGTTCACCGGTGCCGAAAAATCAAACGGCGCCGATGCCGCACCGCCGGAGCCGTCCATCATCATGGAAGCAACGAAATTGAATATCTCTATCTCTTTTCTCGCTACGTCGTACGGCGCATTGCGTATTACGTGCCCCATGTCCCGCATCGCCCGCATGAACCAGTTGCCGAAAGGCGAGTTCAGCGTCGCTATCATTTCCTCGACTCCGGACTTCTGGATCGAGAGGTTTTCGTTAGAGCGCGTCAGGTCAACTCTCAGCGCCGTGAGGTTTTCGACTATCTGGGCCTTCGTGAAGTTCCCGTCCATCATCGTCCGTATCCGGGGGAGCTCCCCCTTCAGGCCAACCATCGCGGTATACGATGAGTTGAAACCGTCCGCCACGGTCCACGTGAGGTTCGCCTGATGATCGACGGAGTAGAATATCTGCGGGCTCGCCGCAAATCCGCGCAGGGTGCTATCGAATAGGCCAAGCAACTCTTTCTCGTCTTCGGACGCCACGTTCATCAGGTCGGCGGTTTTTTGTATCGCATCGCTGACGCAGGACACGGGCGCGGCGGCCCCGGTGCCCGTATATTGCCTTAGCGCGGTAACGGAATCCGCGCATGCGCGATATGAAGGCAGTTTGGGTTCGGCCTCGGTCACTCTTTTAGACACCTGATTTATCAGGAGGTCGAGACCGGATTTAATAGGGTATTTTTCCAGGGTGGATAGCGCAACTATCAACAGTTTGTTCGCGTCTATTCCGTCCTTTAAGGAGACGTTTACGTATGACAGCGTGAGAAGGGTCTGGTTGTTCGCAGTGACGAAATGCAGGGTCGAGGCGCCTTTCTCTGCCACGCTGCGCTGCGAGGCCATATCTTCTAGGAAGTAGTTTACGAGCGGGGTGTCAAGCGCGTCCGACGAACCTTCGCTTGCGCCGCCGGTCGGGGCGGCAAGCAGGGTTAGCGCTTTCGATTTCATGGAAAAATCCTTGCTCTGCAAAAGAATGTACATGACGTTGTCTGTCAGCGGGATGATGTCGGCCATGCCGCCCGAAGATGCTGAAGACGGGTCTATCTGATATACAGGCATGACGACTGCGAGGGCTTCGCTTCTAAGGGCCGGGCATTTGTCGTATATCTCGCGGTACTGCGACACTATCCTGTTTATGTTCTGCATCGGAACAGAATAGCCCACGAGGGATACGCCCTCGAGCGTGTCCGTAAGCTCGCCGAACGTCGAGATGAGTTCGTCCTCGTAATCCATCGTTATACTGCCCATCACGATGAGGTCGGCAAGCGAGATTATGCTGCTTGCGGGATTGTTCGGCGTGAGCAGCGTGCCCCGCGCGTCGTCTGCGATTATCGCTTCCTGTGCGTCGAGCATCTCGTTCAGGGCTTCGGGGTCGACCACGTCGTCCGAAACGAAAACAAGCTGCATCATCTCGGATTTGCCGAATATCCGCGAAATGTCGCTTCGGGCCGTGACCGACGGGTCATCCTGCGGAAGGAACGTTTCAAGGTCGGAACTTATGCTGAGCCTTACCGCATAGACTCCAAAAAATGCAGTCACGCCGAGCATGAGTATTATGATAAGCGCAGGTATTTTCGTTACTCCCCTGCCAAAAAATGCCAATCCCATGGTAACCTCTTTTATTAATTATACCATTACCTAATTTAAGCTTTCGAATCGCCGCGCAGAAAGGAGCGTTTAAAAAAGCGGTACCTATTCATAAATTGACGGCAGGTGAAATTTTCACCGACGAATACCCGGAGTAGGGCATCGTAAAATAGAAAGGTATTTAAATTTGGCCACATATTAAAATAAAATGCCGGCCGGACGGATGCGGTTTTGCATCGGAGTGAGATAGTAATATGACTCATGTGAAGGTTATAAACGACCCAAGCGACCTCGTCATCATGTTGCGCGCGTTCGATACTCCTGTAAAGAAAGCGGTATTCGACGCGATTCAGGACAAATGGATGACCGCCGCGCAGATAGCGGAGCTTTTTGGCGAGGGGGGCAGGGAGGCGATAGCGTTCTTCGACAACGCCAAGCTCGTGGAAACGCGTTGGGAGCCCCCGCAGAACGGAAAGCGGCCTGAAAAATCATACAAGGCTTATTACGCGAACTTTTACCTCAAGCTTTCGTCTCCCATCGGCGTCATAAGCGAGATATTCAACGTCGCGTGCATGCCAAACGAAGAGTTCAGGGAGATAGAGGACAAAATATACGAAAGAATAGGCGAAGCGGGCCTGCAGCTTAGGACAATCTCGGAGGAGTTCGGTTTTAGCCATAACTTCCTTCGCAGTTTCGTCAACCGCTCGGCAAGGCTGACGTTTCGGGGCATGTGCCTTGAACGGACCGCTTCGTTATAATAGCTCTCGTTTTGCATAAATCCCGATGCCTTGCCAAAGACCGCGTGCGGCGGCAGCGGCAATGCGCCCCTTAACCTTATTCGGCCTTACTTCGTTTTTTCCTCGCCGCGCGCCATACTATGAGCCCGATGCAGAGAGCTATCATAGCACCCGTGGAGAATAGCATTATAGTCACGGCCCGCACCATGTCCAGGTTCGTGACCCCGGCTATGTAGTCCCTGCTGAGTGGGTTTGCCGATTCGCGGGCATCGAGGTTCCAGCCAAGCGAACTGGTGTCGATTCCTCCCTGTGCCGGCTCCTCGTGCGCATACACGAAGCGGTAATTCTCGGGCAGCGAGACGACTATGTCGAATTTCCACCCCGGCTTTGCTTCCAGATTGAACAGGTTTGGATACGACAATATGCCTGCAAGCCCCTTCCCCTGTTTTAGCTCTTCAATTTCCGGATTCGGGGGCTCCTTATTATCCATCATCTCCGAAAGCGCCAACTTTTCATCTATGCGCAGATTCACGGTTATGATCGCCCGCACCGGGTCCATGTGCAGTTCCGGATCGAATATCTTTGGGTCGAGGTTGTAGAATTCGAATGCGGCGTCGTATTCTGCATCCGGGAACGCCTGCTCCACGGTTTGCTTTACCCGTTCAAGCGCCCACGCTTTGACATACTCCCGCACCGGCCCGGTAAGCATTATCCTAAGTTCGTCCGCCGTCAGGTATTGCCTTTCGTCAAGAAGTTGCAGAAGTGTGGGCAGGTCGAGGGGTGTCTCGCTTGCGCTCTGGAGTATCGCCTGCGTGAGGCCGAAGGTCAATTCTATCACGCTTATCTCGCACTCGAGGGTTATGCCGGTCTCGATTTTCAGGCTGCCGCTGCCGGTGATTATCCTCCACAGGCTGAACTCTATCTTGCCTATGTCAACGCCGGCGCTGATGCCGATGTTCTCCCTGCCATAGGTGGACAGCACGCCGAGCAGTCCTTCGAGCGCGTCGTCGAACGGCAACCCCTCTTCGATCCACGCCGGGAAAACCTTGTCGAGATCGACTATCTCCAACTCCAATATCGAGAAATGCGGCACCCACAGCATCATCTGCAGGCCCTCGCCGCTTGCGTCTAGGTAATATGCATACTTATCCGCTCCCAAAGACAGGGGGCTTGAACCGGAAAGTAGGTCTTCCGGTGACTGCAGGCGCATGACCGGTTTGCCGTTGGCGGTAATCCGCAGGGGTTCCGGGTGCTTCCCGCCGATTAGCCCGTTGTCAAGGAAAAGCGCGACAAAACACCCCGCACCCTCGTCCGAATCTATGCTTATGGCTGCCTTGCCCTCCATTTTGGCGGTTTCGGATACGGATATGCCGCGGTATCCGACCGTATAGTCGGCGGCGTTGAAATCCCGCACGACGTTTATCTCTGCCCCAAGCGTCCCGTCGCAAAGCGCGGATTCGAGGGCGTTTTTGATTCCGCCCTTGGCATATGCGGCCGCGCCTTCAAAGAGGGTCCCGCGGAATATCATGCGCACTCCGGCGGACAGGTTCACCGAAACTTCGCGCGAGGACTCGTTGACCGAAAACGACGCGCCAGCCGCAATGAGCTTTCCGGAAAAAACAAAATCGCCCGGGCCATGCTCCGATTCTATCGAGACCGCATTCTTTGAAAGAGAGATTTCGAACCCTTCGGGGAAGACCAATGCCGCGGTCGCGTTTTCGCCCTTGTTCTCTACGACTATGTTTGCCGACGGCGCATCGAGAATCGTCACGTTAAGACATTCGCCGCAGGCAAAAAGCGAGCAGCCGCGATTCGACAGGCTGAAGTTTGCGGGAAGCGACATGCGCTCGATTATCCTCACGCCGGACAGATTGCCGGATTCTTTGCAGAGTATGGTGTAGTTGCATATCGCGTTTCCCTCGTGGCAGAAGAGGATGTTGTCCCCTGCCATCGTGGTGCCGTTTGCAGTGAAGCCCGGCCGCTTTGCCGCGGCGTGGTCGTCTGCCGCAGATTTGTTTGGTGCGTCTGGGCTTTTTTCATGGGCCTCCGAACTAGCCCCCGTATCATAACCGCCGTCTTCCCCGTCTTTCGATTCCTCTTTTTCGGAATCGTCGGAATTTTCCGGGGGACGCCCGTCGTCTTCCTGCGAACTGGATGCCTGAATGAACGGCATCTGGCTAAACGCCAGCAGGGCCGCGAGCGCTATGACGACGGCAATCTTTGCAGTCTGGTTCATAAACTGTTATAGAGAGTGTAGGGATTTAAGATTTTCTGCCCTGCGCCAAACCACTGCATGAACCTTGAAAAACACATTTTATTGAAAAAGATTATTAATCTCAAACGGGTTATGGTATTGATGACTATGAATAGGGGCTCCTTCTCGTTCCTGTCCGGCGCAGGATTTACATTTCTGGGTGCATATCTGTGGGGGTTCGCCTGGCTAAAGCCGGTTTTCTGGTTCGCAGTGGCATCGACCGTCCTTTCGGCAGCCGCGGTTCCGCTCGCGCTTATGGGGTTTTTCAACTCCGATATAAAATGCGGGTTCTTCAGCGGCCTGCTCGCCTCGGCGGCGGTCGTTCTCATCACGCTCGCGTTCATCTATACCGGAGTGGATGGCATACACTCGCTGGTCTCTTCGCTGCTGTCCGGACTTTCTGTCCTGCTGCTCCTCTACGCGATGAAGCCTGAAAACGAACTGCCCGAATAACCGGAAAGGAGACAATTGCATTGTTTGCCGTGCTCAGGATAGGCCATCGCCCCGCAAGAGACAAGCGTATAACGACGCACGTTGCGCTTGTCGCGAGGACATTTGGCGCAGAGAGGATATGGATAGACGAAGCCGATGAAAAGATAGAGGAGAACATAAGAGGCGTAACCTCCCGATTCGGCGGCCCGTTTGCGATAGAAAGCGGCGTATCCTGGAAGAAGGTCGCCGCGGATTGGAAGGAAAAGGGCGGATTGATCGCCCATCTCACGATGTATGGAATGCCGGCGGACGAATCGTGCGCCGAGATGCGCGATGCGAAAAAGGACATCCTGCTGGTGGTGGGCGCCGAGAAGGTGCCGCGCGAGATTTACGAAATTGCCGATTTCAACGTCGCTGTCGGGAATCAGCCCCACTCCGAGGTGGCGGCGCTTGCCATAACGCTCGACAGGCTCACCTCCGGCGAATGGATAAACCGGCGGTTTCACGGCGGCTCGCTCGAAATAATACCCGCTGAACGCGGAAAGAACGTTATCGCATCGGAGGTGCAAGAATGAACAACCACCTACATCCGGACATACCGCACATCAAGAAGTATCTTCTCGAAACCGTCGGCGATGAGGGTTATTCTCTAGCTAAATTCATACATGAGAAGCAGCCGGTCACGATAGAGGAGATACAGGAAGCCCACGGAGGCAACCCGAGCGAACTGAGAAAGAAGCTATATCTTCTCGAAAGCGCGCACGCCGCCGAGTATCAGGTGGAAACCGGACCCAAGGGATGGCAGACGTTCATATGGAACACCAACCTCTACAACATCGAGTTTCTGCTCGAAAAAAAGAGGGAAGCGGAAATGCGCGCTCTAGAGAAAAAGCTCGAGGTCGCGCAGTCCGGGCTTTTCTTCGAATGCACAAATTGCAGCATACGGGAAACGTTCGATGGCGCCTACGGCCACGATTTCGCCTGTCCTGTTTGCGGAAAACTGATGCAGCAGTCCGACAGCGGGAAATATATAGAGCGGCTTAGGAAAAGAATAAGTGAACTCGTCTGATTCAAGTATCATGGACCATCCCGACCCCGAAGAATGCCGCGGCATAATGCAGCGGGCAGGATGCAGGGACGCCGTTATATCGCACGTTGAGACTGTGCGTGTCTTTGCGATGGTTATGGCAAAGAGGATTGCGGAGCGCGGGCTGGCGGTGGATATGACACTCGTCGAGGCGGGCGCACTTTTGCACGATATCGGCAGGGCGATGACCCATGGCATAAAGCACGCCGTCGAGGGCGCCGCAATGGCGAGGGCGCTCGGCCTTCCCGATGCGCTCGTATCCATAATAGAGAAACACATAGGAGCGGGCCTGACCGCAAGCGACGCCAAGGCGCTCGGCCTGCCGGTTAAGGATTACATGCCTGAAACCTTGGAGGAAAAGATAGTTGCGCACGCCGACAACCTGACCGCCGGCCATTCAAGGCAGACGCTGCGGGAACTCGTCGGGGGTTTCGAAAAAAAGGGGCTTTTTGATTCCGCCAAACGGGTGGTGTCGCTGCACGGGGAACTTAGCGAGCTATGCGGCGAAGATGTCGACGAACTCCTGTACAACGCAGGGTTTTAGATTTGCCCGCCAATGACCGCATCGAGCAGGTCGGCGCAGCGCCTCGTTTCAAGAACGTCGTGCGCCCGGATTATGCAAGCGCCGTTCATTACCGCAACTGCCGCTGCCGCAAGGCCCCCCTCGAGCCGTTCCGAAGGCGGAAGCTGCGCTGACCGACACTGCCGTCCCGTGCCGCCGGAAGCGTCTGTAGCTTTGGCAACGCCGGCGATTCCGCCGCACACGTTGCCGATGAATGTCTTTCTCGACGCGCCGACAAGCGTCGGCAGGCCTAGTGTTAATAGTTCGCGCCATCTGCGCAGTATCCCGCAGTTGTCCTCTACGCCGCCTCCCGTGCGTTTGCCAAAGCCAAGGCCGGGGTCGAGGATGATGCGCTCGCGCGGGATGCCGCAGGATTCGGCGTATGAGATGCGTTCGCGGAAGAACCCGATGATCTCGGCCATCGCGTCCTTGTAGGACGGCTCCTTTTGCATGTCTTTCGGCGTTCCCTTCATGTGCATGAGTATGACGGGCGCTTCCGATTCGGCCACGACCTTTGCCATCGCGGGGTCGGCGTACAGCGCGCTGACGTCGTTTATTATGCTTGCACCGGCCTTTAGCGCACGCCTTGCGACCTCGGCCTTCCGGGTGTCTATGGAAATAAGAATACCGGATTCTTGCGCGAGCCGTTCTATGACCGGGATGGTTCGCCTCAACTCTTCATCAAGCGTAACTCCCTCTGAGCCGGGGCGGGTCGATTCTCCTCCTATGTCTATGATGTCCGCGCCGGCGGCTATCATACACCTTGCGTAATCTACCGCCGCGTCGGTCGAATAGTGGGCGCCCCCGTCGCTGAACGAATCCGGCGTGACGTTGAGTATGCCCATGACCAGCGTGCGCTCGCCCAAGACCAACGCCCTCTTGCCCGGCAGCGTCATCTCGAAGCGCGACCTTTGGGAATTCTCGATTACCGCCGCAATCTCCTCTCCGAGCCTCTTCAGGCGCGGATAGTGGGGCGCGAGCTTGTTCTTTATAGTCTTCAACTGGGAAAAGGTGCCCATGAGAAACGCATCCGTCCTGCCCTCCCCGCGAACTGCCCCTGCGGCTACGGCGCAGTCGGCCCCGGCCGAGAGGGCTTCCTGCTTGAGGATGTTCGCGTCCTGCGGCTCGAGCGAATCGAGCATGACGCAAAGGTGCTGCGATTTGGGGGCCATGACGCCTATCCCGCCCTCTTCGGCGCCTATTTCCCGCATTACGGCTTCTGCCTCTGCCCGGGAGGAGATTGTCCGTATCCGCGCGTTATGCCCTTTCATTGAGATACCTCCTTGCCTCGCCTATCATGTAAAGCGAACCGGTTATAATAATCGTCTCTCCCGCGCCCGCGCCGCTAAGCGCCTCGTCCACGGCCTCGCGCACGTCCCCGATCGCAACGGGTTCGCAAACTGCAAAACGCGCCATCCTCCTCGCTGCGTCGCCCGCGGCCTCCGCCCTCTCGTTCAACGGGGTCGTGATTATGACGCGGCTTGCGAGCGGCAGAAGCTCCGAAACGCTCGATTCGATGTCCTTGTCCCTGAGCATTCCTATCACGAGAGTGAGCTTCTTGGGCCTGATGTCGGCTGAGATGAACCTTGCGAGCTTCTTCATGCCGTCGGGGTTGTGCGCGCCGTCGAGTATCGTAAGCGGACTCTCCAGCACCACTTCGAGCCGCCCCGGCCACCTCGCCGCAATGGCGCCTGCGGCAAAGCTCTCCTTTGGTATCGCAATGCCGTTTTCGCACAGCGTTTCGCACGCCGCCACCGCAAGCGCGAGGTTCTCGCCCTGATGCTCGCCCAACATAACGGTTTCGAGTTCGTAGGAGCCGCGTCCCGTCCTTATGAAAAACCTCTGCTTGCGCGAATCGGCGTCGAGCCGTTTCCAGACGACCTCTTCGCCGACCGCCGAAAGCCGCGAGCCGACCGCTTCCGCGCGCTTTCTTATCTCCTCGAGCGCGTCGCCTCTTGCCGCAGTCACCGAAGGGACTCCGGGTTTTATGATATGCGCCTTGTCCTCCGCGATCTCGCGCACGGTCTTGCCGAGGACGTCGGTGTGTTCGAGGGTTACGTTGGTGATAACGGATACGAGCGGCGCCACTATGTTGGTCGCGTCAAGCTTTCCGCCAAGGCCCACCTCCAGCACCGCGATATCGACGTTCCTTTTCGCGAAGTGTAACAACGCCATCGCGGTCGTCGCCTCGAAGAAGGTGAGCTGCCTGCCTCCTTTCGCCATCTCGTCCGCTATCGGCTTTACGCGGGACGCGAGTTCTTCGAGTTCCGCATCCGACACCTCTTCGTCGCCGACGACGATGCGCTCGTTGAACCTTTCGAGGTGCGGCGATGTGTAGATGCCGACGGAATGGCCTGCTTCGCGCAAGATGGAGTAGATGTAGCGGCAGGCGGAGCCCTTGCCGTTCGTGCCGCCGACGTGGACTATCCGCAAACTGTTTTGCGGGTTTCCAAGGCGTTCGAGCAGCATGCGCGTGTTGTCGAGGCCAAACCTCATGCCGAACTTGGAAAGGGAGTATAGCCAGCAAAGAACAGGTGATTTTTCCAGATTACCACGCCCGGAACGCCATAAATTTGAAAACGGGGATTTAGTAGTCCTCCGGGTAGAGCACGCCCTCTATTACCGGATAGCGCGAAAGCCATGAATCGTCTTTGGGGGCTATCTGCACCTTGCGCCCCTCGATCTGCAGCCGCCCCTGCTCGTAGAGGTCTATCGTGCGTGGCAGTATCTGGTGCTCGACCTGCAAAATTCGCTCGGCAAGCGACGCGCGGTCGTCGCCGCGCTTTACCTTAACCGCAGCCTGGAGGATCACGGGGCCGCCGTCCACCGATTCGTCCATGAAGTGGGTGGTGCAACCCGCTATGCGGACTCCGTATTCTATGGCGTCGCCCTGCCCGTCCGCGCCGCCGAAAGCGGGGAGAACGGAAGGGTGTATGTTTATAATACTGCCATTCCACGCCTCGACGAACCGGGGCGAGAGTATCCTCATGTAACCCGCGCCGACGACGAGTTTTACGCCGTGCTCGCCCAAAAGCTCGTGTATCTCCTTCTCGTGCGCATCCTTCTGCTTGCGGCTTCCGTCCCCGCACTTGGGATCGACGAAGTGGGCGGGGATCCCATGTGCCCTTGCGCGCTCCAGACAATGCGCGTTCTTGCGGTCGCTTATGACGCAGGCGACGATGCAGTTTATCTTCCCGCCCGCGCAGGCGTCTATTATCGACTGGAGGTCGGTTCCCGAACCGGAGGCGAGAACGCCAAGACGAAGCTTTTCCCTCATGATAACACCGTATTGTGATTTGGGCATCCGCATATTTATCTTTAACACGCGCCGGTCAGTGCCTAAAGCACCTCTGGCCGCTGAATACCATCGCTATGCCGTGCTCGTTCGCGGCTGCTATGACCTCGTCGTCGCGTATCGAGCCGCCGGGCTGGACTATCGCGGCAACGCCCTTTTCCGCGGCTATGTCCACGGCGTCGCGGAACGGGAAGAAGGCGTCGCTTGCCATGACCGAGCCTTTGATGCGCTCTCCGCCCTTGTGGCAGGCTATGAACGAGGAATCGACACGCGCCGTTTGGCCGCCGCCGATGCCCACGGTTTTGGTTCCCTGCACGAACACGACCGAGTTCGACTTTACGTGCTTGACGCACTTTACCGCGAACTCCATCGCCTTTAGCTGCTCGCCCGTCGGCTGTTTTTCCGTGGCGGTCTTCCAGTCGCCCGACTCTTTCGATATCGCCTTCGTGTCGCGATCCTGCACGAGCAGGCCGCCGACGACGTAGCGCGTCATCCTGCCTTTGCGCCCGGCCGGTTTTTCAAGGCCTGGGACTTCGAGGAGGCGCAGGTTCTTTTTCTGCGTGAGAATGTCGAGGGACCCCTTGCTGAACGAGGGGGCGATGACGAGTTCAAGGAAGAGTTTTGCCAGTTCCTGCGCGGTCTCGCCGTCGAGTTCGCGGTTGAAGGCTATCACGCCGCCGAAGGGCGAATAGGTGTCGCAATCGTAGGCACCGAGCCACGCCTGCTTCAGGGTGGGCGCGGATGCTATGCCGCAGGGGGTCGCGTGCTTTATGTTCACGCAGGTCGGCTCCGCAAACTCCTTTACGGCCTCGATGGCGCAGTCGGCGTCCATTATGTTGTTGTATGAAAGCTGCTTGCCGTGGAGTTGTCTTGAGTTGGTGACGCTCGGCTCTGCGGCCTCCGGGCCGTAGCCCATCGCGTTCTTGTAGAATGCGGCGGACTGGTGCGGGTTCTCGCCGTAGCGCATCCCCTGGACTTTTTCATACGTGAGGTTGAGAGTCTGCGGGTAGGATTCGCCTGTGAGCCTTTCGCGCAGGTAGCCGGAGATGATGGCGTCGTAATGGGCGGTGTGGGTGTAGGCCTCTATTGCTAGCTTCTGCCTTGCCTCAAGCGGCACGTCGCCCGTTTCGCGAAGCTGCCCCAAAACGTCGCCGTACTGGGCGGGATTCGTGAGTATGATTACGAAGCGGTGGTTCTTTGCCGCCGAGCGCACCATGGATGGGCCGCCGATGTCGATGTTCTCGATGACCTCTTCGAGCGATACGCCCTCCTTTGCGATGGCGGCTTCGAAGGGATATAGGTTGCAGACGACCATGTCTATCATGCCGATGCCGTGCTTTTTTGCGGCCGCCATGTGCTCTTCGCTGTCGCGCAAGGCCAAAAGCCCGCCGTGGACGATTGGATGGAGAGTCTTGACCCTGCCGTCCATCATCTCGGGAAAACCGGTTATTTCGGAGATGTCCTTTACGGGGACGCCCGCATCGCGCAGCGCCCGGGCGGTCCCGCCGGTGGAAATTATCTCTACGCCCATCTCATGAAGGGACTTTCCAAAATCAGTTATGCCGGTCTTGTCCGAGACGCTGACAAGAGCCCTTTTGATATTCATGGCTTTCACGGCACGTTCTTGTGAAGTTTTAGCCGTCATTCTATTACCCAACCGTAATACGCTAATATAAAATAAAGGTTGGGGGTGGAAAAACCGCTTAACACAACAACCTGTATTTTCCCGGACTTTCGAACTTGAGAATCTCGTTGTCCCTCAAAACCTGCAATTGCTGGCGTATCTTGTCACGGACATGCTTGTTATCCGGATGCAGGTCGGCCAATTGATTTTCACAACCGTATATTTCGCGTAGCTCGAATTGCTGTTTTCCCAAGTCCTCGATGCACTTTAGAACGTCGGCAGTCCAACCGCGCAATTCGGGTCGCCGATTGTCTAAAAAGGCCATCTTTTCCCAAATTTTTCTCACTTCATCGGGTTCGATTATTTTCTCGTTGCGCACTACATTTATCTTACCATCGGAGGGAATCATATCGAGTAAAATGTTGCAACCTGTCCAGCCAGCCCTTCGGGCGGTATCCGAAAGCGGATTGCGCCGCTCGATTATCGAGGGGGATACGAAGAATTTAGGAATCATAAAAAGGTCGCGAACAACCCATTCATCCGGCGAATAATTCATTATGAAAAAGTTCGGCAGTTTGTTATTCGTGATATGATTTAACATCGTATTGTATTCACCGTCGTTTATTTTCCGGGCCGAGTGCGTTCTTGAGCATTTTGCCTGAAAATCGTTGCCGCATTCCCCACAGAAAAAGTCGAGTGCCTTCTTGTTATTCGGATAGGCGGATAACTCATCTTGGTCGCAACATGGACAATACATATTTGAGGAAAACCAATCCTCAGACAACACGCGGGCAACCTGGGAATTGCTCTTATAGCGATTGAAAATATCGGAATTGCTCATATTCAAGTCCATAATGCCCATCCAAATTCAAATAGGATTTACTAAAGTGACATCCTCCCCGCCTTAAAAGGCGGGGCTTCCAACCTGGAAATATGCGGATAATTTTGTCTGATGAACATCTTCTTGATGCCTTACGTAATCA
>PGXE01000085.1 GCA_002838935.1 Thermoplasmata archaeon HGW-Thermoplasmata-1 | reverse complement strand
AGGATATAAGCAGATGAAGTTGACTAAAATTTAAGGCGCCCGCATGCGGGCGCCTCACCAGATACCCCGTAGCTTGCTGCGGGGAGGTTCATTTTATCCCTCGTTGGTTATGCCGTGTCGGCTAAAAGGAGTTGTTTTAGCAGTTTATAAAACTATTGTTGATTCACAATAAAAAATGGGGAAGATGATTTTGAAAAATAGTGGCTGGCTTGATTAAGCCTTCTTCACTTCGGCGACTGTTATTTTGAACTGCAGGTATTCGCCCGCCAGCTTGTGGCTGTTCGCGTAGCTTATCACTATGTTGGTGGAGTTCATGCTCTCGACGGTATAGGTGACAACCGGCGAGAAGTAGCTTGGGCGCGCGTCGAACTTCTGCCCGACCGCGGGGTCGTGCCTGACGACGATTACGCCGTCGTCGACCTTGGTCATGGTCGAATTCCACCACTGGTATATGTTGCCTCTCCAGCCCTCTGCGGCATCGGTGGCGCTAAAAGTTACGCCCGCATCATCTATCGACACCACGGTTATGTTCCATGCGTTGGTGTAGTGCGGAAAAACGTCTCCGACCGAATATTCCGCCCCTTGTGCGAGATATGCGAATTGATCCGCGGGGATGGTTTCGGTCACATTGAACTCGCTTATACGATCGAAATCAAACGGAATCGTCTTGTTGCCGTAGGCTTCCCAAGGCGCTATGACGACTGTCTTCGTCTCGTTTACCTTCATGCCGTTCACCGCATCCTCGAATCCGGCGACCATGCTGCCTTTGCCGAGGGTGAAGTCAAGCGTCTTGTAGGCGGACCTGGCTTTGAGTGCGAATCCATACTCCTCGTTAGCCTGCTTCGCGGATTCGTAGACGTTGGTATCGAATAGTGTCCCGTTGGATGCGAATCGACCGACGTACCATACGCTCACGGTATCCCCGTCTTCAACTGTCATTTCCGGCATCGGGGCGAATTCATGGTAAACGTAAGCGGCGACCGTGCCCGCGCAAAGCAGGCACAGAATCACGAACGAAACGAATCCAGTCTTGTCTATTCTCATCTAAATCTCTCCTTCATAAGTTTCTCAATCGAATCGAAAGCAGTCTCAAGTGTTGGAAGCGGCGGCAGCGTGACCGCGCGGAAGTGATCCTTGCCGTACACCTCGTCGAAGCCGGAGCCGTGAACCATGAGCGTGTGCGCGTTGTTCAGCACGTCGAGGGTGAACTCCTTGTCGTTTCTCCACGGGCAGTTCGACCACTTTTCAGCGAGGGGGAGAATCTTCGGGAATATATAAAATGCGCCGTCCGGCCTCTGCGCCGAAAGACCATCTATCTCGTTTAGCCTCTTGTGGCAGAAGTCCCTTCTCTCGCGCAGGCGGTCAATCGTCTCCCTGACGTGGTGCTGCGGGCCGTTTAATCCCGCTATGGCCGCTCGCTGGCAGATGGAATTCGCGCACAGCCTCGCGCGGGCTATCTTCATGAATCCGTCCTTTATCTCGTCGAGTTCGCCGTTCGGGGCCTTGAACATCGTCCAGCCGAGGCGCCAGCCGGGCACGAGATATATCTTGCTCATGCCGTTGAAGGTTATTACCGGTATGTCGCTTGCGAGCGACGCGGAGGCGTGGTGCTCGCCGTCGAAGACCATCTCATCGTATATTTCGTCCGAGATGAGGAATATGTGGCCGTCCTCCGCCACGAGGTCGCAAACCTCCTTTATCGCTTTCCTGTTGTAGAGTGCGCCTGTCGGGTTGTTCGGGTTTATCAAAACTATGGCGCGGGTGCGGTTCGTTATCTTCCTGCGTATGTCCTCCACGTCGGGCTGCCAGCCCTCATCCTCGATGGAGCGATAGGTGACCGGGTGCGCGCCGAAGAACTGCGCCATCGCGATATACGGCGGATAGGTCGGGCCAGGTATGAGAATCTCGTCTCCGGGCTCGAGGCTTGCGCCAAAGAGCATCTGGAGCGACTCGGTCACGCCGGTGGTGACGCAGATGTCGTCGTGCGTGTAGGCCACGCCGTTCTTTCTCTGTTCCCTTGCGATTATGGCGTCGAGAAGTTCGGGGTAGCCCTCGCTTGGGGTGTAGCCGTTGTAGCCCGCGTAGGCGGCCTCGCAGACCGCTTTCTTCATGTGTTCCGGCGCATCGAAGTCGTAGGCGCATGGGTCGCCGATATTGAGCTTCGATATCTTTATGCCCTGCCGTTCCAGCTTGCGGGCGGGTATGACGACGTCGCGTATGGCATACTGGATGTTCTTTGAGCGTTCGCTTGCGCGTAGTTTCATCTTACCACCGGATAGGGTCGTCCCTTAAATCCAGTGGATGATTAAAAGCGTTGTGCCGACAGATTGCGGCGGGTTTGAGAGCCGGGTGTAGGTCATAACCCCCTTTCTGTTCACGCACGGGAAACCGCCGGGTGTAGGTCATAACCCCCTTTCTGTTCACGCACGGGAAACCCATGCGCTGCTGACATTCTACTTAGCGTCCTACTTACGGGCGGACAACGGCAACCGTATCCCGACATTTGGACTTGCTTGGGGCGAATGGCCGTTTCACCAAATCCCGCAAGAACGTCCGGTGCAACCACCTTCATCCTCCTTGCGGGCTGTGTCGTTTCTGCGCCTTCGTCGGCACTCTCGCGCCGGGGACTTCTGTCCCTTCCCCGCCGTCGTACAAGAGGGGAGTTTCCTCAGTTGATAACCTCGCATTAGAAGCGGGGCCAACCGTTGGTCAGCCGCCCACTCCCGGCAGTTGCCCTGTATGGGCGGACATTATAAATTATTATCTAAAACGAGGGTTGCGTGATGAATAGGCGGTCTATAAACGTTTTAAGCCATGTTTAGATGCTTATTCATGAAACATATCTGCACGACCCACTGCTACCGCAAACGCCTCGGCCTTAACGGTGAGGGGCGGCCGGCGCGCCACCCAAAAATAGAGCTTGCCGTATTCGACATGGACGGCGTGCTCGTGGATGCCAAGAGTTCGTGGGCATGGGTGCACAACCATTTTCGGTGCAACAACAACGAATCCGTGGAACGGTATCTCAAAGGCGAGATAGACGACCTCGAATTCATACGGCGTGACATAGCGCTCTGGCGCAAGAGCGACAGCGAGCACTCCACGATATCCGACATCTCATCGATTCTCGAAGACGTGCCTATAATGAAAGGGGCAAAAGAGTGCATGGATCGCCTTGCAGAAAACGGTGTTGTCCTTGGCATAGTGAGCGCAGGGCTTGACCTGCTTGCTAATCGGGTCGCGCACGAACTCGGCATGGAACACGTCTACGCCAACGGGCTTTTGGCAGGACGCGGGGGAATTCTTAGCGGCGAGGGGATACTGCGCGTCCCTCTCGTGGACAAGGCATCGTCCGTAAGGCAGATAGCCTCAGACACAGGCATACCGCTTTCTAGGGTGGCTGCGATCGGCAACTCCTGCTTCGACATAGGCATGTTCGACGTTTCAGGATACGGCATAGCGTTCAACTCCGAAGACGAATGCGTGGAACGCGAGGCGGACAGGGTCATAACCGAAAAAGACCTGCTCCTTGTGGCAGAGGCGATTTTGGAGCAGTAGTTACAAATACCCATTTTCCATTTCCCCATTATTCCAAAGATGTGATTGCTCATGGTTTTAGAAGGTCTTGGTGAATCCCTGCGGCATGCGCTAAAGAAGATAGCCAACGCTTCGCACGTAGATGCCACGCTCGTAAAAGAGGTCGTGCGCGACATACAGAGGGCTCTCATCCAGGCGGACATAAACGTCAAGATGGTTCTCGACCTCAGCAAGGCGATAGAGAAAAGGGCGCTCGAGGAGAAGCCGCCGGCAGGCATGTCCAACCGGGAGCATGTCATAAAAATAGTCTACGATGAACTCGTGAGGGCGCTTGGCGAGCCGCGCGATATCCCCCTCAAAAAGCAGGTCATAATGATGGTCGGCCTATACGGCCAGGGAAAGACCACCACCTGCGGCAAGCTTGCCAACTACTTCAAGAAAAGGGGCCTTCGCCCGGCGTTCATAGCGTGCGACGTCCACCGCCCTGCGGCCTACAACCAGCTAGAGCAGATCGCGGCATCGCTCAACGTGCCGATATACGGCGAACCCGGCTCCAAGGACGCCGTCAGGATAGTTAAACACGGGCTTGACGAGTTCCGCAAGAAGGCGGACGTCGTCATAGTCGACACCGCGGGACGGCACAAGCTCGAAAACGATCTCATCGACGAGATGAAGGCGATATTCAACGCCGCGAAACCGGACGAAAAGCTTCTTGTCATGGATGCCGCCGTTGGGCAGCAGGCAGGGCCGCAGGCGAAGGCGTTCCACGATGCGGTGGGGCTTACGGGCGTCATAATCTCGAAGCTGGACGGCACCGCGAAAGGCGGCGGCGCGCTCTCGGCGGTATCGACCACCGGCGCACCCGTCGTATTCATCGGCGTCGGAGAGCATTCGTCCGACCTTGAGAAATTCGATTCCACCAGATTCGTCTCCCGCATGCTTGGCATGGGCGACATACAGAGCCTGCTCGAGAAGGCGCAGGATGCCGTGGACATGGAGAGCGCGGAGAAGTCCGCCCGCAGGATAATGTCGGGCAAGTTTACGCTCCACGACCTCTACCAGCAGATAGACATGTTAAAGGGAATGGGCTCGCTTAGCAAGGTGGCGGAGATGCTCCCCGGCGGCATGGGCGCAAACCTCCAGAAAGCGAATATGGGCGACGCGCAGAAGCGCATGGGAAAATTCAAGGTCATCATGGATTCCATGACCGAGGAGGAGATGAACGACCCCTCGATACTGAAAGCCGGAAGGATAAGAAGGATAGCCCGCGGCTCCGGCACGGAACCAAAGAACGTCAAGGAACTCCTGAAATACTACGACATGTCGAAGGGAATGATAAAGGGCTTTTCTGGCAACCGCAAGATGAAGCGCGGGCTTATGAAACAGTTGCAGTTCAACCAGTAGGCGGACTTTTTATGAGAAGATTCCTTGTCATAGGCCACAAGGCGAAAACTGACGGCGATTTCACGCTAAACGACCTTTGCGGCGGCGCAGGCAGAATAGACGTGCTCGCGCGGTGCGTCAACTCCGCATTCTTTCTCTCGCACGACCTGCGAAGGGACACCGAACTTTATCTCGTTCTTTTAGGCGAGCCGGACGCGCCAAAGACATTGCGAATGGCCGGTTCCGAGCTAAAATACCTCAATCCGGACGAACGTTCGACAGGCGCACTGATAAAGAAGGCGCTCTCGCTCGCCATTCCCGACGACGGCTATGAGGTGGAATCCACGCCCGGAATATACGTATCGAGGCGCGAATTTGCGCAGACGCTTGACTCGATTGCGGGCGTTACGCCATACTTCCTCGACGAAGGCGGCGAGGACGTGCGCTCTGCCGACATTGCGAGTGAGCCTGTTTTCGTGCTAAGCGACCACTTCGACCCGACGGATGAAGAACTCGCGGCGCTTGAAACTGCGGGTGCAAAAAAACTGGGTCTTGGGCCAATGGTTTTGCATGGCAACCACTGCATAACGCTGGTGCACAACGAACTTGACAGACGGGCTTGATTTATAAAGTCGCGGCGCAGGATATATTACATCCCTAATTCATTGCCGGATTGTGATAAAATGGGAAAGTTATTCGCAATCATGCTGATAGCCGGTTTTTGCATCGCCGCCCTTGCGGGCTGCATCGGGACCGACAAGGAGGACAAACTCCGGGATACGCTGGATAAGATAGGCACTCCCGCGATTCATAAAACCTATGAATTGTCGTACAACGAAATACGCATCGACACCAGCGGCGGCGGATTTCCCGGCTTTATCGTAATGGACGTTTACGCGCCGGTAACCGAAGATAACGAAACGTTACCTGTCTTTGTCTGGTGCCCGGGCAGCAACGAAGGAGCGGCGGGCTGGCCGCACTACTTCCCGCCGTTCACGCCCCGGGAGGTTGCGAGGAAGGGTTACATCTCCGTGGCGTGGGACCCCCGCGGCGCATGGGACTACAACTACCTTTATCCGGATTACATATCGGATGCGCCCACCGGCATTTCGGGGCGTTCAAGCCCTGCTCCGACCCTGATTAACCAGCCGTATGACAACGCGATGTACAAGCAGGAGGACTTCAGGGCGGTCTGCGAATACGCCCGCACGCTGCCCGGAGCCGACCCGGACCGGATCGGGATAATAGGATTCAGCCACGGCGGCTCATACCCGATATGCGCCGTTGACAACTTCAAGATGGACTATGTGAAACTTATAGTCACAATCGAACCGGTCATGTCCCCGGAGAACATAGAGGCGGTTGTGCCTGCGCCCGCAGGAACGGTATGGGGCACGGCATGCATAGAGGACTGGCCGATAGACCACATAGGCAACCTTACCTGCAACGTGATAGTGCTCCACGCGGAGAGCCATCACGCTTCGACGCCGGAAAAATACAGGGAAAATGCGGTTCTCGCATACAACGGCGCAAAGAAGGCGCCGGTGCGCATAGTCAACTATGAAGCGCCGAACCGCCCAGACCTGGATTCCTCGAAGCTCGACGAATATTCATGGTTTTCAGGCATGATATGGGATCACGGCACGGCGCTTTTGGATTACGTCGATACGCATATCGCATATTTGGTTTGAAGTGCATCAAACCATCTTTTCACTTTTATCGCTTGACGAATGTGAATGGCGGCACGGCATCACGATTTTTCAAAAACCCCTTAAAAATCGGTATTGCAAAAAGATGAGAAGAGTGGAAAAAAAGATGCGGATGTTTTATCCGAAGATGCCCGCTATCTTTTCGAGCAGACTTGTCGTCTCACCGACCGGGTCTTCGAGGAGTTCTTCTGTCTCGGGAAGCTCTTCATGCCCGCCGGAGCCGCCAAAGAGGTTGTTCACGAAACCTACGACCGAGTCGCCTATCGCGTGCAGCCCTTCGCCTATGGAATCACCTATGCCCTTGACGCCGTCCCATGCTCCCTGTGCCGCATTGCCGATGGCGCCTGCGATATCCTCGAAACCATTCGCTGTCGCGTTCGTCACGTTCTCAAAGCCCATGCCAATCGCGTTTCCTGCGCCGCGAATCCCGTCTCCGACCGCGTGTGCGGCGTCGTCAAAGAATCCCGTCACCGGGGACCAGACGTTCTCGTCAAACCAGTCCCTGACAAGAATCCATACGCTTTCCGGAACCCCTGACCCGTTCTGCGGGTCATTTAAGGTTTCGTTGACTATTTCAAGCACGCCGAAGATGAGTTCCCCGGTGTTCTCGACGGCCTGCTCCACGTAGGTTTTGTTCTCCTCTCCGGTTTCGTTGCCCTCCTCATCGATTTCCCCGTCTTCTGCGGTTTCGTTCTCGTCTGCCGGCTCCTCGTCGGGCGGGCAACCGTTGAGTATCCAGATTAGCAGGTTGTAGGTCAGGTTTGCATCCTCTTCCACCTCACCTGCCGGGTCCTGCAAGGTCTCGTCAACGTAGGTGCCGGGTTCGGTAGCCACGTATTCCGCCTTTTCCTGTGCGTCATCTCCGGGCGTGGCGGCCGCAATTGCCGCAAGAGACGATACGAACAGCATCGCTACGGTCAGGGTCACTAGCCTCTTTCCAAAGTTTTGTGTCGTTTTTTCCATTTGCATCACCTGTTTTGTTTTTTTTGCCCCTATTTTTTTCGTGGCGCACCGCGACACGCAAAAGCGGGTTTTTATCTTGCTCTGATTTCCGAATCGACGCCGTTTGCATATAAAGAGGTTGGATAGACCGTTTGATTAAAATTGCGCGGACGAGGTCACGCATCCAAAAATGGCTGAAAAAGACCAGCTAACAATACCGCCTTACGGTGTGCGATTGGATTTTCGCGGCTGGTAAAAAAGTAAATGCGTGAGTTATAGGCTATAATCGGGAGTATGGATAAAAAAGATTAGGAACCTCATTGCAAGGCTCATACGGTTGCAGACAGAATCCTTCGGATTCATCCTCTCTTGGATTTCGTTCCGAAATCCTCGATCTTGTCTAACGCTCACGTTGTTCGCGTTGGCCATCACCGTATGAGCCTATTGGCTCCCTTCATTACACGGCTCATACGGTCACTGACGGAATGCTCCTTCGTCGCCACGAACAGAATCACTTCGTGATTCGTTCTATCTCGAAATCAGAGATTTCTCGACTTTGCCATATCTCGGTTTTCGTCCCGAAAACCTCAATTCAGACGAATGCTTATTTCATTTGCATTCGGCTTATCTCGGATTTCATTCTGAAATCCTCAACCCAGTCTGACGCTATGCGTCAGCCGTGTCCATACGAGCCTTTGATTACATAGAGCCTTCATTACAAGGCTCGTAAGGTTGCAGACAGAATCCTTCGGATTCGTCCTCTCTTGGATTTCGTTCCGAAATCCTCGATCTTGTCTAACGCTCACGTTGTTCGCTACGTACGAATGCCGCAGTAGCGTCATTCGTTCTATCTCGGAATTACTTTGTAATTCCTCGACTTAGCCATCACCGTATGAACCCTATGTTGAACCCTCATTACAGGGTTCATAGGCCATAGTCGAACACTCGTAAACTCGTCACGGCCGAACGCCGATTGCGGCATTCGGCCTATCTCGGAATCGTTGCGTGATT
This sequence comes from Thermoplasmata archaeon HGW-Thermoplasmata-1, assembly GCA_002838935.1. Classification (GTDB taxonomy): domain Archaea; phylum Thermoplasmatota; class E2. The sequence goes on along the minus strand of PGXE01000085.1, from coordinate 172 downwards.
CCTCGACTTCGCCGTGCCCATACGAGCCTTAATTGGCTACCTCGTTGCAAGGCTCGTAGGCGTTGGTCTAATAGGTATTGTCCTAATTAGGAATAGTTAATCAAAATAGAAAAATTCATGCCAATCCCATAGGTGATCTGCAAGTCCTTCGAGCATGGCAGGTGATTCGCCT
>PGXE01000001.1 GCA_002838935.1 Thermoplasmata archaeon HGW-Thermoplasmata-1 | reverse complement strand
AAAAGATAGGGAACGGCGCGATGATACTATCCTCAAAGAAGTACATCGGAAAAAAGGTGTATGTGTTGGTTAGAAAGGACTAATCGTGCCACACAGCATATAACTCATAATGCTTATATCATTATGATAAAAAGGGTAGCGATGATAGGGTGGGAGTTTCCACCTTTCATCTCCGGCGGCCTCGGGGTCCACTGCCTGATGCTTACGCGAGAGTTATCCCGGTCGGGCGCGGGCGTGGATTTCTACATGCCGCGCATGGATGAAGGCGGAGTCGGCTCGCACCACAGCCACCTGAAAATAATAGAAGTTCCTGCTTCGGGGGGCATAAATCCGTATCCGCTAACCAAAAAGAACTACGATTCTAATTTCTTTGCCGCGGTCGAGGAGTATAACGCCCGCGTCGTCGAATCATTCGAGAGTTTTGATGCCGAGGTGGTGCACTGCCACGACTGGATAACGGTAAAAGCCGGGATCGAGATAAATAGGCGCTACGGCATACCGCTCGTCCTGACCATCCATTCGACGGAGTACGACCGGTCTGCGTTCTTCATGCCGCAGGACTGGATAATAGATGTGGAAAGAGAGGGGATGAATACAGCCGACGCGGTCATCGCCGTCAGCAACTGGACTAAGAATATGCTAATGGACAAATACGGCATACCGTCAGTAAAGATATATGCCGTTTATAATGGCATCGACGTCTCGGCGTTTGCTCGCGTCGGCGGCCGGGATTATGAGCAAGGCGGCAAAAGGGTGCTTTTTCTCGCCCAATTGACCAGACAAAAAGGCCCCCGGTATTTTATTACGGCCGCAAAAAAAGTGCTGGATGAGGTCGGCGACGCTGAATTCGTGGTCGCGGGCAAGGGCGAAATGCTGGGCGAACTGATCGAACTCTCGCTCGAACTCGGCATCCCGCACAGGATAAGATTCGTCGGCTTCGTCCCAGATGATGAGATAATGGATCTATACAACGACAGTGAAGTCTACGTTCTGCCAAGCGTATCCGAACCTTTCGGCATAAGCATTCTCGAAGCCATGGCGAGCGGTTTGCCTGTGGTGGTGAGCGATAGCACGGGTGTCGGCGAGGCGCTCAAAAACGCGCTGAAGGTGCCCTACTGGGATACCGACGAGATGGCGAACAAGATAATAGCGTTGTTGAAAAGCCGGGAACTCAGGGAATGCATCGGAAACTCCGGCAAGACGGAATGCCGCAAGTTCACCTGGGCAAAATGCGCTAACGAGACGATGCGTGTTTACGAAAGTGCCGTACAGGCCGCGAACGGAATCGTGGGGAACGAGGGAGGGGGATGATGAAAAACGTCTGCTTCTACTTCCAGGTGCACCAGCCGATGCGGCTTGGGCGTTTTCGGGCATTCGACAGATCGTGCGGTAATCCGGTAGATGACTATTTCGATACGGAAAAAAACAAAGCGATATTCAAACGGGTCGCAGAGAGGTGCTACTATCCGGCTAACGACATGATGCTTAGGCTGATAGACGCATGTGGCAGGGATTTTCGGATTTCCTACTCGCTTTCCGGGACTTTCATCGAACAGGCCCTCCTCTTCGACGGCGGCGTTATCGATTCTTTTCGGGAATTGGCAAAGACCGGGTGCGTCGAATTCCTTCAGGAAACATATTACCACTCGCTAGCAGGGCTTTACGAGGATCAGACCGAATTCACAGAACAGGTGGCCGAACATAAAAGGGTCATGCGTAATGAGATCGGAGTCACGCCGCGCGTGTTTCGGAACACCGAACTGATATTCGACAACAGGATTGCCGGAACTATAAAAAACCTGGGCTACGAGGGCATCGTGACGGAAGGCACCGAAAGGATATTGGGAAGCCGACTGCCAAACTATCTGTATGAACCTTCGTCAGTTCCTGGGATTAAGGTGCTTCTCAAGAACTACCGCCTCTCGGATGACGTGGCGTTCCGGTTCGGTGATCGCGGATGGAACGAATACCCCCTGTTTGCCGACAAATACGCGCGATGGCTTGCCGCATCTCCGGGCGAGACGATCAATCTTTTCATGGATTACGAGACCTTCGGAGAGCACCAATGGAAGGAAACGGGCATATTCGGTTTTATGGAAAAGCTGCCCGAAGAGATGAGGGGCTACGACGACCTGCGGTTCGCGACGCCGTCAGAATGCATAGATTCGCTCGAGGCGAAAGGCAGGATAGACGCGCCGTTCGCAATAAGCTGGGCGGACAGCGAACGCGACGTTTCGGCGTGCCTCGACAACAGGATGCAACAATATGCGTTCAATACGCTGCGGGACATGAGGGACGCGGTCCTTAAAACAGGCAACCGGCAGATAAAACACGCATGGCGCCTGCTTCAAACCTCCGACCACTATTATTACTGCTCGACCAAGTTCTTTGCCGACGGGGACGTCCACACCTACTTTTCGCCTTACGACAACCCCTACGATGCGTTCATAAACTACCTCAACGTCATAACCGATCTGCAAAGACTCGTGGGGTATTGAAAAAATCACATCGTTTCGATTGCGTCTATCCCAAGGGTATCGAGCGTGTTTGCAAGCACCGCCTTTGCCGCCCCGATCAGCGAAAGCCTCGCGCCCTCGAACTCGCCGGAACCTATAACCTGGCAGTCGCGGTAGAATACGTTGAGATTTGCCGCCACCTCGTAGGCATAGGTCGCAACCGCATGGGGCTTGCAGGTTTCGGCCGCCTCGCCGATGACGTCAGGCAATTTTGCGAGACTCTTGACGAGGTCTATCTCGGACGGATGGAAGAGTTTGCCGGAATCCGGCTTGGACAGGGCACCCGCCTCTTTCGCCTTTCTCAGTATGGATGCGCATCTTGCGTGGGAATACTGGATGAACGGCGCAGTCTGGCCGTCGAACGCGAGCGCCTCCTCCCACTTGAACGTGATGGCTTTTTCCGGCTGGACCTTGACTATGTTGTAGCGCACTGCGCCGATTCCCACGCTCTCGGCTATCCTTCTCATCTCGTCTTCCGAAAGCTCGTCGCCGCGCCTCGCCTTCACCTCGTCGTAAGCCCGTCCGACAGCCTCGTCGAGAAGGTCGTCGAGGAATACCACGCGTCCGCGGCGGGTTGACATCTTTCCTTCGGGAAGCGATACGAATGAGTAGAATACCACTTCGGGCAGTTTGCCTGCGCCGACGAGTTTGAGACACTCCGCGACCTGCTTTGCCTCCAGCCGGTGGTCCTCGCCAAGCACGTTCACCATACGGTCGCAGTGCTCGCTCTTCCAGAGATGATAGGCTATGTCGCGCGTCGCGTAGAGCGACGTGCCGTCGCTTCGCACGAAGTAGAATTTCGTGCTTCGTCCCGTGACGCCAAACTGCGCCATATCGACGCCCCACGCCTTGCTGTCCGGCTCTTTCTCCGCGTAGCCGCTCTTTTGCAGCGCCTCTATGACGCGGGCGGTGGAGCCGTCCTTAACGACGTTGGATTCGGGTATGAAGGAATCGACGCGGACGTTCATTCTCTCCATCGACTCGACCATGCCTTCGAGTACGCCCGTATAGACCGAAGTGACGTAATCGAGCGCTTCCGGTTCGCACTCCTCTGTGCGCCTGAGCAGGTCATGTATCTCCGCCTTTACCTTTTCGTCCTCGCCCATCAGCGCGTTCGCCTTCTGGTAATATACGACGAGCTTGTGGTCGTGCTTCTCGCGCTCTACCGCGGTAATGTCGCCGGGTTTAAGGTTGTTGACCCCCCACGCGAGTATCGCCACCTGCTTTCCCATGTCGTCGACGTAGAACTGGGCGTCCACCTCGTTGCCGGCCTTTCTGAATATGCGCACGAGCGTGTCGCCGATTATCGGGTTTCGCGCCCGGCCCACGTGGAAAGGGCCATTCGGGTTTGCGGAGGTGTGCTCGAGTATGACCTTATTGCCGGTGGGCGGCAGAACTCCGTATCTATCGCCCTCTTTTGATATGGCATCCATCGTCATTTCGACGACTCTTTCTTCGTTTATGAAAAAGTTCACGTACGGGCCTGCGGCCTCGACGCGGTAGACGGTGTCCCTCTCCATGCCGCGTATGGCGTTTGCTATCCCGGATGCTAGGGCTACTGGCGACTTGCGTGCAAGCTTTGCAAGGTTGAAGCATGGGGAAGCGCTATCCCCCATAGAAGGATCCGGCGGCGTCTCTACTACCGGCTCCGCATCGAGCCCCAGCGAACCGTAGGCCTTGCACAGCAGGGCGGAGACTTCGCGCCCAAAAGACTTGAAAGGCGATTCCATGGTCTTGCGGAATGTCATTTTGGTTAAAAGAGTTTACTCGCTATAATCTGCCGACGAGTTGCGAGATTATCAGGTTGAGTATCGGCAGTATGAACAGCGAGCCGACGGTGTAGGTGACTACGTCGCCAACCGCGTGGCCGACTCCTCTCGCCTTGCGGCCCAACTTGAAGAAACGCAAGGCATCGTTCGCTATTATACTCGCGGGAAGGCCGAAGGCGACGCTGGCGAGCGCGAGCGGCATCATCTGTATCGCTATGACGACCGCCCAGGGCGCGGCCCCTATCAAGGAGGATGGAAGCGCGAAACCGCCCGTGCTCGCCATAGTCAATATACTAGTGCCAAAAAAGCCCGCCACCTCGAAATCCCACAGCACGAGCAGGCCTACGGCGGTCACGAGATGCAGGCCAATCGCCGGCCACCTCGCCTTCTTAGACCGCTCCACGTTGAGCTTTTTCTTCTTCACGAGCACATGCGCGAGAACGAACGCGCCTATAGCGACCGACCATAGCCCTATCGAGGTCTGCGGAAGCGGGATTTTATTGGTATACCACGCATTGGGCGAATAAAATTCCTCGCCAAGGAATATGACCGCATAATCGCCTGAAAGCGTCGCCGATACGCCGCTGGCCGTTCCGGCGTAGTCCACAATGGTTTCGCCTGTGCCGCGCATCACGATAGGCGATTTGAGCGGTGCGGCCTCCTCGCCGATTGTTCCGCTGACATTCATGTCTATTATCACCGCAAGGTTGTTTGCAAGCGGCAATATGCCCTCGAGCTCACCTATCTCCCCCAGTTCCGGCGGCAATGCGTCCTCCTGTCCTTCCCCCTGAATCGCATTGATTGCATCCTGAAAATCTTCGAAAAACCCGGAGATGTCTTCGGCGTCGGCAGATGACATTATAACGCTTACGCCGCCGGCGCTGCTGCCGTACGGCACGCCCATGACAGAGAGAAGAGAGTGCTGTGAAATGGCGACCGAGCCTGCGGAAGGTGTTAGCTGTAAGAAGAACTCGCCCTCGCTTGCACCCCTGCCGTTCCAGTCGGAGATAACCGCGCCGTCGAGTGTTATGGTGACAGTTGTGGCCGCCACCGTAAAGAGCCGTGTCCTGCCCTGAACGTCGAGGGCTGACGAGAAGGCACCTGCGAAACTGAGCGGGAAGAAGTCGAAACCGGTTTCGTTTGCCGCATCGGCGAACTCGCCCATCGGCAGGCTTATCGCGTAGTCCGAACTGCCGGAGAACAGGGTGGATGAGGCGTCAGAGGTGTCGCAGGCGATGCCGCCGCCCTCGAATGTAATCGTCAGGCTTCCGCTGTAGTTGTAAAGCTCGGCATCGTCGGTATCGACTATGAGAAGGTTGCCGTTGAAGACGGTCGCCGAACTGTCCATCGCAAGAAAGGCGTAAAGTCCGTTAGTGTCGCTGGATGCGCTTATCCTGCCTGCGGTTATCAGGTGTCCGCCTTGCGACTCGAGCGAATCGATGACGAACGTTCCTTCGACCGGCTTGTTCATCAATGCAGAACCGTTCACGGAAAGAAGCGACAGGGCCGCCAATGCCGCAATCGCGGCTGCTCCGATATGTCTCATGGCCATCGGCTTACGTATTAATAAACAGATTATAAAAAGGCTTTCTTGAAAAAGTCCCTCTCGCCCGTTTTAGGAAACGTCCCCGCCCTGCATGCGGACGGTTCTTATCGGAAAGGGTATCTCTATGCCTTCTTTTATATAGCGGGCGTGAAGCTTCTTCACGAACTCATGCTTTAGCGGATAGTGGTCAACGAACTCCTTTGCACGCATAATGACCGTGAACCCGATGCTGAAATCGCCGAATGTGTGGTACCGGATGAACGGCTCGAATCCGGGCACGCCGCCGGGTACCGTTTTCATGATCTCTCGCGCGACATCCACCGTGGCACGCTCCACTTTTTCGAGGTCGCTGCCATAACTCACCCCGACCTGCACGAGGAACGACATCTCCTTTTCCGGAATGTTGTAGTTGGTCACGATGGAGTTTGCGAGCCTCGAATTCGGAAGGACAACGGTGTTGTTTGGCAGTGAACGGATTGTCGTATTCCTCCATGTTATGTCTGTTACATGCCCCTCGTCACCGGAATCGAGTTTTATGTAGTCGCCGACCCGGATCTTTTTCGATGCGATTATCTGGAATCCCGCAAAGAGATTGGAGAGGGTGTCCTGCAGAGCCAGCGCAATCGCGATACCGCCGATTCCAAGAGCTGTCAGCAGGGGTGTGATAGAGACCCCGAAGCTTTGTAGTATCACCATTAGCCCTATAACAAAAATAAGAACGTTGAGGAAACTGACAAATATGGAGGTTGATTGTTCAAGGCCCTTGGTCTTTCTCGTATAGAGCCGAACCCCCCCTCCGCAGATACGCGCGATAACGAGGCTCAAGCTCAACACGAAGACCACGAGAATGGTTTTGTTCAGTATCTCCAGAATGCGGGCGCTGATGACTATGCCGGGTATGATGTCCGCGCTTCTGACCGCGGCATAGACGCCCGCGAGCGTGAACCAGACTATTCCCATGCGGTTGAAGGCCTTAAAAAAGCTCTCCCGGAATCTGGATTTTCCCCGGGTTACCCTTTTTAGAACGTAGTGCTCAAAGACTATCCCTGCGAAAATCCCTTCGAGAATAAGGAGGAAGGGAAATGCCCAGCGTGCCGCAGCAAGAACGAAATCTGCCATGGCCAGGGATAGCATGCGGTAATATATAGGGTTTTGGTCGACCCCGCCAGCATCTACAGAAATTCGTTCAGAACGGGGGGCAGAAACTCAATCATACCGCTTGAGTTCATGCCATACGAAAGGTTTTCAAAGGCCATCTCTCCCGCCACCCAGTTGATAAATTCGGCGATGCCTGCTAGCCGAAAACTACCATTTGTCCAACGTAATGGCCTTGCCGTACCAGACGAATAGCAAGACCGCAATCAGGGCAAGACAGACTGCGGCCATTATCCATAGCTTTCTGCCGTTCTTCCCGACGTACCTGACGAATCTCCCGCCGCTTTCGCTCTTCGGGCTTGACGTTATCGCTATCATGATAATCCCGCCGATAAGCGAGCCGATTATATTGAACATTATGTCCTGAAGGGTGTTGTCGTAGCCGCCCTGGTCGATGGTGTCGAAAACGTATGAGAATGCGTATTCCCTTACCTCGAATATTGCGCCGACCCCTATCGAGATGAGTATTACCGCCGACAGGCAGAGTAGGGGTGAAATCGAAACCTTGCCGCGATCTTCGCCCATGCGAAACCAATACGCCACGCCTATTACGATGGCGAGGTGGCTTAATCCGTGAGTTATGTGATCCCAGAAATCTATTGTGTGATACCAGTCGAACATGCCGCCGAGGATGTGCAGCAAAACGTCAAAGAGGCCTATCGAAACTGCCATAAGCGAAACAGGGAAGAAATTCAGTATGGACATTAGTATTATGGTAAGGGCGGCGGCTTCGAGGCAATAGCTGCGCCATACCAGTGCGCGGAATTCGATGCCGTTCTCGCGGTAGTATATCGTGTCTTGGAGGGCGAAGTGCACATACAGGGACAAGCCGATCAGCATAAGCGAGGTCGCAAGCCCCAAAACGAAGATGCGGTTATTCTGACAGAATGATTTCACGTTGCCGAGCTTCAATGTATTTTCCCCTCGCAAGATAGGTAAGTGTTTGTGTCTAGGGGTTTATGTGTCCGGGGGTTTATAAAAGTTGCATATTTTGCGGCGGGCCCGAAATTTGCGGCGAATCAAAGAAGGCTTTTCAGAACCTTCGGTATAGCCGCAATCAGGTCGCTTGCGACCATGCCGTAGGAAAATTCCTCGAAGCATAGCTCTCCTGCCTTTCCGTTTATGAAAGCAGAGAGCCCAGCTGCATCCAGCGGGCAGACCCCCCTCGAAAGCAGGGATGCGGTAACACCCGCAAGAACGTCGCCCGTGCCGCCTACGGTCATGCCGGCGCAGCCCGTGGAATTGAATCTGGTTTCTTTTCCGTCGCTCACGATGTCCTCTTTGCCCTTTAGCAATATCGTCGCGCCTATCGAGCGGGCTTCGGAATCGACCAGTTCCGCCCTTTTTTGGACGCCTTGCGGCAGCCTCTTTCCGGTAAGCTCGAAGAACTCTCCCGCGTGGGGGGTGAAAACGACGCCTTTGTCGCGCAGTTCCCGCAGGATGCCTGACGCCGGCGAAACGGCATCCGCGTCCACGACGACTCTCTTTCCCGCCGCGATGCAGATTCTAAGAACCGACTGCACGGCCGCGCGGGTCTCTTTCGAGTCGCCAAGGCCCGGCCCCACGAGCACGGCATCCGCCTTATGCAAAAGTGCTTCTATCGCAGGAACGTCCTCTTCGCAAAGCGTTTCGTGCGGCAGGGCGCGGACTATGAGGTCGGGTGAGTGGCATGCGGCCGAGTTATAGCAGGGCTGCGGCACTGCCAAAAAGACGAGGTCGCAGCCGGAGCGAAGCGCGGCCATTGCCGCAAGAACCGGCGCACCCGGGTAAGGGCCGCCGCCGATGACCAGGACCCTGCCGTTGTCGCCCTTATGCGAATCGGCTGCCGGAACCGGAAAACAAAAACGCAGGTCGCCGGGGCCGAAATGGGTCGCCGCCCTATCCGGGATGCCGATTGGCACGATTATTATCCTGCCGCTGTTCTCCCCGGTCATCCCCTCCTTGGCATCGTGGAAGGTCACGGTAACCTGAGGCAGCACGGCCTCGCCCGTTCCAAACCCTGTCGGGACGTCCACCGAAAGCACCGGCCTGCCCGAAGCGTTTAGCATCCTTGCGGCCGAAAGATAGGGTTCTCTCAGCTTGCCGCATGCACCGACGCCGAGCATCGAATCCACCAACAGATCATACCCGTCGAACATCTCGGCAAGCGGTGCATCAGGCAGCCCGCCGGGACGATGCTCCATAACCTTGACCCCGTGTTCTTTTGCCTTCTTCAGGTTATCGGCTGCCATGCCGCCGTCTCCCGCCAACGGGTGCGGTGCGAATAAAAGTATCTCGGATTCATAGCCGGCATCCTTTAGATATCTTGCCGCAACAAAACCGTCGCCGCCGTTGTTTCCGGATCCGCAAAGTAACAGCACCTGCATTGCCTTCGGATATAGCTCCACGCACTTCCCGGCGACCGCCCTTCCTGCGGCTTCCATCATGTCGCTTGCCTTTACGCCGAGATGCTGGGCGTTATGGTCTATCGCTCTTGCGCGGGTTGCGGATATCATATGACCACCTGCGATTAGGAATTAGGCGTTATATGTTAAGTCTGCGGTGCGGATAAACTTTGCCTTATCCGCTAGAGTGGGGCAAACAGACAACCACCAGAAAACGTTAAACGCAAAGGCGCAATACCTTGAGTCGGGAAGTGACCTTCATGATGCCGGGAATGGGCAAGATGAACGCAAAGCAGATGAACATGATGATGAGGCGCCTTGGTATAAACGTAGAGGAGATTCCGGATGTCGAGCAGGTCGTCATAAAGACCCCGACAAAGGACTACGTTTTCAGGGACGCCGAGGTCACGATAATGAACACCCCGCAGGGCAAGACCTACCAGCTTTCCGGAACCCCGACCGTAGTCAATAAGGCCGGTGCCGCGGAAGAGCAGAAAAACAGGGCTGCCGAAACTGCCGCCGTGACGGGCAGCATGGACGATGTGGTATTGGAGATATCCGACGACGACGTCGCGCTCGTGGCAGGCCAGGCCGGAGTTGACAATAAGACCGCAAGGAAGGCGCTCGAAGAGGCGAAAGGCGACATAGCCGAAGCGATAATGAAGCTGTCTGGGTAAGATTCTTTTTCGCGCCCCGCTCGCTCATTCCATTCATCATCTACTGTCTGACCGGCCTATTTGATTTATAGTAATTCTAATTCCCGATTCTCCCGACCGCGGCGTCTTGCGCCGGTCTGCCACCGGTTTCCCTAGGTGTTTGTTTCCCTATATGTTTTAAAGACCGATTCCGGATTCAGGGTTGTGTCGTCATTCACCCTCGCCGTGCTCGCCGTTTCGTTCGCAACGGTAGTCGGGCTCACGATATGGAAAAAGAACATCGCGCTAGGGCTTTTTGCAGGCTCGCTCGTAATGGGAATTTTGGCGGTGAGGGATCTCTTTTTGCGCGTGCTGGCGGAGACACTAATCGACCCGCTTACCTGGTCACTTGCCGCGATAATGCTGATGATCGGCATGCTTGCGACGCTGATGAAGCGAAACGGGCAGATAAAGGAGATTCTTCTAGGGCTTGAAGGAGTCCTTTCAAAGCGCGCCCTTCTTGCGTCCATCCCTGCGATTCTCGGGCTTTTGCCTGTTCCGGGCGGCGCGCTCATCTCGGCGCCGTTGGTAAAGGAGAAGGGCGAAGGATTGAAGGCGATGGACCTCTTCTTTATCAACATCTGGTTTCGGCACATGCTCGTCCTGATATTTCCGATAGCCTCCTCGTTCGTGCTGATGTCCGAGCTTGCAGGCGTGTCGATATACAGGCTCCTGCTCTACCTGCTGCCGATGACGGGCGTCACGCTCTTCATCGGGGCCGCATATCTTATTCTGAGAGTGGGTAAAAGCGAAAAACGAAATGACCGGGAGCGCGGCAGGATCGGCATCTTGCCGTTTCTCCCGATAGCCGTGCCTGTCGCCCTCTCCATAGGGCTTTCGTTTATCCTTCCATCGTACCTCGCATTTCTCATAGCCCTTCCTGTCGGCATCGGGCTTGCGATGTTAAACAACGGAAAACTCTCCCATCTGCGGGAAGGGGTGGCGTTCAAGCTTCCCCTTTCGATAGTGGGCATATTCCTCTTCAAGAACCTCGTGCTGGCTTCAGGCGCCGCATCGGAGATACTCGCCCTCTTCTCGTTCGTCCCGCCGACCCTGCTCGTGTCGCTTTTCCCGTTTATCATAGGATTCCTGCTTGGGAGCGCGCCCGGAACGATAGGCCTCTGTTACCCTGTGATGGCCGACCTGATCGACGGCGCAGGCGTGGCCGCGCTTTTCTACATCTCGTCATTCCTTGGCTACATGATATCGCCGCTGCATCTCTGCCTGGCGCTAACCTATGAATACTACAGGCCGGAATTTCGCGGTTACCTGCTGTTTCTCGCCGCCTCGGTCGCAGCCGCGGCGATTGCAAACCTGATTTACTACTTTATGTAAGAATTATGCAAGGCTGCGGGTGCCTCGATTATTGTGCAATGTTTTGCCAAGCACGCCGCGCCGGGGCAGGTTCCGCCTTTTCGGGCTTGCGGACGCGAAAAAAGTTTTCAGCCAATCGCCATTATCGCATATATCGCAACTATCGTCCCTACGAGCGCCTCGCCGATTATTAGGCCCGATATGACGAGATAAGAGGTGTTGATTTTCTCTTCCCTTTTGGTTTTGCACCTCTTCTCGAATATTCCCCTTGAAAGCCCGCCCGCAAGAAACGGAAGCGACAGGCTAAGCGGAAAATACATTCCAAGAGCGAAGGATACGCCTCTCCCGGTCAGGAGTTCGACAGCTATGCCGATTGCGCCGCCGATGCCAAAGAGCAGGTAGTCGACGTGGCCGTTGATGAACATCCTCGTGAGAAATGCGGACGCGTTCGCCTGCGGGGCGGCCACGATTATCTGCCCGTTCACCATGGCCGTGCTTAGCGCCACGCCGAATATCGCCGCGACGATGACTCCCGGCACTATGCCAAAGAACTGGGTAAGCATCACGGATTTTGGGCGGTTGCCCGCGTATAACCCAATCTTGAGGGATGTCATGGCGCCACCCGAATTGCCGACGCCGACGCCGAATGCGGTTACGCCCACGAGCGCCGCGATTACCGCCGGTCCGAGGAATGATGGAAAAGCCCTTGCGACCCCGACCGTCGCAAGTATGGCAACGAACGCCATCGAGGATACAGGCAGCATGCTGACCTCGCCTTGCGCCTTCAAGGCTATGAGGGAAAGGAGCGTATATAGCAGGAATATGAGCAGCGGCATGATGATGGCTATGTGTATCGGCAGCCCCATCCACCAGAAGAGCGCAAAGCCGCTTGCCACGAGCAGGACGGAGAACATCGCGAGCAGCCATGCCGGGAACAGGTGCCTGTCGAGGGAGGGCTTTATCTTGCCGATCATCTTTATCAGGCTGGTGATTCCGGCGCCGAGTATGGCGCCTATCGCTATGTATCTGGCAAGGTTCGCATAAGCCGAAAAGGTATCCGCTGCGCAGAGGTAACTTCCCGAAGCCGAATCCCAGTATGTCCACTTCAGGGTTATGAGCAGCGGGTTTACCGCAAACCACGTGAGCAGGCTGCCGCCGACCACGAGAAGCGAGTTCTTCAGGCCGAGGAACCAACCTGTCCCGACCATCATCGGGCTTAGGAAGAAATCGATCTGGAAGTACCTGCCGGACGCGAACACGAAGTTTCCGGAGTTATACAGGCGGGAGTGCCCAAAGAGTCGGCCAAATGCGGTCTTTCCCTTCAACGGGAATTCCCGGAGGAACGTAAATGCGAGAGATGCCGCGGTTGACGTCGCAAGCCATTTTACCGACCTCTTTGCCTTGTCCCTCACGCCGCGTGAGAGGAAATGGGGTATCTCCATCAGCTTGATGTTCGCCTGCAGCCCCGGAAACGGCAACGGGTCCTCGATTATCCACCTGTGCCTTACGAACTGCACGTAGAGAAGGCCGATGAAGCCGCATATCGCGGAGAGGACGACTGCCGCGATCACCCCGGAAATGCCCATCTCGGGTAAAAGGCCCTCGGACCGCAGTATATATATCGCAGGGAATACGAATATGAAACCCGCCCCGGCAGAGGTTATCGAGGTCGCAAGCGCCGTCGCCATGTTGGTCTGCCTGTCGTCCTGTTTGAGAAGGATGCACACGATGTAGACCACGTAGAAAAGCCCGCTTGCCATGGAGCCTGTCTTAAGACCGGCGAACATCGATATCGGAACGAAAAGCAGACCGATGATGAATGCGGGAATCATCGACTTCAGGCTCCACTCGCCTCCGCTGCGGCCTTTCTCGCCAAGGCCGTTCTCGTAGTCGAAATACTCCTCGAGCAGCCCGCTGTTGAGGTTTGCGTACATCGTCTCGCCGTAGCGCGAAAGCGTACCCTCGGATATCTCCCTGATGCACTTCTCCGTGACCGGACGGCGGTAGTCTGACCTCAGCTTGCGCGGCATGTTAGCGAGGGGATATAGCAAAATATGATTTATATGATGATTGGAAGAAAGAACAGTCTGACCGTGCGCGGCGGGTCTAATGGACGGGACCAAACTCGCTTATGGGATGAAGCCTGCCAAGCGGTATGTAGTGGCAACGGTAGCCGCCGTCGCCCCCGCGCTTTGAACCGAAATCCCTCTTTGGCGCATCGTCCACCTCCGCGCTCGTTGCATAGCCGCAGATATACGCGACGGTGCCGGAAGCTATGCTCTCCGCTTTCCTGTCGGGAACGTCTATTATTATCTGTACGTAATATGAGGGTTTTCTCTTCGCCGCATAGTCCTCTCTCACGAGCAGGTGCAGCCTGTCGCTGTACGGGAACGCCGAGGTCTTGACCTCCACGCCGTCGAAGTCCTCCCGCCCCCTGTTCTCCTCGGCGCGGTTCATCCTCCAGTCGCCGTAGAGATACTGCGCGAATGCATATTCCCCGAGAAGGCCTGTCAGCGTGTCTATCCGCGAAGCGACTGTGCGGTTGACGTTCGTATACGGCACCTTCTCCTCTGCCGAGCGGATCATCTCGTCCGTCAATACGACTGCGGCCGGAAGCGGCCTGCCGCCGTTTCCACTTATCGCCAAGACGCTGCCGTCCGTTCTTCCGTCGCTGCCCGTTCTTCCGTCGCTGCATGACTCGAAAAATCCGTTCAAACCGCTCACCTCTCCTTTTTGAAAACAACTATGCGGTTGGTGTTCGTTCCGCGCGACATATTGCTCACGCCCCAGATGTTGGAGGTCTTGGTGAATTGCTGGGAATTGACAACCACCCCCAGGCACTCGAAACCTGCGGCTATCCCCAGCGGGATGACGCACTCGTCAAGATTCACCTTTCCGCCCCTGACCTCCCCAACCTCAAAAGCGACAAAACCCCCTTGCCGCGTTACCCTGTAAAGCTCACCGAATACGGCAGCCATCTCCTTCGACCAGCCTGCGACCGTTTTTGCCATCGTTATCCCGGATTCTATGCCTGCGGCATCGAGATCGTTGAACCAGCAGCGAAGCCAGTTGTCGTTCGCATAGTGGACCACATCCAGGAACGGTGGCGAGGTGACCGTAAGCTGCACGCTTCCTTCGCATATCTCAGGCGTGCCGCGCGCGCCCCTGGAGAGGAATAACGCCGTTTCCCCGGCTTTCGACAGGTTCGCCCTCTGCCCTTCGCTGACGTTCCTTAGCAGGCTTTTCGACTTGCGCAGTATTATCTTCCTTACGTCCCGGTATTCAGGGGCCTGCTTGCGCGACTCGTTTATCAGAAGTTGCCGCTCTCGCGAAATCGCCTGGTTCGGCGGCAGCGTGTATACCGAGAAGAATCCTGGCGAGTGGCCCGTCAGCCTGTTAGTCGCCACCATCCGAATCCACCGGTCTACGTCGTCCTCTGTCCCTTCGCGGCTTTTCTCCTGAAGGTAATTCTTTAGCGACACTATCTCCCTGAGCGTCTGCGGGTGATAGAACATGGAGAGGTCGATATCGCAAGGCGCGGCATCGTCGAACCTTATGCCGCAAAGCCTCGACTCGATTTCATGGAGGTCGGGTATGAAGAATCGGGGGCGCGACAGTATGCTGCTGAGCGGATTCACGTCGTTTGATATTATGCGTCTTCCCATGATGCCCGCCTCGACCACGGTCGTCCCCCTGCCTGAAAACGGGTCGTAAACGACGTCCCCTTCCCCGCTCAGGCGCTCTATGAAGAACCTTGGGAGTTGCGCCTTGAAGCAGGCGCGGTAAGATATCTCGTGAATGGAGCCTGCCTGCCGCTGCATGGGGGTCCAGAACTCGTTTACGTAACGCGGAAAACAGCCGCCATCGATCTCCGTCTCCTCGACAAGCGTCGCACATCCCATCCCTTTTTCGGGCGAACCCTCCCCGAGGTTACAATCGGATGCGAGAAAACCGTGCAGAATCCGTTCCATATCGCTTGCAGACACGCTTTTTGCCCCCGCTCAATTCTCAGTTGTCGTCCGGGTCCATGTGGATTGTCGCATCTATGCCCATCTTCTCTTTTAATGCGACCTCCGCCCCCTTGGCGATGATGTGCGCCCGCCTCACGGTCATTCGCGGCGGAAGGCAGAGATGCACGGTTACCTCGGTGTGGTCGCCGTAGTGATGCATGTGCAGGTGATGCGCCTTGCACGCCTCGGGCGCCGCATCGCAGATTATCTTCCGTATCCTGTCTTCGAACTCTTTTTTCGGCGATTCACCCAAAAGCGTGCTCGCGGCCTCCCTTACGATGCCTACTGCGGCATAAAGTATGAACGCCGAAACGACTATCCCCATCGCGCCGTCTATCCACCATAGATACTTACCCATGAATATTCCGGCGAGTATTATCACCGAGGTTATGGCGTCGCTTCTGTGGTGCCAGCCGTCGGCGACAAGCGATTGCGAATTCGCCCCGCGGCCCGCGCGTATAGAAACCTGCGCCATCCCCTCTTTTACTATGATACAGACGGCGGTGACTATTATTGCAGGCAGCCCGAAATTTGCGGCTTCGTAATGGGTTAACCTCAGAATCGCCTGCCTGAAAAAACCCACGCTCACTACGCCGAGCAGGGTTCCGACAACCACGGCGCCCACCGATTCCGCACGCCCGTGGCCGAAGGGGTGCTTTTCGTCTTCGGGGCGCGATGCCATCCAGAAACCGAATATGACGATTATCGAGGTGAAACTGTCGGAAAGCGTGTGCCACGCGTCGGCCACAAGCGATACCGAATTCGATATCTCCCCCACCCAGAACTTGAACCCGAAAAGCACCACGTTCAAGATGACCGAGGTGCCGGCTATCAGAAGGCCCATATGCTTTTTGCACATCGACATGAGTGGGATGATGATTTTTGCGTTTATAGGGTTGTCTATATGCCGCACTACGGCCGCACCCTTCTGTTTCATGCGGACCTATGCCGCACCTGTCGCTTCATCTGCACTATGCGGCTCTAATCATATTATCCGAAAATCCGTTATTTGCATATCGATTAATGTCTGATTAGCGGACGATTAGATTGACACAATCGTGCAATTATTCACCAACCGCTAAAAATGACTTTTTCACACATTAACAGTCCAGCTCCTCATCGCTCATTTCGCCGTCATTCCTGCCGGTTGTTGGTTATGCCGATGCCGACGGTATGCGCCGATTAACGGCATCCTCAATTAACGGCATCCTCAATTAACGGCATCCTCAATTAGCGGCATCCTCAATTAGCGGCATCCTCAATTAGCGGCATCCTCAATTAGCGGCATCCTCACGATGAGGATAAAAGAATTAATATCCACCGGAGATATCGCCACATCAGGCACAGGAAGCGATTAGCATGGACATACCATCCTTCATCGATTCGGGCATATGGAGTTGGGTCGTCATACCCGTACTCATATTTCTTGCACGCATAGTGGACGTAAGCATAGGAACGATCAGGGTCATATTCATATCGAAAGGGATAAAGTACATCGCGCCCGTGCTCGGTTTCTTCGAAGTCATAATATGGCTGCTTGCGATAGGGCAGATTGTCCAGAACCTTACGAACTGGGTATCCTACCTCGCCTACGGCGCAGGCTTTGCCACCGGCACATACGTCGGCATGCTGATAGAGAACAGGCTATCGCTTGGTCTGCTGATAGTCAGGATAATAACCAAACAGAATCCGGAAGCGCTAATAGAAAAGCTAAAGGAAAAGAAATACGGCATCACCATGATAGACGCCAAAGGGGTAAAGGGCGACGTGAAGATAATATTCACGGTGATACAGAGGGCCAACCTGAAGGACATAGTCGGGGATATAACAACCTGCTCACCAGACGCTTTCTACTCGGTCGAGGACGTACGGTTCGCAAAGGAGGGCATGTTCCCGGACAAAAACCTGTACAAAAAACTGTTTTTCAAAAAAACCGCGCTCTCTCCCGACAAGACAAAACGCAAGGGGAAGTAGCGCGTCCGACCTCTGCCATAGCTGGAGCAGGACTGGAATATGTTTAAATATCGAGGAGCGCTACGGTTCATGCTAGCACGTGATATGCCAATAAGCACGGCATCCCGTGACATGGGGAAGGTGAATGAGAATGATTGACAGTGGAAGCGTACTTACAAGCAAGCTAGAAAATGAGATGGAACTGCTTGAGCGGCATGTATCGATACTCAAGGCGGTAATAGACAACGAGCCGATAGGGATAATACGGCTTTCGGAGACCACGGGTTACCCGCAGCACAAGGTCAGATATTCCCTGCGTATGCTCGAGCAGGAGATGCTGATAGCCCCCTCGGCACAGGGAGCGGTAACATCAAACGAGGTAAAGGGATTCATCAGCCATCTAAAAGAAATGATAAATAATATGTCACGGACCCTTCTCGAACTCGAAAGCATCCTCCAATAACCTTATTTTGGAAAATCCAGTAATGCTTATTAACCCCTCTTTATATTCCAGACTTTACTTCTCGCCTCGGTAACTCAGCTGGGAGAGTGCCAGACTGAAGATCTGGAAGTCGCGTGTTCAAATCACGTCCGAGGCACCAAGTAACCTACTTCTCCAATTAACCAAACGGGGGCGGGGCTTAGCACCAATGCGACCGCAGGGATTATCGGTGCGTGAGTCACGTCCGAGGCGCCTCGAACGTTTCATTTGCCAACTACATGTTCCCCCACGCACAAACAATTATTTCGCCTATCGTCGAAAACGTAATCTGTTTTACCTCGACGGTTTACTCTTACTACCCGCAAATAATTTTTAATGCCGCACGCTATCTATGGCCTATGCAAAAATCGGCTGCAGAAAAAAACGCAGGGAAACTATCTCTCTTGCAACTCATATCGCTTGCGGATATAGTCACCATACTAAACGGTCTTTTCGGCATGGCTTCGATGTTCTCCGTCATGCTCCAGCGTTTCGATTTGGCGGTCACGTTCATGCTGCTCGCATCGCTCGCCGACGGCATAGACGGCATAGTGGCAAGATTGGTGAAAAGCGAATGCAGGCTCGGGGAATACCTCGACGGTTTCTCCGATATGACCTCGTTTTGCATAGCGCCTTCCGTGCTGATATTCGGGAAGTTCTACGGCTCGGACGCTTTTGCCTCCAGCATAGGCATTACTGCCGGAAACCTGTTCGTAACCGCAACGATAGGCTTCCTTCTTGTGCTCGGCATGCTCCGGCTCGCCCGCTTCGAGTACTCGGACGGCGGCTCGAACAGGAAGATATTCCTTGGACTTCCCACGCTTGCAGTGGAGTTGTGGGTCTGCGCAACCGTCGCCCTCGACCTGCACTGGGCTTTCGTCCTGCCTCCGGTAGTGGTAATGTCGGCTGCCATGGTCTCGTCAAGGCTCAAGTGGCCCAAAGTCAAGGGGTGGATAGCATACGCGTTCGCGATACCAATCGTCCTGACCATTCTTTTCGGAACAAGGTTTTACCTGTTCGCCCCCTGGTCGCTCATCGTGGCCGCTGGCGCATACATCCTGCTGGGACCGCCCTACGTCTACCTAAAAGAAAAAAACGCTACGGCGGCGCAAACGCCGTCTTTCAGGTAGCGAAAGCTTTCTAATCGGACTGATGATATGGGTAAGGATAAGGGGCTTGCGTATGGACGATGTACCGAAGATAGGCATAACCGGTCTGCCGGGCGTGGGAAAGACCGAGACGCTTATGAAAATAATAGCCAAACTTGAGGCGCATGACCATCAGGTAGGCGGCATGATAACCCCAACTATCGAAGAGAACAAAATCCGGGTGGGCTTCAAGATCCTCGACTGGAAAACCAAGGAAGAGGCCATTTTCTCGCAGGTCGGCATGGACAGCGCAGACCACGTCGGCGACTACGGCATAGACCTCAAGACGCTGGTGCGGATAGGCGTCGGCGCCATAAGGAATGCGATAGAAGACGAAAAGACCGAGATAATCGTCATAGACGAGGTGGGAAAGATGGAGATGCTGTCGGATGAGTTCTGCCAGGCGGTAAAGGACGCCCTCGACTGCAACAAGCCCATGCTCATGACGCTGCACAAAAAGAGCAGGAACCCGCTTCTGCAGGACATCAGGAGAAGGGACGACGTGCGCATACTTGAAGTCACGCCAGTCAACCAGAACCTGTTACCCTACAAGATAGAGAAGATTCTAAAGGACAAACTGCCTTCATTCCAAGCATGAAAAAGAATTTCGATACGCGGGAAACAAGGGAAGGCGCGACACGCCTGACCCTCCCGGTTCCCTCTTTTTGCGATCATTCAAAAGAGTTCGGAGAGCGCGGGCCGGGAATAAAGGACGGCACCGTTTTCTATAACCCTGCAATGACGATGTCGAGGGATATATCGATAGCCGCCTGCCGACTGCTTGCCGAAACTAGCAAAAGGCCTATGCGCATCCTCGACGGCCTTGCCGCAAGCGGTGCGCGAGCCGTCAGGATAGCGAACGAGTGCGGCTGCGGCATCGACGTTGTGGCAAACGACATCAGCGAAAACGCGGTGCGCATTATAGAAGAAAACGTTCGGCTTAATTCTCTTGAAAACGTCACGATAACGAGACGCGACCTCAACGCGTTGCTCGTTTCCGACCATTTCGACTACATCGACGTGGATCCTTTTGGCAGCCCCGCGCTTTTCGTGGATAACTGCTTCAGGGCGATAAACCGCGACGGGGTCCTCGCAATCACGGCGACCGATACCGCGCCCCTTTGCGGCACCTACGCCAAGGTCTGCCTGAGAAGATACGGGGCAAGGCCGATGCGCAACGTCGGGATGCACGAGCACGGCATAAGGATATTGCTGGGTTTCATCGCAAGGGAAGGGGCAAAACACGACCGCGCGATAGAACCGCTTTTTTCCTACTGCTCCGACCATTACTTCAGGACTTACGTGCGCGTAAGAAAAGGCAGGACCGCAGCCGCTAACGGACTTGCGAATATCGGGTATCTGGAGAAGCGCGAGGGGGCTGGTTACGAAGCGATAAAACACCCGCACGAACTGCAAGGCAGGGAGTATGCCGGGCCGCTCTGGCTCGGGGAGCTTCACGAAAAGGAGTTCGTGGAGGGGCTGCTTCGCATAATCCCGCAGATGACGCTCGATAAGCGCGAGAAAGCTATCAAGCTGCTTGAAATCGCAAGGGGCGAGATCGGCATGCCTCCCTTTCATTACACGACCGACGAGATATCGAGCGTTGCCAAGACGCAGCCGATGCCGACCGGACTTTTGCTGGAACGGCTTCGGGAAGCTGGCTTTGCGGCCGCACGTTCGCACTTCTCGCCCAAGGCTTTCAAGACGGATGCGGATTTTGATTCGCTGCTTAGAATTTTCAAAAAAGAGGGCAGGGTTTAGCCGATCCCCGTTCAACCCCCGGGCGGCCATCGTATTAACCAGATTCGTGCAGAAGGAAAATAAATGAGAAGAGCCGGGGCGATGCCGAGTCCATTAGTAATAAACCCCGAAGGAGTAGGCCGCTCCGCCGGCTACCCTGACCTCGAGGCTCCATTCGCCCGGCTCTGGACTGCTCTTCTTGTAGAAGGTGCCGGTTTCGGCGCTGCCGCCGTCGAAGTTGAATGATTTTACGGTTCCGCCGCCGGGATTTTTCAGCGAGACCGGACATGAGCCGCCGCCCGAAAAATGTATTTTATCTCCATCTCTTCGCTCCCTGATGGCACAGTGAACTAATATGTTTTATTCGCATAACCTCCGACGGACTCGGAAAAGGCTTCGTCGGCATCGGTGAAAAAACCGGTGTCAAAGCAGCCGCTGAATGCCAAACTGTCCATGACCGCCGCTACGACCGGTATTGCCATGACCGGACTGTTGTTTTTCCCTTTCTTCATTTTTTGCCTCCTTTATCCATATCACTCAAGTTTCTTGGCCATCGGTTCGTTCACCCTGTACGCGGCCTCGAGTTTCCACGAATTCCCTTCATCAAGCGGCAATGGCGAGGATACCGGCAATTGATTTAGCGGGCTTCCGGTGTCGTCGAGTTTCACGACCGCTCTCCACGTCCCTTTTCCAAGGCTGTTTGGAGGGAATATCCGGTTCGTTTCGTTTATCGCACCAGCCTCCGAATCCGCATTGACCGTCATTGCCGGCGGAAGCGAATAAACGTCGATTCTCATCGTTATCTTGCCGTCGGAGGAAGAGCCCGACGCCACCTGCGCCCCTTTGGGATCATAGACGACAAGTGAAAACGAATCGTAGTCCGTTAGGTCTGTCTCGTCATCTTCCCAAGTGAGATTAAAGGTTACGTCCCTCACATTATAATCATCTATCTTGAATTCTACCTCGCGCGACTCACTCTCTTCCGAATACCAGCTCGACGAGCCTGCCGGCTTCTGCACCGACTGCCACGTTATCAGGTAATCGCTGCCTTGCGCCCCGATCTCTTCCGATGAGCCGACCATGCCGAAGTCTCCGTAGAAATAGGCGAGGACTAGCGAAAGGGCGATTATCACAACAGCCGCCGCGGCTATTCCTGCGACTACGACGTCCCTGCGCCTGCCCGGTCCGACCGCACCTCCGGTTTCCCTGCGCGACTCTTTTTTGGAAACTTTGACGTGCGCGGCGCGCTCGCCGCCACCGGCAGCCGCGGGCGCAGTGCGGGCTGCTTTTTGCGCCTTCTTTTCGGCTGTGGCATCGAGCGCAAACGGCTTTGCGGCGCTTTGCACGATTACCGCACCGTTTTGCGCTAGTCCATCCGCAGGAATTCCGGCGGCCGCGCTAGCGCCCATCGCCACCGACAAGTATGCGGCAACGCCGGCTGCGGCGAAACAGGCGAATACCAAGCACGCCGCCGCTATATCAAGCGAATATCCCTTCATCGGCCCCCACGTCCTTTCGTAACTGTAATAAGTGTCCTTCTCGGACTCTTCGCCTTTAAAGGAGTATATGCCCGCGTCGTCGTCCGACAACGCTTCCGGAAGTTCGGATGCAAAGTAGGCTGGTGCCGTTATCAGAAAAACGAGCGCTATCACCGCGAAGGCGGCGGCAAGATGCCCGCTGCCGAATCTTGACGATATTCTCTTAAGAGGGTCTTCGAGCCCCTGCGCAGAGAGAACATACAACAGGCAGGCAAAAAAGGCGGCAAGAGAAAAACCAAAACCGAGCCATGCGAAGATGGCCGTTGTTTTAAACACCTTTATGGTGGAGGGCATGCTATCCTTCAATTCGTCGTTCTCGTACGACATGGTGGTCGTGGATTTCTCGTTGTCACCCCTGTAATCTACCCGTAGCTCATCGAAATAGAACTCGCCTTTTACGCTGTAATCCTCGTCGTAGCTAAAGCCGTAGTAACTCATCTCCACGCTCATATCGTATTTGAATCCCCACCATGGCGACGAAAGCGCCACGCCGGATAATATGGTACCAACGAGCAGCAAGGCGAGAACCGCCGGCAGCAGATGATTTTTTTTCATCTAATTTTCCTCCGCATTAATATTCCCATTAGTCGTATCAAGACTCAGCGACACTTTTATCTTCTTAGAATCGTAGCCCTTCGTCCTAACGTGCTGCGACTCAGGCTCCTGGCTGCCCACCGGTTCGGTGTCCGGCAGGTCTATCTGTATGCGGCCGTTTGTAACGTCTGCATATACGTCATAGCCATGGTCGTTGGTCGTTCCAAGCGACAATCGTATGTTGCCGTTCGTGGTATCTAGAACGTATTTGCCGCTCGCGCGCGGTGTCGTCTCGACTTCTATATTACCATTCGTGGTGTCTAAATCAAGGTCGTCGAACGTGGATCTGCTCTCGATGTTGCCGTTGCATGTGTCGGCCTCGAGATATGTCCCGGTAAGCTGCCGCGCGGCCAGATTGCCGTTGACGGTGTCGAGATATAGCGAATATTCGGCGGTCTTGGGAACGTTCGCGTAGATGGATGCGGACTTGTCGTTCCAGTTGTCGCTTTGGTCGTCCACGCAGGTCGAAAGCGAAAGGGTTTTGCCGCTTACGAAATCCTGGTGGGTGTAATACAGGTCGTTGAGATTCGACATGGCCGCTTCCCGCGTGTTGCCCATGCCCTGAAGAATTATGCCTACCGCGTATCCCTTATTGTCCCAAGCTTCGGCGACGAGGTTGCCGTTGACTGTGTCGAGGGATAGCGAACAAGAGGCGGCGCCCCCGAAATCGTTGCTTATCGTCACTGTCTTATATGCTATCCACCTGCCGTTCTGATCCTGCTGGACGGTGGTGCCACTCTCCTCTATCGAAGCTCCCCTCTCCCCTTTGCTCTTTGACGTTTCATTGTCGCCATCCCCGGAGTCCTCGTCGTCATCTTCATTTTCACCGCTTTCGTCGGAATCGTCGTCCGTGCCGTCGTCTTCTGGTGACGGCGATTCGACCTTGTCGGATAAGGCCGCTATAGGCAGAGTTATACTGCTTGAACCGTCCACGTATACATTTACATAGATGACATCTGCTTCCAACTCGGTAATATCGGAAACGCCCTGCACGTAGATGGAAAAAGAAACATTACTCCCGGAATCTATCTGCGCCGGCACCGACATCCTGAATTCATGTGAGCTATCGGTTGATGCGACCTCGTAATCTACTTTATTAGAAGAGTATTCGGCCCCGTCCACCCAAAACGCGGTCCAAAGCGAATAACTCGCATGCGTCTGGATAACTTCCACACGTATACGGGCAACGGCTTCTCCCCCCTCCTGCATCACGAGGTTTTTTGACAGCGGCGCGTTGAGAGGGAACGAAACGTTGACTTTTCTATGGGTAACCGACATGCCGGCTCCCCCGAACCACACGGAATACGCGGTGTCCTCAGTTGCAGCCGGGTCGTCCAAAAGCGGATTCATCCATAATACGGTCTGGGGTCGTGAAGATCCTTTGTCGACAGTTCCGCCGTGTAGATACAACACGTTCTTTTCCGGCGTAGGATGCCGCTCGTCGAGCAAAACGTTGCTAGTGCGTTCGTTCTCATTATACGGAGCGGGCGATGCTAAATTCGCAGAGCCGGCCCCGCCCTCAGGCAGAACGCACCCGGCAAGCGACGCAAACAACATCGCAAAGAATGCCAACACCACCGTCAACTGTTTGCCGCGCCCGTTTATGACCATCTCAATCGCCCATTTCGTTTGATTCTATCCTGGTTTTTCAGTTTTCGCCCCGCCGACGAAAGTCGCCGGGATGTTTTTTCACATCATACCATAGCGCGTTGCCGGCTTAAATGTTTTTTTGACCGCCAGATGATATTTTGTTCAACAGAATGCCCGGCTGTTCGCGAAAAGCCGCCCGTCCCAGTCTCCCGCTTACCAATCGATTCATTTATCCAGTTCCATGTCAATCAAGCGATCCTTTCTCCCTTTTCGCGGCTTCAAGATAATCGCGCATCTCGTCGCTTTCCGAAAGCCGCGTCTCTACGTGGGGGAGCGCTGCCGCGAAAACCACCGAGAATGCGATTATTGTGGCGCCTATTATGAGCGGCCCCGTGCCACCGAAAAATCTTGCCACCGTGCTTCCTGCAAATAGAAGCAGCGGTATCGAAGCGCTGCCGACGGTCACGGCATCTGCGTCCTTTCGGCCTGCCAGCTCATAGACGTAAACGAGGGAGAATGGAAGCCAGGCCAGTATCAAACCGTCGATAATATAATTGGATATCGAGCCGCCAAGGCCTATCTGGAGGGCAAGCGAGATTCCTATCACGACAGCACATAGGTAAAATGTGGTTTGTATCTTCCTGTTTTTCGCAAGCTGCCAGAAAAGAGGGGTGAAGGCGAGTGCCGCAAGTCCGGTAAATAGCACTGCGTATCCCGTCTGGGGCAGTGAGTCGTAGTTATGGGCGTAGGCGATGCCGAATGAAAAAAGCATCATCGCAAAGAAGGTCGCAGCCACCGCGATTTGCACTGCGCTCGGCGTGTGGCGGACGATTTCACAATCCTCCGACCTGTCGATTTCCCGATAGTCAATGCGAAACGCGGACGCGAGAGCGACAGCCAAAAGCGATATGCAGAGGACAAGCACAGGCAAGAGCGGTGCCGCGATTGAGAATGGCGCAGAAATGTCGGACAATGACAGAAGCGACGCCGAAACGATATAGACCGATTGAAATACCGCAATCGTTCCGCCCAGACACGCGGAAGCGATTAAAGCGTGGCGGATGTAATCCTGCGGCTTCGAACGCGGCAGGTATTCCGACAATGGCGCAAATCCGGTTACGTAGCCGGCACCAGCCTGCGCGAGCGCTATTAATACTAGAACCGGGCTTGCCGCTGCTCCCGCTATCGACGAAATAGCCATGGATAAAAGCAGGGACGCCGAGATTGAGAGATTTATTATAACAGACACTGCGAGTCTGGCGCGTGACAACCGCAGCGCAATCAGGGTCACCGCAAGAAGGGCGATGAAAAGGGGGAACAGCGAGACGTTGACAAACGCCCTGCCGGCGGAAGAGAGCAGTGGAAGGTGATTTTGCAAAACTACGAAGGATACGGCTACGGAGCTAAAACAGGCAGACTGTACGACAATGCGACGTATCACCCCCGTCCCTTTCCCGTTTCGCATGAACTTCCAAAATCCGTTCGCATTAAAAAAGGGTTTGCAATGAAAAATAAGGCAAAACCAAGGAAAACGAGTGTGGTTCTGTTTTACATAAAAACAAATATACTGCAAGCCATATTACGATTCATGGACATAGAGGTGCTTCTCGAGCAGATAAGGGACAATCTCGTTGAGTTGAACTCAAAGATGGAACAGCTAATAGAACAGGGGGTAACCGGAAGGCGCATCGCCGATTTTTCGAAATCAAAGGGCAGTCCTCTTGACGCCATGGCCCTGCTGGAACTACCCGACCATCTGCGGCAGAGCGCCATGTCCCTCTACGAACTCGAAAGGGCGACGGCTGAGGAGGTTTCGGCTAAAACCGGGCGCTCGCGTTCGATAGAATCGGCATATCTCAACCAGCTCGTGGGGCGCGGTTACGTGAAGCGCGAACGGGGAAAGCTTTCCGGCGAGGCGCCAAAGAAGGTTTATTTCTACTTGGGCGGCGAGTGATATGGATACGATTGTGGTGCATTCCTACAAGGGCGGGACAGGCAAGACGAACATCTCGTTAAATCTTGCGGCGGTCGCGGCGATGCAGGGCAAACGGGTCTGCCTTCTGGAGTTCGATCTGGAGTCGCCGAACCTGCACAACATAATACCAATGAAAAGCGAGATGTGGCTAAACGACTATCTCGACGGCAACGGCTGCGTGCCCGACGTGCTGACGGATGCGACGGGCCTGCTTGGAAACGGCGTTTCGGGCGAACTGCGGGTCGGCCTCGCGAACCCCGAGATGGACGCTGTAAGGAAATCGGTTTCAAGCGATCGCAATGCGCAACTCAACTCGCTAAAGAGGTTCATGCAGGCAAAGAAGGAGCTAAAAGACTACGACTATGTGATAATCGATACCTCGCCGGGCGTGACCTACGCATCGATAAACGCCGTGCTCTCGGCAGACAAGATACTGCTGGTCGCAAAGCCCGACAACTTCGACATAGACGGCACATCGCGGCTCATACAGGAGTTCTACGGCGGTCTCCAGAAGAAGATGGGGCTCGTCGTAAACAAAGTGATAAGACCGGAACACGCGGAGAGGGTTGCAAATGCGATAGACGCGCCGATGCTCGCCGCGATACCCTGCTACTGCGAACTCCCGCAGAGCTTCAGTTCGAGCGTTTTTGTAAGGGAAAACCCGGAGCATCCGTTCACCGGGGAGATGGTGCGTCTGCTTGAAAAGATAGGTTCCCTTTGATGCCGCAGGGCGGGATTCCCTCCCCAAAACCATTTTTAACCGTTCCCCCATTCTGCTTAAGTATATCGAGCTTTATGAAGGTGCGTTTTGATGATAAAGGCAGCCCCGAAGAAATACACCCCCCTCGAAGTCGAGAAGAGAGTATCCTGTTTCTGGAAAGAGGGGGATATCTTCAGGAAGTCGATAGAGAACCGCAAGACCTGTGCGCCGTTCGTATTTCTGGAAGGGCCGCCGACCGCTAACGGCATGCCGCACCCGGGGCACGTCCTCACGCGCGTGATGAAGGACCTCTTCAACCGCTACAAGACGATGCAGGGGCACTACGTCCTGCGCAAGGCGGGTTGGGACACCCACGGCCTTCCTGTCGAGATAGAGGTCGAAAAGAAGCTCGGCCTGAAGGACAAGACGGACATCGAGGCCTACGGTATAGCCAAGTTCAACGAGCACTGCCGCGAGTCTGTCTTCCACTACGAGAAGGCGTGGCGGGAGATGTCGTCGCGCCTTGGCTACTGGCTCGACATGGACGATCCCTACATCACCCTGAAGAACGACTACATCGAATCCGTCTGGTGGTCGCTAAAGGAGATATGGAAAAAGGGTCTTCTATATCGCGGCCACAAGGTCATACCCTACTGCCCGCGCTGCGGGACAGCGCTCTCAAGCCACGAGGTCGCGCAAGGATACAAGGAGATTTCGGACCCTTCGGTATTCGTCAAGTTCCGCATGGCGGGCGTAGAGCCGGAATCCTATTTCCTGGCCTGGACCACCACGCCCTGGACCCTTATTTCCAACGTCGCGCTTGCGGTCCATCCGCGTGAGACCTACGCCCGGATAAAAAGGGGGACCGGCGAACTTCTGGTGATGGCCGAGACAAGAGCCAAAGAGATGTTCAAGAACGAGAAATACGAGGTGGTCGAACGCTACATGGGAAGCGACCTTGAAGGGATGCGCTACGAGCCGCTCTACGATTTCGCAAAGCCTGACAAGCCGGCACACTTCGTTACGCTCGCCGAGTACGTGACCATGGAGGACGGCTCCGGCATAGTGCACATAGCGCCCGCTTTCGGCGAGGACGACTACGAGGTCGGAAAGCTCTACGGCCTTCCCGTAATACAGTTAGTCAACCTCGACGGCACGTTTCCCGATGCCGTTACGCCGTGGAAGGGCATGTTCGTCAAGGACGCTGACGAGAAGATAATCGAGGACTTGAAGGCGCGCGGACTCCTCGTGGCAAGGAAGATGCACAAGCACCAGTATCCTTTCTGCTGGCGCTGCGACTCGCCGCTTATCTATTACGCAAGGGAATCGTGGTTCATAGCCATGAGCAGGATAAAGGACGACCTCGTGGCCAACAACGAGAACGTGAACTGGGTGCCGGCGCACGTGAAGGAAGGGCGCTTCGGCTCGTTCATATCGGATGTCAGGGATTGGGCGCTCTCCCGCGACAGGTACTGGGGGACGCCGCTGCCGATATGGACGTGCGGGAACGAAGGGTGCAGGCACCAGCTTTGCGTCGGCGGCATCGAAGAACTTCGCTCGCTCTCGAAGAACGCACCGAATGACCTCGACCTTCACAAGCCTTACGTTGACGAACTGGACGTGCGCTGCCCTAAGTGCGGCGGCGCGATGCAGAGGACTCCTGAAGTCATAGACACGTGGTACGATTCCGGCTCAGCGCCGTTCGCGCAGTGGCACTACCCGTTCGAGAACAGGGAGAAATTCGAGGAGAATTTCCCCGCCGATTTCATTTCCGAGGCGATAGACCAGACGAGAGGATGGTTCTACTCGCTGATGGCGATATCGACAGCCGTCTTCAACCGCAATCCATACAGGAACGTCCTCGTCATGGAGTTCGTGCTGGACAAGGACGGCAACAAGATGAGCAAGTCGAAGCGCAACTACCTCGACCCGATGGCGGTGTTCGACCGGGAGGGCGCGGACGCCACGCGCTGGTACTTCGCCTCGACTAACGCCCCCTGGATGCCGAAACGGTTCTACGAGGACGCGATAAAGGAGGCGCTTGGCAAGTTCATACTGACGCTCTGGAACACCTACGGATTCTTCACGAGCTATGCCGAACTCGACGGATTCGACAGGGACCCGCATTACGTTCCTGCTGGAAAGAGGCCACTACTCGACAGGTGGCTGTTAAGCAGGTTCAACTCGCTTGTCCGCGAAGCGACGCTCGCTCTCGATTCCTTCGAACCTCACAGGGCGGCCCGGGCGATGGAGAATTTCGTTATCGAAGACCTCTCCAACTGGTACGTAAGGAGGAGCCGCAAGAGGTTCTGGAGCGAGGAGATGACGGCTGACAAGCGGTCCGCCTACTCGACTATGTGGGAGGTGCTTTCCGGGGTCTCGGCGCTGCTTGCCCCCTTCATACCGTTCATCGCGGAGGAGATATACCAAAACCTCAGGACGGGCGCGATGGCGCAGTCGGTCCACCTCACCGATTATCCGTCCTACGACGAGAAACTCGACCTGCCGGACCTGGAGCGCGGCATGGAGCGCATACGGGAGCTTGCGGAAGGCGGAAGGGCTCTGCGGGCGAAGGTAAACATAAAGGTGCGGCAGCCGCTGTTCCTTGCGACGCTCGTCTGTCCCGCTAAGGAACGGGCGGACATAGAGCCTCTGCTCGACATACTCAAAGAGGAGATAAACGTCAAGGAGGTCGAGTTCGCGCCGGACGCCGCGTCGTTCATGGAGAAGACGGCAAGGCCGAATCCCGCGAAGATCGGGCCGACATTCAAAGCGGACGCGGGCAAGGTAAAGGCGATACTCGACGAGATGGGCGGCGAGAAGATAGCGGCAACGCTTTCCGCGGGCCTGCCTGTGAAGATAAACCTTGGCGGAAGCGAACACGAACTCGACCTTTCGTTCTTCAAGCTGGAATCCCACGAAAAGGAAGGGATCGGAAGGATGGACGTGGGCGAATTCTCGCTCATGCTGGACACGCACATAACCGACGAACTCCGGGCCGAGGGACTCGCACGCGAACTCGTCAGAAGGATACAGGAGATGAGAAAGGAGGCCGATTTGCACATAGAGGACAGGATAGGCGTTCTCGTGAATGCGCCCGGGGAATGGACGAGCCTTCTAGGCGACGAGTGGATAAAGCATATCGCAGGCGAAACGCGCGCTTCGTCATTCGGTTTTGTCGATGCAAAAGAGATTGCAAACGGCAAGGAATGGGATATTGAAGGGGATAAAATCATAATAGAGATGGGGAAAGCATAAGCGGTAAACCGAACAGCTAAAACCCATCCCTTGTTCTCCCATATCCCCCAACCGCAATTCTATGCTCGCGGCAACGCAAATCTTTTTCTAATATCTACTTCAATCTCCTATTATGTTATTACAGGTTTCTTCGGGCCATCAACAAATTCACACTTCAATAAACAGAAGAAGCGTCATCTCCACCCGCCACCTTACCAAATTCTATGGAAAATCAAGAGGTGTCATAGACCTCAGCCTCGACGTTTACGAAGGGGAAGTGTTCGGTTTTCTCGGTCCCAACGGCGCAGGCAAGACGACGCTCATACGAACCATCCTGGATTTCATAAGGCCGACGGGCGGAGCCGCGCGCATCTTCGGGCATGACCACCGGACGCACAGTCTTGAGATAAGAAAGCGCGTCGGCTACCTTCCGGGCGAATTCTCGCTTTACGAAAACATGACGGGGTGGCAGTTCCTCAAATTCGTGGCAAGCTTGCGCGGAGGCGCGGACTGGAGTTATGTAAAACATCTCACAGGCAGGCTGAGGTGCGAAGACGAACTTGAGAGGAATATAGGCGACCTCTCCAAAGGCAACAAGCAGAAGATAGGGATAATACAGGCATTTATGAACCGCCCGCCGCTCCTCATACTCGACGAGCCGACCTCCGGCCTCGACCCCCTGATGCAGCAGGAGGTCCACCGCATGATACGCGAGGCGACAAAACGCGGCGCCACGGTATTCATCTCCTCCCACATACTGCCCGAGGTCCAGCGCGTCTGCGACCGATTCGGCATAATACGCGAGGGGAAACTCGCAACTGTAGGGAAGGTGGCGCAGCTAAAGGAAATCGCAAGGAGGCGGGTCGAGATGACTTTTGATAGAAGCCCCGGTACAGGTCCATTCCTTGGAGTTCCCGGTGTCAGCGACATAGCAGCCGAGAAGGATATGGTGCGTTGCACGGTTCAGGGTGCAATAGGCCCCTTGATAAGAGCCGCCGCCGCATACGACGTAATCGACTTCATAAGCCACGAGCCCGACCTGGAAGAGGTTTTCATGACCTACTACAACGGGGGCGTGTGAATGGGATTCCACATCTTCAGCAAGACCCTAAAGGACATGAAGTGGGCGCTCGTCGGATGGGGGGTGGCATTCGCTCTCTACGGCGTCATGATGGTCGCAATTTATCCTGTTTTCCTAGGGGAAGGGGGAGAGAGTGGGACAGAAGGCATTGAAGGATTCTGGGAAACCATGCCGGATGCCATGAAAAAGATGTTCGGCGAGTTCGAGGACATGATGACGCCGCACGGTTTCCTCCAGATGGAGTTCCTCAAATTCCTCGGCATCGCACTCTCAATATTCGCCGTGACGCAGTGCGCCAAACTGCTTGCGGGCGAAGAGGAGGAACGCACCATCGATCTGCTGATGGCCCAGCCCGTGAAGCGCTGGAGGATCGCGACCGAAAAATATCTTGCGGTCGTCGGCGGGCTGCTGCTCATACTGCTTTTCATCGGAGGGTCTATGGAGATTGCGGCGGCACTGACCGAGGGCTTCGTGTCAGACCCCGGCGACCTGCTCCTCGAGGTGCTTGATGCCGCACCCGCATGCATGGTATTTGGCGGCATGGCATTCCTCGGTTCGGCCATATCGGGCAGGAGGAAAGCGGCAATGGGCATAGGGATCATGCTCGCGGGATTCACCTGGCTTGTCAACCTCATAGCGCCAATCGTTGAAAAGTTCGCGGATGCGCAGAAGGCGACCATATTCTACTACTTCGAGAACAACTCGCCAATGGCCGGGACGCTCGAACCGATATATTACGGGGTTGCAATCCCTCTCGTAATTCTGCTCTTCGCATCCGCGCTGTCCGCATACAACTGCTGTGTGGCACGATTGTCTTTTTCAGGTATTTCATTTAAATAGTTTATAAATGATCATCTGATTCTCATATATAAAGGCCGGCCATATTTCTCGAAT